>DATFRW010000001.1:0-13827 GCA_035262945.1 Solirubrobacteraceae bacterium
GCGGACAGCGCGCCCGTCACGTAGAGGAAGACCACGCCGGCGGCGATGACGAGCGCCGCGCCGAAGCCGCTGCGCGAGAGCACGCGCGTGCGCTCGCGGCGCTCCTCGTCGGGCGCGGCCGGCTCGGGCTTCTCGGCGCGAGGAGCCGCGAAGGACTGGCGCCACAGCAGGCCGGCGCCGGCGGCCACGAGCACCGTCGGCCACACGATGACGTCGGACCACAGCAGCCCCAGGGCGCGGGCGGTGAGCAGCAGGCTGAGGACGATCAGCGCCATGCCCACGGCGACCTCGATCGTGCTGCGGCCCGTCCGCCAGCGCCGTGGCGCCGCGCCTTCGGCCGTGTCGGCCGGGATGAGCGCCCACGCCGCCAGGTAGATGACGACACCGATGCCGCCCGCCGTCGCCGCCGCGATGAACGCGATGCGGACGATCAGCGGGTCGATGCCGAGATGGCGGCCCAGCCCCGCGCAGACGCCCGGGCCCCAGTTCGATGGGGCCCGGCGCAGTGGTGCACGCGTAGGGGTCGAGGCCATCGTTCCGTCGATCATGCCAGCGCCGCGGGCGGGTCAGTCGCGGCGGGTCAGCCCGGCGGCGAGCAGGACGTCGCCGACGAGAAAGCACGCCAGCGGCGCGTACGCCGCGAAGGTCAGGTGGATGGCGTCGAGCGCATCGGCCAGGAGGACGCCGCCGAAGACCAGGAGGCCGACGCCGGCGACGAGCGCGGTGAGGTCGACGCGCCTCACAAACAGGCCCGGTTGCCCGGCGTTCGCCGCCAGCCCTGGTCGGGGCGGTGGTGGACGGTGAACGCTCCGATGCCGACGTTCGCGTCGACGACCACGCGCGGTGTGCCGGGCGGCGCGATGCGCTCGTCCTGGTGGTCGACGTCGATGCCGCCGGTGTCGCGGTTGAAGACCTGGACGCCGCCGATGCCGAGATGGGTGTCGCTCGACACGCACACGTTCGGCGGCACGACGAGCTGCGCCTCGCCGACGCCGACGTCGAGCTTGATCGCGTGGTCGCCGGGTGTGAGGTGCGCGCCGCGCAGGTCGACGACGAGCTTGCCCGCGCCGACGCGGTAGTGGTCGCGCACCGCGGCGCTGGTGGCGGGGCTGTAGGTGCGATCGCCGTACCCGCCCTTGACGTCGATGTCCGCGGCCGCCACGGCGCCGGCAGGAAGCGCAACCGCCAGCGCGGGGACGATCATCCAACGCGCGGCCCGAGGGCTGACGAAGGCGCCGACGATGAGCGCCAGCCCGGCAGCGACCACGAAGCCGGCCACCACGCCGTTGCCGCCCGCGGCCGCGGCCCAGGCCGCGCCGAAGGCGAGGACGACGCAGCCGGCGAGGATGAGGACGCCGAGCCCGATCGCGCGGACGATCGCGCGCGCGTCGCCTTGAGGCCGCTCACCGGAAGCCAGCCGCCAGACGAGCAGGCCCGCCAGGGCGATGAGCCCGAGCGGCAGGAGCGACCATCCACCGCCCCACCAGCTCCCGTGAAAGGGAAACGCGATCGCGATCGCGATGATGAGCACGATCGCGCCGGCGACGGTGAGGCCGCGCGAGGGGCCCTCGGCGGGGCCGCCGCCCTCGCCCTCGTTGGGCATGAGCAGCCACGCGGCGATGTAGGCGAAGACGCCGGCGCCGCCCAGGAAGATCAGCGCGACCGCGAGGACGCGCACGATGACGGGGTCGATGCGGAAGTAGTTGGCGATGCCGCTGCAGACGCCCGCGATCACCTTGTCGCTGCGCGAGCGGTAGAGGCGGCGGGGCTCCTGCTGCGGGGTCGTGGGAGGCTCCGCGGGTGGCTGCTCCCGCGTCGGGTCCTCGGGGCCGGGCTCCGGCGGCTCGGGCGGATTCGTCTCGTCGGTCATGGTGAGAAAAGGATCGAGGCGGCGACGTTCCCGCACCATTGGGAATGGCCCCTAGGGGTTGTCCCTGAGCACTCGAACGGAGAGGCGCGCACCGAAATGATCGCGATGCAGTACTCGATCGACCTGCCGGCCGACTACGACATGGAGATCATCCGCCGGCGGGTCGCCGAGCGGGGCGCGTTCACCGACGCGTTCCCGGGCCTGGGGCTCAAGGCGTACCTCATGACCGAAGCCGGTGCGGCCGGGGCGACCGCCAATCGCTACGCGCCGTTCTACCTCTGGCTCGACCCCCGCGGGATGGGGGCCTTCCTGTGGGGCGAGGGCTTCGCCGGCATCCACGCCTCGTTCGGGCGTCCGCAGGTCGACACGTGGCTGGGCGTCGCGTTCCACCGCGGCCCGGCCTTCGGCGAGACGCCGGTCACCGCGACGCGCGAGGTCGCGGCGCTGCCGGCCGATGCGGCCGTCGACGATGTCAGCGAGCAGGAGGACGCGCTCGGCAGGCGGCGCTGCGGCCAGCCCGGCCTGCACTCATGGGCCGCGGCGATCGATCCGACCGCCTGGCGGCTCGTGCGCTTCGCCCTCTGGACGTGGCCGATCGACCAGCTCGAATCCGAGCCCACGCGCTACCACGTGCTGCACCTGTCCAAGCCGGGGATGGAGCGGCTGGCCTGAGCCAGCCGCTCCGCCCGTCCTCCTAACCGGCCTTGGATGCGGCGAGGGCGTTGACGATGCCGTCGCCGTAGAACCCGTTGAACGCCGGCGTCCCGACGCACGTGGCGTCGAAGACCCCGGGGTTGCTCGGGTACACGAACGGCTCCTGCGCCGGGCACGGCGTATCCGTCGCCGTCTTGCGCAGCAGTCGCTCCGTCTTGTCGGGGTCGAGCGTCAGCCCGCCGGTGCGGCGGTCGCGCTTGCCCTTCTCCGCGACGATGAGCGCCGCCACGCCAACGGCGTGCGGGGCGGCCATCGACGTGCCCTGGATCCACTGGTACAGGGCACACGTGCCGTTGGCGCAGTTGCGCACGAGCGGCACGGCCTTCGGAACGCTGACGCCCAGATTGGCCGGGTCGCACAGCGTGTTGCCGTTGGGCACGCCGTTGGCGTTGACCTCGCCGCACGACTGCGCCACGTTCAGCGGGTAGGCCGCGAGGATCCGGTTCTCAGGCGCGTTGAACTGCGGCGTGCCGAAGAACTCGCGGCTGTCGCCGCCGGGCGCCGCCACGACGATCTGCTCGACGCCGTAGTTCGAGTAGAACGCCTTGCGCGGGAACGGTGACATCGCCGAGTTGACCGGGCCAACCGACGACACGTCGAGCACGCCGTTGGCCTCCGACGGCATGCTCAGGCAGCCGTTGTTGATCGTCCGATCGTGCGGAGGCAGCCCGAAGTCCGGGCTCGTGTCATCGAACGTCGGGTTCCCGAGGTCAGTGGACTCGTTGCCCGCCGCCGCGATCAGCGTCACGCCTCGCGCCCTGGCGTAGTTCACCGCGCGCTGCGTCGCCTCGATGACCGTGCGCTGCTCGGCCTGCTGCTCCGGGCTGTCTGCCGGATTCGCCGTGCAGTTGTACAGCCACGGATCGATGTAATACGACATGTTGACCACGTCGATGCCGACGTCCCCGGCATAGGTGAGCGCGTCCACCGACGGCTGGAGCAGGAAGAACCCGGAGTCCTGTCCCGCCCGGATGTTGACCAGGTCGACCTTCGGTGCCACGCCGGCCATGCCGATGCCGTTCAGCGCGCCGCCGATCGTGGCGGCGACGTGCGTACCGTGGCCGTCGTCGTCCTCATCCACCGGGTCGATGCAGGACGGGTGCTCGCACGGCCCGTCGTCGATGCCCGGAACCGGGTTGTCGGTGACGAAGTTCCGGCTCAGCGCCCGGTCGAAGTTCGGCGCGATGTCCGGATGGCTGCCGTCGATGCCGGTGTCGAGGACGCCCACGCGCACGGCGTGGCTGCCCTGCTGGCGGGCGTACGAGCCGCTCGGCGTGGCGCCGATCAGCTGCATGTCCCACTGCAGACCGGACAGCGGGTCGCCGTTGACCGGTTTGTTGGGGCGCGGCCCCCGACCCTTGAAACTGCCACCTTCGCGCTCGACGTCGCGCCAGCGCGGCTTGGCGTCGGGTGCCCGGCCCACGACCGCGTTGGCCGCTGTCGAGCCGTAGAGCGCGCGTTGGGCGTCGGCCTTCTGGGCGAAGGCCGGATCGCTCGAGCGCACCGTCGCCACCCCGACGTCGGCGTTCTCCTTCACGATGGTGCCGCCCGCGTCGCGGATGGCCTGATGGGCAGCGGTGGTGCTGACCCCCTCCTGGTAGACGACGACATAGTCGTCGGCCACCGCTGTGGATGCGCCGACGGCGAAGAGCACGCCGGCGCAGCAAAGTACCTTGCGCATGGCGGCACCCTACCCGCAGTAGGACTCTCTAAGACGTGACGATCATGCCCGCGCCGACGGTGTCGTTCGTCGCCTCGTCGACGAGGATGAACGAGCCCGTGGCGCGGTTGCGCGCGTAGGCGTCGAACGCCAGCGGCTTGGAAGTGCGCAGGCGCACGCGCCCGATGTCGTTGAGCGCGAGCTCGGCGGCGCCCGGCTCGCGCTGGAGCGCCGCGACCTCGACCCGGTCGTCGATGGCGTCGACGATCGCGCGCGCCGAATGCGTGGCGTGCTTGATCGCGTAGCGCCCGCCGGGGCGCAGCGGGGCGTCGGCCATCCAGCACACGTCGGCGACGAGGTCGCGCGCCAGCGCGGGGCGGTCGCCGGGCCGGCAGATGAGGTCGCCGCGTGAGACGTCGAGGTCGTCGGCGAGCCGGACCGTGACGCTCATCGGCGCGAACGCCTCGGCGAGCGGGCCATCGTAGGTGTCGATGGCCTCGACCGTGCTCACGCGCCCGGACGGGAGGACGAGCACCTCGTCGCCGGGGCGGAGCACGCCGCCGGCGACCTGGCCGGCGTAGCCGCGGTAGTCGCTGGCGCCGTCGCGGATGACGTACTGGACGGGGAAACGCAGCTCGTCGGCGTTGCGGTCTGCCTCGATCTCGACGGTCTCGAGCTGCTCGAGCAGCGGCAGCCCGCCGTACCACGGCATTTCGTCGGAGGGCTCGACGACGTTGTCCCCGCGCAGCGCGCTAATCGGGACGTACGCGACGTCGCGCACCGACGGCAGTTGGTCGCGGAACGCGCAGACGTCGCGCACCACGCCGTCGAAGACCTCCTCCGACCAGTCGACGAGGTCCATCTTGTTGACCGCGACGACGAGGTGGGGAATGCCGAGCAGCGAGGCGATGAACGCGTGGCGGCGCGTCTGCTCGACCACGCCGTTGCGCGCGTCGACGAGCACGATCGCCAGGTCGGCGGTCGAGGCGCCCGTGACCATGTTGCGCGTGTACTGCACGTGGCCGGGCGTGTCGGCCAGGATGAACGTCCGCCGCGCCGTGGCGAAGTAGCGGTAGGCGACGTCGATCGTGATGCCCTGCTCGCGCTCGGCGCGCAGCCCGTCGGTCAGGCGGGCGAGGTCGAGCTCGCCGTCGCGGCCGCGCAGGTCGTCGAGCTGGTCGGCGAGGATCGCCTTGGCGTCGTGCAGCAGCCGGCCGATGAGGGTCGACTTGCCGTCGTCGACGGAGCCCGCCGTGGCCAGGCGGAGGAGATCGCTAGAAGTAGCCAGCAACTTTGCGGTCCTCCATCGCGGCCTCGCTGACGCGGTCGTCCGCGCGCGTCTCGCCGCGTTCGGTGATCTCCGTCGCGGCGATCTCGGCCACGACGTCGTCGAGGAGGGTCGCGGTCGAGCGCACGGCGCCGGTGCAGGACATGTCGCCGACCGTCCGGTAGCGCACGCTGTCGGTGAACGGCTCCTCGCCGTCGATGAGCTGCACGAACGGCGACATGGCGTAGAGCATCCCGTCGCGGCGGAAGACCTCGCGCTCGTGGGCGTAGTAGATCGACGGGACCTCGAGGCCCTCGGTGGCGATGTACTGCCAGACGTCGAGCTCGGTCCAGTTGCTCAGCGGGAACACGCGCACGTGCTCGCCGCGGCGGATGCGCCCGTTGTAGATGTTCCACAGCTCGGGCCGCTGGCCCTTGGGGTCCCAGCCGCCGAAGTCGTCGCGGAACGACATGATCCGCTCCTTCGCGCGCGCCCGCTCCTCGTCGCGGCGGGCGCCGCCGAACGCCGCGTCGAAGCCATGCTCGGCGATCGCGTCGAGCAGCGTCGTCGTCTGCAGGCGGTTGCGCGACGCGCGCGGGCCGGTCTCCTCGACCACGCGCCCCGCGTCGATCGACTCCTGCACGCTGGCGACGATCAGCCGCTCGCCGAGCTCGGCCACCCGGCGGTCGCGGAACGCGATGACCTCCGGGAAGTTGTGCCCGGTGTCGACGTGCATGAGCGGGAAGGGGAAGCGGGCCGGCCGGAACGCCTTCTCGGCCAGCCGCAGCAGCACGATGGAGTCCTTGCCGCCGCTGAACAGCAGGACCGGCTTCTCGAGCTCGGCCGCGACCTCGCGCATGACGTGGATCGCCTCGGCCTCGAGGGTCTGCAGGTGCGTGAGCTTCATGCCGTCGCCACCTCCGGGGAGCGCGAGCGCAGACGGTGCAAGGCGTACGCGACGACGCCGACCAGGGCCGGGACGCCGACCACGGTCCACGACGGGATCTCGGCCCCGGCCTTGCTGACGACGCCGAGCGCCGAGCCGAGCAGGACGCAGCCGAGCGCGGGCCGCAGCGCGGCGGCGGGCACGCGCGGCAGCAGCGCGGTGCCGAGCCAGACGCCGGGCAGCGACCCGATGAGGATGTTGGTCATCAGGGTCAGGTCGACGTTGCCGACGAACAGGTGCGTCAGGCCGGCGGCCCAGAGCATGAGCGCGGCGTGGAAGACGTCGGTGCCGACGACGCGGTGCGGCGTGAGGCGGAAGACCATGATCAGCGCCAGGCCGACCAACGCGCCCGAGCCGACCGACGTCATCCCGAGGATGACGCCGAGCACGAGCCCGATCCCCGCCGCGCCCACCTTCGCGCGCCCGGTGAGCGGCACGCTGTGGCGCTCGCGGGGCATGCCGAACAGCGAGCGCCCCAGCACCGAGAACGCGACGATGAACAGCGCGGCGGCGACGAGCCCCAGCAGCGTCGTGTCGAAGCCGTCGCCGTAGCGGTCGTGCAGCGCATCGACCACGAGCACGCCGGCGATCGAGCCGGGCACCGAGCCGACCGCCAACCACTTCGACACGCCGAGGTCGACGGTGCCCGAGCGCAGGTGTCGCCAGCCGCCGACGGTCTTGGTGATCGCGCCGTACGCGAGATCGGTCCCGATCGCCACGACCGGCTGGACGCCGGCGAAGAGGATGAGCAGCGGGGTCATCAGCGAGCCGCCGCCGATCCCGGTCAGCCCGATGAGCACGCCGACGCCAAGCCCGAACGCAATGACGAGCGGGTCGATCACGCGATGTGGATCCCGCACTCGATCTTGTCGGTGCCTGCCCAGCGGCCGTCGCGGCCGCTGCCGGGCTGCGTGCACGGCGCGCAGCCGATCGATGCGTAGCCCTGGTCGTGGAGCGGGTGGTAGGGCAGGTCGCGCTCGAAGATGCGCGCCCAGACGTCCTTCTCGGTCCAGTCGGCGAGCGGGTTGTACTTCCACATCGAGCGCTTGTCGTCCCACTCGACGAACTCGGCGTTGGCGCGGGTGGCCGCCTGCTCGCGGCGGATGCCGGTGACCCACGCGTCGGCGCCGGACAGCGCGCGCTCCAGCGCGGCGACCTTCGCATCGCCGCAGCACTGCTCAGGGCCGGTCCACGGACCGGTCGCGTCCTCGACGTCGACGTGGACGCCGAAGCGCTTCTCGAACGCGCGCCAGGTCTGCAGCGTCTCGGGGAAGAGCACGCCGGTGTCGATCGTCACCACGCGGGCGTGCGGCGCCACGCGCAGCAGCTCGTCGACGATCACCGACTCCTCCTTCTGGAAGGAGCACAGGAAGACGAGCTGCTCGTGCTGCGCGGCGCGCTCGAGCGTGTCGCTCAGACCGCGCACTCGCCCTCGCCCCGCTGCACGACGAACGGGACGTTCTTGCCCCAGTCCATGAACTGCTCCATCGTCGCGAGCCCGAACTCCATGGGGAGGGCGAGCTCGCGGACCTCGTCCTCGAACGCCTTCGTCCCGACGCGGGCGGCAAACGCGTTGAACTCCTCGCCGTCGTTGCGCTCGCGCTCGTAGAAGCGGACCCAGCGCTCGACGGCGTCGGGCACCCGCTTGGAGGGCAGGCGGACCTTCAGGCGCTGGCCGTAGACGATGTCGCCGCCCTCGTAGTTGCCGGCGATGTGGGCGACGTAGGCGGGGATCGTGTGCTCGCCGACCTTGATCGACGCGCCGTAGAACCCGATGTTCGCGATGTGGTGCTGCGAGCAGCCGTTCGGGCAGCCGCTCATCTTGATGTGCAGTTTGCGCGTGAGCGGGTCGGTGATGTTCATGTCCGCGATCCGCTCGCGGAGCGCGGCGTTCAGCCCCATCGACGACGTGATGCCGAGCTTGCACGAGTCGGTGCCCGGGCACGAGACGACGTCGGCGATGGTGTCGGGGCCGACGTGACCGAGGTCGATCTCGCACAGCGCGCGCCAGACCTCGTAGAGGGCCTCGTCGCGCACCCAGCGCAGGACGAGGTTCTGGTGCACCGTGGTACGCACCCAGCCGCCCGAGTAGGTGCGGGCGATGTCCGCCAGCGAGCGCAGCTGCGACGGTGTGAGATCGCCGCGCGGGATGTGGAGCTGGACGGCGGAGAACCCGTCCTGCTTCTGGGCGGAGACGTTGGCGGCCACGAAGCGCTCGAACTCGCTGCCGTCGCCGTTGGGCGAGGCAGATGACGACGGGACCGCGGGCGCGCGGTCCTCCTCGTCGACGTCCAGGCGCAGGCCGGCGACGTCGAACTCGCGCTCGTCGACCCAGTCGCCCTGGCGCTCCTCGTCGACGAGCCTGCGGAACTCGTCGATGCCGATCTTGTCGACCATGACCTTGAGGCGGGCGCGCGCGCGGTTGACCCGCAGCCAGTCCTGGCGGTCGAAGATGCGCAGCACCGCCTCGGCCACCTCGAGGTATTCGCCGTCGTCGAGGCCGACGAACTCATACAGCGTGGGCGCGACGCGCGGCATGATCGAGGTGCCGCCGCCCACGCGCACCTCGACGCCGCGCTCCCCGTCGCGCTCGCGCGCGATGAACGCGATGTCGTGGATGCCGGTCAGCGCGCGATCCGCGGGGGAGGCGTCGAACGCCGTCTTGACCTTGCGCGGCATGAGCTGCGTGGTCGGGTGGCGCACGAAGTAGCGCACGTACGCACCCGCGTAGGGGGTGAGGTCGAAGAGCTCGTCGGGCGCCACGCCGGCCCACGGGTCGCCGGTGACGTTGCGCACGGTGTTCCCGCAGCCCTCGCGACTCGACAGCCCCGCGTCGGACAGCTTTCGGATGAGCTTCGCCGCGTCGTCCAGGGGCACGTGGTGCATCTGGATGTTCTGCCGCGTCGTGATGTGGCCCTTCTTCAGCGGGACGTACTCGTCGATGACGTCCGCGAAGGCCTCGAGCTGCTCGGGCGTGATGCCGCCCATGGGCAGCTTGACCCGCACCATCTGCACGTCGGGCTGGCGCTGCCCGTAGACGCCCTGCTTCAGGCGGAAGCCGATGAACTCGTTCTCGGGCGTCTCGCCGCGGAGGAACTTGGCCGATTCGGTGTCGAAGTCGTCGAACTCGCGCTCGAGGACGGGGATGACATGGCCAGGGACGTTCTCGAGGACTTCCGGATCCTCGATCGAGCCCCGGCCCTTGGCCACGGGGAGAGAAGCGGGCTCCATAAGGGTCGGTCTCCTTGCTCGCGTGCGCGGGGCACGCAAACGTATCAAATGCCGACCCGGATTTAGCTATTTGCCCGCGCTCGCCACCCGGTAGATCTTCCCCGTACCCCAATCGCCCACGAAGAGTGCGCCATCGGGGGTCGTCGCCATCGCTAGCGGGTTCCTGATGCCCGTCAGCAACGGGGTCGCCGTCGCGCGCGTGCCGGTGAGCGACACCGCGAGCACGCGCCCGGCCTGCCACTCGGCGACGAACGCGGTCCGCCCGCTGACGGCGACGCCGCCGGCCGCAGCGTGCTTGTCGAGCACCGCGATCGGCGCGGGGACGCCGGCGCAGGCCGTGCCGGGCTGGCCGTAACACTCCGGAAAGCTCCAGTCCTGGCCCGCGCCGACGCGCGCGAGCCAGTCGCCGGGCGTCCGCGCTCCCAGGTCGTCGCGCTGGTTCATGCTCACCAGCAGGTCGCTCGACCCGGGGTAGCGGGCGAGGCCGTAGGGCGCCCTGATGTGCTTGGCGAAGAGGCGGACGTCGCTGCCGTCGGGGCGGAAGGTGACGATCGACGCGGACCACTTCGACGTCGGCTTACAGTGGTCGCACGCGGAGGAGATGCCCATCGCGAGGCGGCCGTTGGGCAGGGCGACGATCCCGTTGTTCCAGCCGTGGCCGGAGGGCTCGCGGAGGATCGTCTCGCGGTGGGCGAAGCGCGTCCCGTGGAGGCCGCTGAAGGCCTCGACGCGGCCGAGCGACGCGACGTAGAGCGTGCCGCGGTACCAGGTGAGGCCGAGCGGCCCGTGCACGCCGCCGATGACCTTCACCGGGCGCGCGCCCGCGGGCGGGATGAGGTAGACGCCGTCCTTGCGGTGGTCGCTAGCGGCCGAGGTCGTCGCCCACAGCCGCCCGCGGGCGTCCAGGGCGAAGGCCGAGACGGTTGGCAGCCCCGTCGCGTAGACCGCCGCGCGCGGTCCCGACGGTCGCGAGCCGCCGCCGCAGCCGGCGACGGCGATGAGGAGCGCGGCGAGGAAGAGGGCGCGTAACGCGGCCCCGGAGGGACGGCGAAGCCACGCCACGCTGATCGGCGTTAGACGCCGTAGCTCGGTGAGCCGCTCGGCCCACCGTACGCGGACGAGCCGTTCGAGCCGCCGGAGCCACTCGAACCTCCCGAGCCCGACGAGCCGCCGCCCATACCCGGGCAGTTGCCATGGTGCGGCTGCGCCGCGGCCGGCATCTGCTCAGGCTGAGGCGCCGACTGCGCCCCGTTCGGTGCGCTCGGCGTCGGCGTGCTCTGTGTGGACGAGGTTCCGCTCGCCGCGTAGGCGACCGCCGCGCCCGCGAGCGCGCCGATCACTACCAGGGCGGCGATTACGCCTGACAGGCGTCGAAACATGCGCCGTCCTCCTTTCGTCGGTGACCGCTCCGAGTCAACCGGCGGTAGTGAAGAAACCCCTGGGAATCAGCCGAGAGTCGGGCTACAAGGCGGCGCGACGGCGCTCGAGCTCGGCCCGCTCGACGGCGTTCGAGCTCAGCGCGATCGCGCGCTCGTAGGCGCCATCGGCGCCTTCGCGGTCGCCGCTGCGGCGCAGCAGCTCGGCGCGCGCCGCGTGGAGCGGCTGGTAGCGATCGAGGTCGACCGCGTCGAGGACGCGCAAGCCGGCGTCGGGGTCGCCGGCCATGCCCAGCGCCACCGCGCGGTTGACCTCGACCACCGGCGAGGGCGCCATGCAGCCGAGCAGCTTGTACAGCCCGGCGACCTGCGGCCAGTCGACCCTCGGCTCGCAGTGCAGAGACGCGATCGCCGCCTGCAGCTGATACGGACCGACACGCCGCAGGCGCAGTGCGCGCTCGAGCTGCGCGCGGCCTTCGACCAGGCGGCCCGCGTCCCAGCGCGAACGATCCTGGTCGGGGAGGGCGACGTACTCGCCCGCGTCGTCGACGCGCGCGGGTCGCCGTGCGTCGTGGATGAGCATGAGCGCGAGCAGGCCTGCGGCCTCGGGGTCGTCGGGCATGAGCTCGACGAGCAGCCGGGCGAGGCGGACGGCCTCCTCGCAGAGGTCGTCGCGGACGAGCCGCCCGCCGGCGCTGGCCGCGTAGCCCTCGTTGAAGATGAGGTAGACGACCGCGAGCACGCCCGCCAGCCGGTCGGGCAGCTCGGCGTCGCCGGGCACGCGGTAGGGGATGTGCGCGGCGGCGATCTTGCGTTTGGCGCGGACGAGCCGCTGGGCCATCGTCGGCTCCGTGGTGAGGAACGCGTGGGCGATCTCCGCGGTGCTCAGGCCGCCGAGCGTGCGCAGGGTCAGCGCGACGCGCGCGTCCATCGACAGCGCCGGATGACAGCAGGTGAAGACGAGGCGCAGGCGGTCATCGACGAGCGCGCTCTCGTCCTCGGGGTCCTCGTCGTTGCGTTCGAGCTCCATCAGCCTCTGGAGGGCGGGCAGGCGGTCGCGGATGCCGCGCTCGCGGCGCAGGCGGTCGATCGCCTTGCGCCGCGCCGCGGTGGTGATCCAGGCGCCGGGGTTCTCCGGCTCGCCGTCGCGCGGCCAGGTCGACAGCGCGACGGCGAAGGCATCCTGCAGCGCGTCCTCGGCGAGCGCGAAGTCGCCGCCGAGGTGGCGGATCAGCGTCGCGAGGACGCGCCCGGATTCCTCGCGGAAGGCCTGCTCGACGCTCAATCGAACACGTGCACCGGCCGGACCTCGACCGACCCGTAGCCGATGTTCGGCATGCGCGACGCGTGATCGATCGCGGCGTCGAGGTCGGCTGCCTCGACGACGTAGTAGCCGCCCAGCCACTCCTTGGTGTCGGCGAAGGGCCCGTCGGTGACGACGCGCTCGCCGTTGCGCTGAGCGACCGTCGTGGCGGTCGTCGGGGGCTGCAGCGCCTCGCCGCTGACGAAGGCGCCGGAGGACCGGAGGCCCTCGGTGTAGTCGAACCACTCCTTCATGTGCGCCTCCGCTTCCGGAGTGCCCTGGGCGGGGCCGTTCGAGGGGTCGCCATAGATGAGGAGCATGTACTGGGGCATCAGGTCCTCCTGTGTCGTGCCGGCGCCGGTTGCCGGCGGTGCGTCGTGACGACGGGCGGCTACCGGCGAGATCGACACTACCGCCGGGAGTTGGCGCGTTGGCGCTAACGGTCGCGTCAGGCCCAGCGCTCGAGGCGCTGTTCGCGATCGACCGCCTCGAGGCGCGCCGCCTCGACCCACGCGCTCGGGCGCTCGGGCGGCGGGGCCGGTGTCGGCGCCGTCTCGCGCATGAAGCGCTCGAGCGCGGCGACGACCGCCGCGGCCTCCTCGGGCGAGGCGGCCGGCGCGACGATCTTGAGCTGTGGGCGGCGGTTCGGCACCGGAGGCGTCGACCCTACCTGCCCTCGGCCGCCACCCGCACGCCGAGGGCGACGAGCGCGGCGCCCATGACCGCGTCGAGCACGCGGCGGATGCGCGGGCGCCGCAGCGCCGCGCCCGCCCGGGCCACCACGACCGAGTAGACGCACAGCCACGCGAAGGTCATCGCGCAGAACAGCAGGCCGAACCCGAGGAGCACGACGAAGGTCGGACCGTGCGAGGGCGCGAACTGCGGCAGCAGCGTCGTGAAGAAAACCGCCATCTTCGGGTTGCCGAGGTCGTTGAGGACGCCCTGGCGCAATGCGGCTGCCGGGCGCAGCCCACGTGGGGCGCGGCTCGGCGCGGCCTCGGCGTGGCGGCCGCGTAGCGCCGCGGCGAGGCTGTGCACGCCGAGGAACACGAGGTAGGCGGCGCCCGCGAACTTCACCGCCAGGAACGCGGGCTCGGACGCGACGAGCAGGGCGGCGATGCCGGCGCTCGCGGCGAGCGTCCACGTCGCCTGCCCGATCGCCACGCCGGCCGCGGTCGCCACGCCCGAGGCGCGGCCGCCGAGCAGCACGTTGCGCACCGTGAGCGCGGTGTCGGGCCCCGGCGTGACGATCACCAGGGCCGCGACGCCGACGAACGCCCACAGCGCGGCCATCTACATCGAGGTGCCCTTGATCGACTGCTGGCCGCGGGCGACGCGGTAGCGCATGCCGGTGGACGGGAGCTTCGCGGTCGAGCGCTTCTTGATCGTCTGCAGGCGGACCATCTGGCAGTCGAAGCTGTCCTTGGTCGCCACGACCTTGCCGTAGCCGTGGTGGTCGG
>DATFRW010000002.1:0-20841 GCA_035262945.1 Solirubrobacteraceae bacterium
GGCGTTGCGCGCCTCGAGCATCTGCCGGATCTCCGCCGCCGCGACCGCGGGCGACGCCTCCGGCACCGGCCGATCGTTGTCCAGCGACATCCCGCCGCGGCCGATCTGCTCGTACGTCTTCCCGGCCCCTACGAAGGCGACGACGGCCACGATCGCCGATACCGCCACGACGATCACGAGGACGATTCCGAACGCGTCCTGCACGCACCCATTGTCCCTGGCCGGATGGTCGTTGACGGCCGGATTCTCTTGGGAGTACGCTTCCGTTCAGAACAGCGATTGACTGACCAGTCAATCGCCTCTCAAGGAGAACATAGAGTGGTCGACTTCACCCTCACCGACGAGCAGAAGGCGCTGCGCGAGCTTGCGCACGACTTCGCCGCCAAGGAGATCCGGCCTGTCGCGTGGGACTACGACAGGGACGGGACCTGGCCGCAGGAGATCATCGACAAGGCTCATGAGCTGGGCCTCATGAACGTCCACGTCCCGGAGGAGTACGGCGGCCCCGGCCTGACCTACATGGACGGCACGCTGATCGAGGAGGAGATCTCGTGGGGCTGCTCGGGCATCGCGACCTCGCTCGGCGCCAACGGGCTCGCCGGCGCGCCGGTGCACATCGGCGCGTCAGACGAGGTCAAGCGCGAGTACTTCGGCGAGCTCGTCGAGGAACCCAAGCTCGCGTCGTTCTGCCTCACCGAGCCCGACGCCGGCTCCGACGTCTCGGGCATGCGCACCCGCGCCAAGAAGCACGGCGACACATACGTCCTCAACGGCTCGAAGTGCTTCATCACCAACGGCGGCTACGCCGACTGGTTCACCGTCTACGCGAAGACCGACCCCGAGGCCGGCCACCGCGGTATCTCCGCGTTCCTCGTGCGCAAGGACGACACGGTGATCGTGGACAAGAAGGAAGACAAGATGGGCCAGCGGGCGTCCAACACCGCGACCATCACGTTCAACGACACCGAGGTCCACGAGCGTTACCTCCTCGGCGAGGAGAACAAGGGCTTCAAGCTCGCGATGATGACCCTCGACCGCACGCGCCCCGGCGTCGCGGCGATGGCGACCGGCATCGCGCGCGCGGCGTTCGAGTTCGCCACCGAGTACTCCAAGGAGCGCGTGCAGTTCGGCGTGCCGATCGCCATGCACCAGGCGATCCAGTTCATGATCGCCGACATGGCGACCAAGGTGCACCTGTCGCGCCTGGCCACCTGGAACTCGGCGGTCCTGCTCGACCAGGGCAAGCGCAACACGATCGAGAGCTCGCACGCCAAGCGCTTCGCCGCGGACACCGCGATGGAGGTCGCCACCGACGCCGTCCAGGTCTACGGCGGCTACGGCTTCATCAAGGACTACCCGGTCGAGAAGCTCATGCGCGACGCGAAGATCATGCAGCTCTACGAGGGCACCTCGCAGATCCAGCGCCTCGTCATCGCGCGCGAGACGCTGCTGCCGCGCCAGATCCCCGAGCCGACGACGGTCGCGGTCTAAAGCGCCGTCAGCTCCTCCTGCCGGAGCGGCAGGCGGAAGACCTCGAGCAACACCTCGGCGACCTCATCGTCGCCGAGGTCGCGCTCGTCGGTCGACCCGTCCGGGCGCGTGACGCTGAGCCGGCGGCCGACGAGCCGGCGCGTGACCTCGCCGTCCCTGCGCACCACGACGGCCTGGCCAACGAACGGCGAGCGCGGGAACGTCGACGTGAAGTGGTTGGCCATGACGATGTCCGCCGGGTACACGCGCTGGTCGTCGAAGGCGTAGCGCGTCGTCCACTCCTCGCCCACGCGCTCGCGCAGCCGCCACGCGTGCGCGCCGGCGGCGGCCAGCGCAAAGGTCCATCCCTCCTGGGTGACGGCGCCGTCGCCGGCGAACGACACGGGTTCGAGGATCCCGTTGCCGAAGCCGACGTCGGCCAGCCACGCCTCCCCGTCGACGTGCACGCGCAGCGTCATGTGCGTGCGCGGCCGCGGGCGCTCCCCGTCGTCGCCGACCCGTGCGAGCAGGCGGTCGACGGCATAGCCCAGCCGCTCCAACGCGGCGGCGAACAGGAGGCCGTGCTCGAAGCAGTAGCCGCCGCGCCGGCGGCGCACCAGCTTGGCCTGGACGCTGTCGAGGTCGACCTCGATGCCGCGACCGAGCACGATGTCGAGGTTCTCGAACGGAATCGTCGCGAGGTGCGCGCGGTGCAGCGCCGCGAGGGTCTGCGCCGTCGGCGAGGTGTCGCCGGCGTACTCGACGCGGTCGAGGTACGCGTCCACGTCGAGGCGCTCGATCTCCCACTCGCCGGTCACCGGGCGGTGCGAAGGCGCCCGTCGTCGTCGAGGTAGTCACGCCACGTGCGCGTGGGGCGCCAGCCGAGCATGCGCTTGGCCTTGGCGCACGTGATCCCCGACGCGTCGGGGCGCGGCAGGTCGCGCAGCGTGACCTTGTCGCCGTAGAAGCGCTCGACGAGCTCGACAAGCGGGCGCCCGGCCGAGTTGTCGTCCTGCGCGACGTAGAAGACCTCGTGCCCGGACAGGTCGGACTCGGCCGCCAGACGCAGCGCATCGGCGAGGTCGTAGACATCGGTGTAGCCCCAGAACCCGGGGCTCGGCGATTCGTCCTCGCCGCGCACGAACGGGCCGAGGTTGCGCTCGATGTTGCCCTCCCACTGCACCCACGACGGCCGGATCGAGATGCAGCGGATGTCCGAGCGGCGCACCGCCGCGTCCATGAGCTGCTCGCCGAAGGACTTGGACAGCGCGTACGGATCCTGCGGGCGGACCGGGTGCTCCTCGTCGACCGGCACGTAGTCGGGCAGGAACGGGCGCTCGGGGAAGAAGAACCCTGGCACCGTCTCGGACGAGACGTTGACGAAGCGCCCGACGCCCCAGCGCACCGCCGCCTCGATCGCGTTGAACGTCGACATGATGTTGTTGTGAAAGACGACGTGCGCGGGGTTGGCAGTCGGCGCCGGGATCGCCGCCGCGTGGATGACGGCGTCGTGGCCCCGCACGACCGCGAAGGCCTGGCCCGCGTCGGTGAGGTCGGCCTGCACGTACGCGGCCTGCCCGCGCTCCTCGCGCTCGAACACCGGCGCACCCAGGTCCGAGGCGGTGACGTCATGGCCGGCTTCGAGCACTGCATCGACGGCGGCGCGGCCGACCTTGCCGCTGGCGCCGGTGACGAGAATCCGCATGCCCTGAGATGCTAGGTGCGATGTCCCCCCGCCGCACGGATCGCGCCGTCGCCGAGGCCGCGCCCCTGGAAACCGCGCGGGCCGCGGCGGGCGCGCGGGGCGCCGGATCGCAGGACCCGCTCGTCGGCGAGCTGCGCCGCGCGGGGCTGTTGCGGCTGCTCGTCCTGCACTTCCTGCGCGACGCGCCGTCCTACGGCGGCCAGCTCATGGAGCGCGTGAGCCGCGTCAGCGGCGGGCTCATCGCGGTGAACCCGAACACGATGTATCCGCTGCTGCGCGAGCTCGAGGCCGAGGGCCTCGTGGCCGGCGAGTGGGAGCACCCCGAGCGGCGGTCGCGGCGCTTCTACGGGCTCACGGACGCGGGGGAGGCCGAGCGCCAGGCGCTCGCCGTCGAGCTCGCGCCGCGCCTGGACGCCGTCGCGCGCAGCCTCGACCTCATCCGTTCCGAGCTTCAGCTCTGACCGTGTCCCGCGTGCGCGCCAGCATCCAGGTCCCGGCCCTGGCCAGCGAGGCCGAAGCGCTCTGGTACGACACCAAGCGCTGGCCGACCTTCATCGACGGCCTGCACCACATCGCGCGGCTCGAAGGCGACTGGCCGCACCCGGGAGCGCGCGTGCTGTGGGACTCCAAGCCCGGCGGCCGCGGGCGCGTGCAGGAGCGCGTCACCGCCTACGCCGCGCGCGAGGGGCAGACCCTCGAGGTCGACGACGAGAAGATCACCGGCACCCAGGTGGTGAGCTTCGCGCCGGCCGAGGGCGGGGCGATCGTCAGCCTCGAGCTGAGCTACGCGCTCAAGTCCCCGTCGCCGTGGATGGCGATCGTCGACCTGGTCTTCATCCGCCGGACCCAGCGCGAATCGCTCGAGCGGACGCTGCGCAGGTTCCGCACCGAGCTGGCAGCTGAACGCCAGGGTTCCGTATAGCCTGCGGACAATGTTCGTGTTCAAGGCTGCCGTCGTCGGCGCAGGCACCATGGGCGGCCAGATCGCCCAGACCATCGCTTCCGCCGGCATCCCGGTCGTGCTCAAGGACGTCGACGACGCGCTCGTGCAGGCGGGCGTCGACGAGGCGCGCAACGTCACGCAGGCGCAGGTGGCCAAGCAGGTCGAGCGCGGGCGGCTCACCGACGAGCAGGCGAGCGCGCAGCTCGACGAGGTCGTCGGCCGGATCCACGGCACGACGACCTACGAGGGCTTCGGCGACGTGGACTTCGTCATCGAGGCGGTGCCCGAGCGCATGGCGGTCAAGCAGGCGGTCTTCGCCGAGCTCGATGCCGCCACGCCCGGCCACGCGATCCTCGCGACGAACACGTCGTCGCTGTCGGTCACCGAGATCGGCGAGGCGACCAACCGGCCCGACAAGGTCGTCGGCTTCCACTACTTCTACCCCGCGTCGATCATGCCGCTCATCGAGGTCGTCGAGGGCGATGACACCAGCAGCGAGACCGTGACCGCGGCCGTCAACTTCGCGCAGGCGATCCGCAAGCAGCCGATCACCTGCGGCGAGGTGCCGGGCTTCGTCGTCAACCGCATCCTCAACTCGGGCATCTCGGAGGTCTGGCGCGAGCAGGAGGCGAAGGGGCTGTCGATCAAGAGGATCGACGAGGGGGTCGGCGCCGCGAACGTCGTGCCGATGGGGCCGTACTTCCTCGTCAACCTCCTCGGCCTCGACACGGTGCTGCACGTCGCCGAGCACCTGCACGACTCCTACGGCGATCGCTTCTACGTCCCCGAGGGGCTCCAGCGGCTCGTCGCCGATGGCAAGCTCGGCGCCAAGACCGGCGGCGACGGGGTCTACACGCCGCAGGGCGAGCCGGCGCTCGCGGGCGACGCCGAGCCCGACGTGGACGAGCTCGTCGAGCTGCTCACGCTCAAGACGTTCGTCGAGGCGTCGCTCGTGCTCGAGGAGGGCGTCGCCACCCACCGCGACATCGACGTGGGGATGATGGCCGGCGCGGGCCTCGACCCGCGGCGGGGGCTGCTGCCGCCGTTCATGAAGGCCGACGTCGAGGGCCTCGACGTCGTGCTCGAGCGCCTCGAGAACGCGGCCGAGCGCTACGGCGAGCGGTTCGAGCCGCCGCTGCTGCTGCGCCGGCTCGTCGCCCAGGGCCGCCTCGGCCAGAAGAGCGGCCAGGGCTTCTACCCGTACGCGCAGCCGGACGCCGAGCAGCCCGGCGAGGTCGTGAAGCTCGAGACCCGCGGCGACGTCGCCATCGCGTGGCTGGCGAACGGCCAGATGAACGCGATCGCGCCGCAGGTCATCGCCGACCTGCGGGCGGTGTGGGAGAAGGTCGAGGCCTCGGGCGTGCGCGCGCTCGTGATCGCGTCGGCCAACCCGCTGGTCTTCTCCGCGGGCGCGGACATCAAGGCGTTCACGCAGATGGACGAGGCCGGCGGGCGCGATCTGCTCGAGTCGGTGCACGACCTCCTGCGCTCGTTCGAGCGCTCGAGCGTGGCCACCATCGCCGCGGTCAACGGGATCGCCCTCGGCGGCGGCAACGAGCTGGCGATGGCCTGCGACGTGCGCATCGCGGCGCAGTCGGCGCTCTTCGGCCAGCCCGAGATCAAGCTCGGGATCATCCCGGGCTTCGGCGGCACGCAGCGGCTGCCGCGGCTCGCGGGCGCGAACAAGGCGCTCGAGATGAACCTCGTCGGCGACGCGATCGGCGCGGACGAGGCCTACGAGTTCGGCATCGTCAACCGCGTGGTGGCCGACCACGAACTGCTCGACACGGCGCTGCAGTGGGCGCGCAAGCTCGCCGGCCAGGCGCCGCTCGCCGTGGGCCAGATCAAGACGGTGTCCGGCAAGGCCGACCTCGACGAGGGCATCGCGGCGGAGAAGGCCGGCTTCGCCGCGGTCTTCGCGAGCGAGGACGCCCGCGAGGGCATCGGCGCGTTCCTCGGCAAGCGGCAGGCGACGTGGCGCGGACGGTAGACAGCCCCGTCGCGACGCTCGCCGGCCTCGTGCGCGAGGCCGGCTCGGTCGTCGCGCTCACCGGCGCGGGTATCTCCGTCCCGTCCGGGATCCCCGACTTCCGGTCGCCGGGCACCGGCATCTGGGAGAACGTCGACCCGATGGAGGTCGCGCACATCGACGCGTGGCGCGCGGACCCCGAGCGCTTCTGGCACTTCTACGGCAATCGCTTCCAGACGCTCGAGCACAAGGAACCCAACGCGGCGCACAGAGCGCTCGTGGAGCTCGAGGGCCGCGGACGGCTCGACGCGGTCGTCACGCAGAACATCGACATGCTCCATCGCAAGGCGGGCACGCGCGAGCTCGTCGAGGTCCACGGGACGATCGAGCACTCCTCCTGCCTGTCGTGCGGCGCGACCTACCCGCTGGCCGATGCGCGCCGCCGCCTCGCCGATGACGCGCGCGGCGTCCCGCGCTGCGACTGCGGCGACCCGCTCAAGCCGGACGTCGTGCTCTTCGGCGAGTGGCTGCCCGCCGACGCGCTCGACCGCGCCTACGAGCTCGCCGCGGCTGCCGATCTGCTGCTCTGCGTCGGCTCGTCGCTCGAGGTGCACCCGATCGCCCAGCTGCCGGGCATCACGCGCGCCAACGGCGGCGCGGTCGCGCTCGTGACCCAGGGCCCGACGCCGTGGGACGGCCGTGCGGCGGTGAAGCTCGACGGCGACGTCGTCGCCGAGCTCGAAGCGCTGGTCGCCGCGCTCTGAGCGCTGCGCGCCGAGTGTGATTGCGCCAACTTCGGCGCGATGCAATCCCTCGGGTCCGACAGGCCGTATGGCCCGATGTTTTGCAACCTTCATGACGGGAGAGTTGCCGTGTCCAGCAATGCGCGCCGGAAGGCCGTCGTAGGCCTCGTCCTCGTCCTTGGAGCTCTGGTCGCCGCGCCCGCGGCACCCGCCGCCGGCGACCGCACGCCGCCGTCGAAGCCCACCCTCAGACTCGCCGAGAACGGCAAGACGAGCGTCGCGCTCGCCTGGACCCGCTCGACCGACAACTCCGGCAGCGTGAAGTACGTCGTCCAGCTGTGGCAGGACCCGACGACCGTGACGCTGCCGCAGTCCCAGACCGCGTACACGTGGACGGGGCTGCGCCCGAGCGTGCAGTACTTCTTCTCGGTCCAGGCGGTCGACCCCAGCGGCAACAAGTCCACGAGCAACCTGCTCACCGTGACGACGCTGCGCGACGGCGGGCCGCCGACCGCGCCGGGCAACCTCCAGGTGACGGACGTCGGCTCCTCGAAGGTGTCGCTGAGCTGGGACGCGTCGGCCGACGACACCGGGATCGCGGAGTACCAGGTCCTCGTCAACGGCGCGCGCTGGGGCATCGTGTCCTCGACCGGGCCGACGTCGGTGACCGTGCTCGGCCTCGCGCCCTCGACGCACTACGACTTCGCGGTCCGGGCGCAGGACCTCGGCTACAACGTCTCGCCGCCCAGCGGCGTCGCGAGCGCGACGACGGCCGCGAGCACCGACACGCAGGCGCCGACCGCGCCGTCGGACCTCATCGTGTACGACCAGTACTGCAGCGAGGTCCTGCTGCTGTGGACCCAGTCCACCGACAACCAGGACCCGCAGCAGGCGATCCGCTACCAGGTGTTCATCAACGGGACGCTCGACACCATCGGCGCGACGACCGGCGTCGGACGGACGATCACGTACGGCGTCGACGGCGAGAACACGTTCGTGGTGCGGGCGGTCGACAGCGCGGGCAACGTGTCGGCGCCGAGCAACCCGTTCACGCTCGACCTCGACGTCTGTTAGGTCACGGCAGCCGGCGCGGCCGGCTGCTCGGCATCGAGACGCACCTCGGCCACCTGTTCGCGGACAGGGCGGCCGAGGGCGTACCCGATGAGCGCGACGGCGAAGATGACGGCGAGCGTGCCCAGCGTCAGGAACTCGAACGTCCCACGGTTGACCCCCCAGACGTCGTGGAAGTCGTACGAGAGCCCGAAGACCCGCTCGAGGACGCCCGGGAACGTCGCGACGAAGCTGCCCAGCACGACCCAGAACATCGTCATGATCGTCGCGATCCAAAGGCCGGTGTTCCCCCACGGGACGCGGTAGGGCCGGTGCACGTGGCCGTGCGTGTAGCGCAGCTTGATCGCGGTGGGGAAGATCCACAGGTACGAGATCAGCGTCGTCGAGATCGCGATGTCGAGCACGACGACGAACTTCGCGTTCTCGCCGCCGTTGAAGGCGGAGACGGCGACGACCATGAAGATCGTCGAGGCGATCCCCGACATCACGTTCACGCGCACGGGCGTGCCGAGCTTGCGGTTGAAGACGCCGAAGAACGCGGGGAAGGCGCCGTCGTAGGCGGCGACCGCGAGGATCCGGTCCGAGCCGATCATCCAGACCGCGCCTGAGGTGATCACCGCGAAGATGAAGAACAGCGACATCGCGCCGAGCATGAAGTTCTGCGCGCCGCCGTAGACCGAGAACGTCTCGGTCACCGCGTCGAGAAAGCCGCCGATGCCGGTGACCTTCTGGGCCGGAAGCACGACGAGGATCGCGAAGATCGGGACCGCGTAGAGCAGCACGCCGATGATGCCGCTGCGCAGGACGGAGACCGGCACGTCGTGCTGCGGGTTCTCCATCTCCTCGGCGGCGCCGTTCTGCAGTTCGAAGCCGACGTAGTTGAACAGCAGCAGCGGGACGAGCGCCAGGAAGATCGCGCCGGTCGGCTTCAGATCGCCCGTCGGGAACCCCGCGACGCCGTGGTCGAACGCGTAGATGATCGTCGTCAGCGTGAAGAAGCCGAGGACGAAGACGCGCAGGAACGCGCCGACGTTCGGGATCCACTTGCCGCGGCGCAGCGCGATGATCGCGACCCCGATCGACAGCCAGATGAAGATGAACTTGAAGATGTAGTCGCCGGCCGACCCGGAGCTGATCTTGAAGATGTGATCGCTCCACGCCTCGGTCGCGATGAAGGCGAGCGAGCCCCCGACCCACAGCGGGTTGGTGACCCAGTAGAGGACGGCGGAGATGCCGCCCTGCAGGCGGCCGAACGCCATCTTGACCCACTCGTACGGCCCGCCCTCCTGCGTGAAGGCGCTGCCGATCTCGGACATGAGCAGCATGTAGGGGACGACGAACAGCGCGGCCAACACGATCAGCCACGTGAAGCCCTGGGCGCCGTTGGAAGCGACGGTGCCGAGCGTGTCGAGCCCGACCAGCGCGCACACGGTGAAGAACACCATGTCGAAGCGCCGCAGCGACTTGATGAGCTTGCTCTTCTCTTCCAGCGCGAACTGCGTCGTCTCTTCGACGAATTCGCGCGAAACGTCCTGTTCCATGAGGTCCCTCCTCCTCACACCGGGAGCGCGGCGAGCGTGAGCCTACCCGGGCTGTCAATCGAAGCCCAGAGCAGTGCGGGCGCGCAGCGCCGCCTCGAGGCGCTCGAGGGCCCGTTGCACCGCTGCCTGGGCCTCGTCGTCGACGGCGCCCTGCAGCGCGGCCTCGGCGGCCGCGGTCACGCCGGGCTGCAGCTCGCGCAGCTCGGCGATGCGCGCGGCGAGGTCGCCGCGCGACGACCAGGGCTCGAGCTCGGCCAGGGCGGCGTCGAGCGCGACCGCGAGCTGGAGCGCCCCCTCGCGCCGGCGCCCGCCGTCGAGGTCCTGGCGGGCCCGCAGCGTCAGCTCCTCGCAGGCCAGGGCCGCGTCGCGTCCGCCGAGGAGCGCGGCGAGGCGCTCCTGCGGGCGCAGCGCCGCCTCGCGCCGCGGGCGCCCGCGCGGCGCCAGGAGCTCGACGGCGCGCAACCAGCGGCCGTCCGCGACCTGCTCGCCCTCGCCGTAGCCCACCCGCGCGACGAGCGCCTGGTCGCGGCGCACCTCGCGCAGCTCGGGCTCCGCGCCGGCGACCCGCTGGAGGTGCAGCACCCGGTTGAGCACGACGACCGCGTCGCTCGCCTCGGCCTCGCCCGCGGCGCGCAGCCAGCGCTCCGCGTCGGCGTGGCCATTGAAAGGGCGGGCGCCGACGAGCGTCACCCGACAGGTCGCCACCGGCGCCGGGTCGGGGCCGGCGGGCCGCGCGCGGCGGCCGCGCAGCAACCGCCGCTCGCGGGCGCCGACCGTGCTGATCACCAGCACGTGCTCGGGCTCGCCCGCGTGGCCGCGCACGACGTAGCGCCCGTCGGGCGGTCCGAGCGCCCACGGGAACTCGAACTGCAGGAACCCAAACAGTCCGCTACTCGCCCTTGTGGGCGGTGCTGGCCCGCGTCGGGACCTTGATCGCGTACTTCGACGGCTTGATCGGCACCGCGGGGTTGTCGATCCGGCCCAGGCGCTTCATCAGCTTGGCCCACTGGTCAGGCTTGAGCACGGCGTTGAGCTGGCGCCCGAGCTTGTCGTTGGTGCCGAACAACGGCTGGAAGCCAACGTGGATGTGATCGGCGTGGTCGGGCAGCGAGAGCGTGTTGTCGGCGCCCTCGAACGTCATCAGGGAGATGATCTGGTGCGGCTTCATCGAGCCCTGCAGCGTGAGCAGGCGGCGGATCGTGATGTCGGTGATCGAGCCCGGGCCCTGGTGGCCGAGGATCGGGATCCCGTTGATCGCGGCGATGTCGACCGCGTTGCCCGACGAGTGCTCGGAGACATTGCCCGAGGTCGTCAGGTAGCTGTGCCCGCAGTGCAGCGCCGTGACCGTCGGCTTCAGGCCGCTGGCGGCGAGGAACTCGAGCGTGGCCAGCACGCGGCGGTCGATCTGGCCGGCCTTGATGTCGCGGCGGCCGCAGTCGTAGACGTTGATCGAAGGGTCGGTGAGGACGCGGTGCTGCAGCGCCTCCTTGCTCATCAGGAGGATCTGGCCGATCGACGGGTTCTTCGAGTCCGGGCCCCAGAACGGGTTCTTGCCGGCGGCGCGGTAGATCGCCGTCGACTCGAGCAGCTTCCAGCCGTCGAGGATCGGCTTGGGGTCGATGCGCGGGGCGCCGCGGCCGGCCGGGCGCACCTCGAAGAGCATGTGCGGCGCCATCTTCTGCTCGGTGCGGCCGATGCGCCCGAGGATGGTGCCGGCGATGACCTTGCTGCCCGGCTTGAGCTTCTTGAGCACCACGTCGGAGCGCTTGAGGCCGAAGACGCCGCTGAAGTACGACTTGAACGTGGCGTAGCCCGGGATGAGGCTGCCCGCGTTGAGCAACTGCTCCTCGCCGCCGGCCTTGTAGGCGGCGGGGCGGCCCGGGTTGGCGAACAGGCGCTCCTTGGTGAGCTTCGTCGTCGCGGTGGCGGCAGTGGCCGCCGAGGCCGAGCCGGCCGACGGTTGGACGGCCTGGGACGTCGAGGTCGGCTTCGACGCGACCTGCTTTCCGGCGCTCGCGGGCGCCGTTGGCTTCGGGTCGCGCTTGGGCTTGGCGAGGTGCAGCTCCTTGTTGACCTGGGCCTTGGAGACGGTCTGCTGCTTCGGGACCGGGTAGGCGATCGACAGCTTGCTCAGGTGCGCGTACGTGTACGTGTTGCCGTAGACGTCCTGCAACTGGATGAACTTGCCGAGCCGGTCGCTGCGGCCCATGCGGACGATCTTGCCGTCCTGGACCGCGATCACGGGCGAGCCGGCCTTGGCGAAGACGTTGATGCCCCGGCGGGTGGGGGAGCCCTGGACCGGCAGTGCCGCGTTCTGGCCCTTCTTGACCCGCTTGTTCGCGTCGCTCTCGGAGATGTCGTCGGCGTAGCGCGCCCGCGCGGCGACCGGGAAGTGCCCCTGCGTCAGGCCGGTGAGCGAGCCGACGAGGTCGGCGGGCATGCCGCCGAGCAGGCTCGCGCGCATGAGGACGGAGTCGACGTACCAGTTGGCGTGGTTGTAGGCGAAGATCGCCTGCCGGACGTCCTGATCCGCGCGCGCGGCCTTGAGGTAGCGCGCGGCGGAGAAGATCGCGTCGACCGGGTTGTACGGGTCCTTGCGGCCGTCGTGGTTCGCGTCCACGCCGTAGCGCTTCCACGTGGACGGCAGGAACTGCATCCAGCCCACGGCGCCGGCGGTCGAGACGTTGAGGTTGCGCCCGTAGTCGGTCTCGATCTCGTTGATCGCGGCGAGGATCTCCCAGCGCACGCCGTACTCGATGCCGGCCGCCTGGTAGATGGGCAGCAGGAAGAGCGGGACGCGGAACTTGTCGATGAAGAAGTTCGGGACGCCGATCGGGGCGGGGCCGGGGAGCGCGTCGGACAGCGTCGGGTTCGCGGTCGTCGGCTGGCCGTCGGGCTGGCGCAGCGGAGCGGTCGCGTGCTTCGTCTTGTCGGCGGTGTCCTTACTCGCCGTCTTCTTCTTCGCCTTCTTCTTTGCAGTCTCGACCGGAGCTTGAGCCTTGCTCTTCTTGCCGGTGACCTCCTGCTGGGTCTGCTGGCCGGCCTGCGGCTCCTGGGTGGGCGGGTTGGACGAGGCGGGCTTGTCCTTGCTCGACGGCTTGGAGCCGGAGTCCTTCTTCGAGCTTGAGTCCTTCTTCGAGGAGTCCGACGAGCTCGACGAGGGCTGCTGCGTGGGCTGCTTCTTCTGCTGCGTGCCGCCCGGCGTCACCTGCACGGGCGCCTGGTTGGAGGGCGCGGGCTGCTGTGGCGACTGGGGCGTGATGTCCTGGACCGCGACGATCGGGGTCGTCACGCCCGGGATCTTGATCTGGTCGACCGGCGTGCCGGGAGCGACGTCCACGGTGACCGTGATCTGCGAGCCGCCCAGCAGGGTGACCAGGAGGGTGCGCTGCTCGGCGGACGCGGGCATGGTCGCTGCACTGAATCCCGCGAGGAAAAGACCCGCGGTGGCTAGACCGATGAGCAGCTTGCGTTTGTGCATACGAACAAACGACGCCGTTCGGACGCCGCGAGGCGGCGTGACCGTATCACGGCCCATTCTGACCGTGCGTCGGATGGTCCTGCGTCTGTTCGAAGGCGAAGAGGGCAAAGGAAAGCTCGGCTGCCGCGCGATCTGACCCCGGTGATCGACCGCACCTCCCGGCCGCTTGAACTCCTATGACGCATACCTGGACCGAAACATGCGCGCTTTTGCGCCCAGTCGCCACGGACATTCGCATAGCTGACCCTCAAGTCGAGGGTGAGAATAGCTCTGAACGCGGTCTCGCCCATGAGCCACCCTAAAAGGCGCAAATGAGGGCAGGCTGAGAGCGCCGTCCGGTAGCGTTCCGCCGCATGGCCGACGACACAGGATTCCGCGAGCGGTTGGCGCGCCAGGGCGAGGACGCTCTGGGCAGGATCGCCCAGGACCTGCTCGAGAACCCGCTCATCAACGGCGCCATAGCGAGGGCGTTCGAGGCGCGCGAGAAGGCCGCGCAGGCCCAGGAGGTCGCCTACGGCGCCCTGAACATCCCTTCGGCCGCCGACATGGAGCGGCTGACGCGGCGCGTGCGCTCGCTGTCGCAGCGTCTGGAGGGCATCGAGGACGGCGTCGATCGGCTTGACGAGCGGCTGGCGGCGCTGCAGGGCTCGCTCGATGAGCTGACCAAGGAGATCACCTCGCTGCGCAAGACGCTGCCCAAGGAGCGGGCCGCGCCCAAGGCACGGTCGGCGAGCGCGGACGACTAGGTCGCCGAGCGCCGCGCGTGCGGCGCCAGCGCCGGCAACGCGGCGCGGCCCAGCCGCTCGGCGACGTCGTCCGCGTCGGCCGGCCCCTCGATTGCGACCAGGCACGCTGCCGCGACGCCGAGCCGTGAGGCCGCCGCCAGCACCGCGGCGCTCTCGAGGTCGAACGCGACCGCCCCCGGCGCCTCGACGCCGCCCGGCACGTCGAACGACGCGATCACTCCGGCATGGTCGGCATGCAGCGCTTCGTAGAGGGTCGCGTCCGGCTCGAGGCGCGCGCCCGCGCCGAGCGCGCGGCTCGCCCCGTCGCCGGCGAGCACCGACGTCACGCGCAGCAGCTCGCCGGGCTGCAGCGAGCCGTCGAGCGCCCACGCCCGCCCGAGGCGCACCGCGCGCCGCAGGCCGAGGGCGTGCAGCTCGCCGACCACGATCGCCGCGCTCGGGCCGCCGATGCCGGTGCTCTGCACGGTCAGCGGCGCGCCGTCGACCGCGACGCCGCTGTATCCCCACAGCCCGCGGTGGTGGTTGAACATGCGCGGCGTCTCGCCGAAGAGCACGCGCGTGAGCGCGAGCGCCTGCCCGGGGTCGTCGGGCAGCAGCGCGCGGTCGGCGAGCTCGGCTGTGGGATGCAGGTGCGTCAACCGGCGCGAGGATAGACTCGCGCCCGTGGCCAAGAAGGATTCCGACAAGAAGAAGAAGGACTCGTCCGAGAAGGACGCGTCCGCCAAGAAGAGCGCCGGCCGCGGTGACGCGGTCCGCTCCGCCGCCGCCCAGGCAATCGAGGCGACCGCCGGCCAGGCCGGCTTCACGCGCGAGCGCGCGCAGCAGCTCGCCGACGAGCTCGTCCACGCCGCCGGCCGCTTCCGCGAGACGCTCGAGGAGCTGCGGCCCGCGGGCTCCGAGGAGCTGCGCGCCCTGCGCGAGCGGATCGACGCGCTCGAGAAGCGGCTCGCGGCGCTCGAGAAGCGCCCGGCGCCGCGCCGTCGCGCGCCCGCGAAGCCGCGCGCGGCCAAGGCGCCTGTCGCCGAGGCGGCCGCCGCGGCACCCGCCGCCGAGGCGGCCGCGCCGCCGCCCGCCCCGGAGCCGCCGGCGCCCGCCGAGCCGCCCGCACCGTTCGAGCCGCCCGGCGCCTGACGCCATGGCGCCCCAGTTCACCTCGCCGCGCGAGTTCCGGGAGGTCATGGACCGGGTCTTCGAGATGATGAGCACGGACCCCGACATGGGGCCCAAGCTGCGCGAAGCCGACGTGCCGCAGCGCTTCGAGTTCGAAGACGTCGACATGGTGGTGAACATCCGCGCCGCCGGCGACAGCGAGGACGGCAACCTGCACTGGGAGTGGACCGACGACGTCGACTGGGAGCCCAAGGTCAAGATGACCATGTCCTCCGAGACGGCGAACAAGTACTTCCAGGGCAAGGAGAACATCGCGATCGCGATCGCCCGCCGGAGGATCAAGACGGGCGGCGACGTCAAGGCCGCGCTGTCGCTCATCCCGATCACCAAACCGGTGTACGAGCGCTACAGGCAGATGCTCGGCGAGGAGTATCCGCACCTGAAGGTTTGAGGCGCGACGTTTGACGTTGACAGTTATGCGGACGCGCGCGTATGACTCACCCACCGAGCAAGGCACAAGGCCGGAGAGTGGGCGGCTCGCCGCCCGCAAGGTGCCGCCCCGTGGAGGACGAGCGCCATCGGCCGACGTCGCGGGACGTTAAGCCCGCGAGCGGCGGGACCCTCGTCATCGAGGTCCCGCCGCTGATTTTCTGTGAGGTGCGGTGACTCGGGCGATGTCGCGCACCGAGGCGGCGCGGCGCGCGGGCGTCACGCCGCGGACCCTGCGCCGCTGGGCGCAGGACGGCCTCGTGCCGCAGTTGCGCGACGGCGAGTGGACGCCCGCGGCGGTGGCCCAGGCGCGGATTGTCGCCCGCCTGCGCGAGCGCGGCCACTCGATCGACGAGATCCGGGCGGCGACCGAGAGCGGACGCCTGGCCTTCAGCTTCGTCGACGAGCTCCTGCCCGCGCCCGACACGCATTACACGCTCGACGAGGCCTCCGCGAAGACGGGCCTGGAGCCGGCGCTCATCGAGCGGCTCTTCCTCTCGATGGGCTTCAGCGCCGAGGCGACCGCGCAGCTCTCAGACGACGACCTCGACCTCTTGCGCTACGTCGCCGCCGCGCTCGCCGCCGGCTTCCCGCGCGTCGCCCTCCTGCAGCTCGTACGCGTGTACGGGCAGGCGATCGCCCAGATGGCCGACGCCGAGGTCCGGCTCTTCCACCTCTACGTCCACGAGCCGC
This sequence comes from Solirubrobacteraceae bacterium, assembly GCA_035262945.1. GTDB lineage: Bacteria > Actinomycetota > Thermoleophilia > Solirubrobacterales > Solirubrobacteraceae > JAOPZW01. The sequence continues at coordinate 15,962 of DATFRW010000002.1, forward strand.
TCATGCGCGAGGGCGTGCCCGGCGTCGAGATGGGCGAGGAGATGCAGGCGCTCGCCAGCGACGTCCTCCCGCTGGCCTCGCCGATCATGGACCGCCTGCACCAGCGCTTCCTCGCGCACTTCGTCGAGCAGGACGTCGTCGGCCACATGGAGTCCGAGCTCGAGGAGGGCCCGCTCGACCTCGGGCGGATGCGCGTCGCGATCGCCTTCGCCGACCTGGCCGGCTACACGCGCCTGACCGAGGAGGCGGGCGAGGAGGAGGCGGTCGGCGCGGTCGAGCGCTTCATCGAGGACGTCGAGGTCACGCTCCCCGACGAGGCGCGCGTGGTGAAGACCATCGGCGACGAGGTGATGATCGTCGGCGCCGACCCGGGCGGGCTGGTGGAGTGGGCGATCGCCTTTCAGCGAATGGTGGCCGACCGCCGGCCGCTCCCCCGCATCGGCATCCACTACGGGCCGGCGCTCTATCGCGACGGCGACTACTACGGGCGCTCGGTGAACCAGGCCTCGCGCGTGGTCGCGCGGGCGGCGGGCGGCGAGGTCATCGTCACGCGCGAGGTGATCGAGGCGGCCGGGTCGCACCTCGAGTTCGAACGCATCGGCGAGGTGCGGCTCAAGGGCTTCAGCGACACGACCGAGCTGTTCGTCGCGCACGCGGGGGACGGCCATGAGTGACGACCTGCTCGAGCGGGTCCGCGCGACCGGGCTGCTGCCGGAGGGCGCCGGCGTCGTCGTCCTGCTGTCGGGCGGGCGCGACTCGGTGTGCCTGCTCGACGTGTCGGTGGCGCTCGGGTGCGTGGTGCGGGCACTCCACGTCAACTACGGCCTGCGCGAAGGGGCGGACGGCGACGAGGCGCACTGCCGCGCGCTGTGCGAGCGGCTCGGCGTGGCGCTGACCGTGCGCCGCGCCGAGCGGCCCGAGGACGCGCACGGCAACCTCCAGGCTTGGGCGCGCGACCTTCGCTATGCGGCGGCGACCGAGCTGGCCGGCGGCGGGCTCGTCGCGGTCGCGCACACCGCGACCGACCAGGCCGAGACCGTGCTGTACCGGCTGGCGTCGTCGCCCGGGCGGCGCGCGCTGCTCGGCATGGCGCCGCGGACCGGCCGCCTCGTGCGCCCGCTGCTCACCGTCACGCGCGAGCACACCGCCGCGTGGTGCCGCGCTCGCGGCCTGGCGTGGCGCGACGACCCCACCAACGAGACCGACGCGTACGCGCGCGGGCGCGTGCGCGGGACGCTGCTGCCGGCGCTCGAGGCCGTCGACCCGCGCGCCGCGGCCAACATCGTGCGCACCGCGCAGCTCCTGCGCGAGGAGGCCGAGGTCCTCGACGTCGTTGTCGAGACGGCGCTCGCCGGGCGCGACCGGATCGCGCGCGAGCACCTGGCGGCGCTGCCGCCGGCGCTCGCGCGCCTCGTCGTCCGGCGGTTGGCCGAGGCGGCGACCGGCGGCCTCTGTGCCCGCGCCGCCGCGCGCCTCGACGACATCCTCGCCCTGGGCGACGCCGGGGCGCTCGACGTCGGCGACGGCGCGCGCGCGGTCGTGGAGGGCGGCGTGCTGCGCTTCGAGCCCACGCCGCCGCTCCCCGTGCACGAGCCCGGTTAGGGCCGCTCCCCGAGCGCGGCGGCGCTGCCCGTGCTCAGGAACACCTCCGTGCGCTCGGCGAGCGACACCGGCGGCGGCCACGGCGGCCTGCGCACACCGGCGGGCAGCCTCGACGGCGGCGCCGGCGGCGGCAGCGTCTCCGAGCTCTGCAGGATGTCGCTCGTCTCGGGGTCGATGATCACGCGCAGCTCGCCGCCCGAGTCCGGCAGCGCCACGCCGACGCCACGGCGGCCCGCCACGTCGGTGACGTCGCCCAGTGAGCGGGCCCCGGGCCGGGCGCTCAGGACCCCGAACAGCGCCTGGCGCTGGGGGCCGCTGAGGTTGCCGAGCGCCAGCAGCGTGACGGCGCTGTGGCTGATCGCCGACTCGACGACGCCCGGCGCGAAGCGCGGGTGGGCGTCGCGGTCGAGCGCCCAGCGGCCGTCGCGGATCGCATCCTCGAGCAGCCGGCCGGCGGCGGCGGCGTCGTCCGGGATCGCGGCGAACGGCACCCGCGCGAGCGGGCCGTCCCCGTAGCGGAACTTGCCGTCGTAGGGCTTGACGACTGCGCCCGTTCCGTATCGGAGCATGGCGGCGGTCGGCGGCGCGTCCCACCGCTCGGTGCCCTGTCCGGCGATGGTCCGCCCCGCGAAGGCGTCCGACGTCCAGTTCTCGGACGTCTGCTCCTCGGTGGCGCGGCGGCGGTCGGCGCCCGCGCGGACGTCGTAGACGAAGACGTCGCGCACGCGCGTGTAGCGATATGCGCCCGGCGCCGGCTGGTTCCCGGCCACCGCGGCCGCCGCCTGGAGGATCCCGTGGGCGTCCTGCGGGCGGGTCGCGTCGCCGCCGGGGAGCGCGGCGAGCGCGCCCACCACCGCGGCCGTCGCGGCGACCACGGCCACCGCGCGCGCGGGGCGCCGGCGTCGGCGGGGCGCGCGCAGCTCCTGCGCGGCGGCGATGACCCGCCGGATCTCCTCGTCGGTCGGCTCGAGCTCGCGGATGGGGGAGAGCGCGTCGCGCAGGTCGGTGTCAGTGGTCGGCATCTGGGCTCCCGTGATCGTCTTCGTGCGCGCGGCGCACGGCCTCGCGCCCGCGCGAGAGCAGCGAGCGGACGGTGCCCGGGCGGCAGCGCAGCGCCCGGGCGATGGCGGCGTCGGGCAGGTCGTGGACGTAGCGCAGGGTCAGGGCGGCGCGCTGGCGCGGTGGCAGCCCGTCCAGGAAGGCGACCGCCCTCGTGAGCGCGGCGTCGTCGGCGGGTGGCGGCGGGTCGTGCCCTGCGCGCTCGGCCGCGCGGCGCCTGCCGGCGCGCCGCGCCTCGCGCAGCGCCGCGCGCACCGCGATGCGGTGCAGCCAGGCGTCGAGCGCCGCCGGATCGCGCAGCGACCCGGCCCGGCGGACCGCCGTGATCGCCACGTCCTGGGCGATGTCGGCGGCGGCCTCGGCATCGCCGAGCACGCCGTACGCCGTGCGCCGCGCGACCCGCAGTGCGCGCGCGGCGACGCGCTCGGCCGACAGGGCGTGCGGCGCGGCCACCGTGAGCGCGCCGGCATGGTCGAGTGTGGTCATCGCCTTCAAGGAGGCCACCGGGCACTCAGGATGTTGCACGCCGCACTCAGGATGTTGCACGCGGGGGGTGCTGCCTATAGTCCGCGCCTCATGCGCGATCCGAAGATCGGCGAGATCCTCGTCCAGCCGGATGAGCTCAAGGAGCGCGTGCGGCTCCTGGGCGAGCAGGTCACCGCCGAGTACGCCGACCGCGACCTGCTCCTCGTCGGCGTCCTCAAGGGCGCCGTCTTCTTCCTCGCCGATCTCATGCGCCACATCGAGATCCCCTGCGAGGTCGACTTCATGGCCGTGTCGTCCTACGGCTCGGCCACCGACTCAAGCGGCGTCGTGCGAATCCTCAAGGACCTCGACACCGCGATCGAGGGCCGGCACGTCCTCATCGTCGAGGACATCGTCGACTCGGGCCTGACGCTGCAATATCTCTTTCGCAATCTCGGCGCGCGGAACCCCGCGTCGCTCGAGGTGTGCGCCCTGCTGACCAAGCCCGAACGGCGCAAGGTCGAGCTGCCGATCAAGTTCGTGGGCTTCGAGATTCCCGATCGTTTCGCGATCGGTTACGGCCTCGACTTCGCCGAGCGGTACCGCAACCTGCCCTACGTAGCGGCGTTGACGGACGTAGAGATCTGAGTCGGCGCGTAGGACTCACGGACATCCGGGCATGCTGGACGCACGTACAGCCTGCACGGGGGCCGCAAACCCCCTGGTACGCTTGACCCCAGTTCAAGCCTCACGTCGAGGGCCCGAGGCGCCGATCTAATCCATCCATGAGCCGGTTCTTCAAGAGCGCAGCATTCCCGATCCTCATCGTGGTCGTCCTTGCGTTCTTCGTGCAGAAGCTCGTCTCGCCGCACTCGAACGAGCCCACGCCGTCCTACGGCGACTTCATCACCCAGCTCGAGCGGGGCGAGATCAAGACGGTCGACGTCAAGACCAAGGACAACACCCTGGTCATCAAGCCGCGCACCGGCTCGCAGTACGAGCGCGGCTACCTGCCCGACAACGCCACGCAGCTCGAGAACCAGCTGCAGAAGGCCAAGGACTCGGGCGGGCTGCAGGACTACAACATCGAGGGCACCAAGAGCAACGGCTGGCTCTCGCTGCTGACCTACGTGCTGCCGTTCCTGATCTTCATCGGGTTCTGGATCTTCCTGATGAACCAGGTCCAAGGCGGCGGCTCGAAGGTGATGTCCTTCGGCAAGTCGCGGGCCAAGCGGCTCAGCGTCGACTCGCCGAAGATCACCTTCCGCGACGTGGCGGGCGTCGACGAGGCGGTCGAGGAGCTCCACGAGATCAAGGAGTTCCTGGAGAACCCGAAGAAGTTCCAGGCGCTGGGCGCGCGCATCCCCAAGGGCGTGCTGCTCTACGGTCCGCCGGGCACCGGCAAGACGCTGCTCGCGCGCGCAGTCGCCGGCGAGGCGGGCGTGCCCTTCTTCTCGATCTCCGGCTCGGACTTCGTCGAGATGTTCGTCGGCGTGGGCGCCTCCCGCGTGCGCGACCTGTTCGAGCAGGCCAAGCAGAACTCGCCCTGCATCATCTTCATGGACGAGATCGACGCCGTCGGCCGCCATCGCGGCGCCGGCCTGGGCGGCGGTCACGACGAGCGCGAGCAGACGCTCAACCAGCTGCTCGTCGAGATGGACGGCTTCGAGATGAAGGACAACATCATCCTCATCGCCGCCACGAACCGCCCGGACATCCTCGATCCCGCCCTTCTGCGCCCGGGCCGCTTCGAC
>DATFRW010000003.1:0-6946 GCA_035262945.1 Solirubrobacteraceae bacterium
GCGGCGTTGCCGCGTTCGCCGATCGCCGCCAGGCACGCGACGACGAGGAACGCCGCGAAGCTGTGGACGAAGACGAAGAGCGCGACGGTCACCGCCTCGACGCCGAGCAGCGCGAGCGTCACCTCGCGCGGCCCGACCCGATCGGACACGTGCCCGAGCGCCACGCCGGCCACCATGCCGAGGAGCCCGGAAATCGTCAGCCCGACCCCGACCGCCGCCGGGGAGAGCCCGACCGAGCGCGTGAAGAAGAGCGCGCTCCCGGTCAGGTAGAGGCCCTTGCCGAGCGTGTTGACGAGCGTCGACGCGGCAAGCAGGCGCACGGGACGCTCGCGTGGCAGGACCGGGGGCACTCCTTCCATCTCAGCAGGTCGGCGCCGAAAACTCCGTAAGGCTGCGGATGCTGCGCGCGTCGCGCGTACGTAGGCTGCGCCCATGCCTGAGGGGAGAGTCGTCATCAACCTCGCGACCGGGCTCGAGGACCCGGAGCGCGTCACGGTCGCGTTCCTCGTCGGGGGCGCGGCGGCCGAGCAGGGCCGCGACGTGGTGATGTTCGTGACCAAGGAGGCCGTGCGGCTCGCGCTGCCCGGCACTGCGGAGGGCGTCGCCTGCGACGGCTGCCCGCCGCTTTCGCGGCTCTTCGAGCAGTACGCCGCGGCGGGCGGGCAGTTCCTCGTGTGCCCGATCTGCTTCAACTCGCGAAAGCTCGACGAGGGCCGGCTGGTCCCGAACGCGCGCGTCGGCGGCGCGACGCCGCTGTGGGAGTGGATCGGCGACGGCGCGACGGTGTTCAGCTACTGACGTGCTGATCGGCCGCGATCCGGAGCGCGCGCAGCTGCGCGAGGCGCTTGCGGAGGCGAGCGCGGGGCGCGGTTCGCTGGTGCTGCTGGCCGGCGAGGCCGGCGCCGGCAAGACCGCGCTCGCCCGCGAGGTGCTTGGGGACTCGGAGCTCGCGCTGCGCCAGGGCGCCGGGGTGCCGGGGGGCGCCCCGGCGTATTGGCCGCTGACCACCGCGCTGCCAGAGCTCGGCGCCGTCGCGGGCCTCGACCGGGCGGCGTTGTGCGACCGGGTCGTCGCGGCGTTCGCGGAGGCGGCGCCGGCGGCCGTCTTTCTCGACGACCTGCACTGCGCCGACGAGGGCACGCTCGACATGCTCGCCGTGCTCGCGCCCGCGCTCGAGAGCGAGGCGGTGCTCGTCATCGGCGCCTACCGCAGCGACGAGCTGCCGCGCGGGCATCCGCTCCGCCGCCTGCGCAGCGAGCTGCGCCGCCAGGGGCGACTGCACGAGCTCGCGATCGAGCCGTTCGGTGCCGACGACGCCGCCGCGCTCCTGCGCGCGATCCTCGGCAGCGAGGTCGCGCCGTCGCTGCAGCGCGCCGTGCTCGCGCGCAGCGCCGGGCTGCCGTTCTTCGTCGAGGAGCTCGCCGCGGTGCTCGTCGCCGACGACCGGCTCCACCCCGGCCCCGGCGGGCTCGAGCTCGGCGACGACGACGAGCTGCCGCTCCCTGAGACCGTCCGCGACGCCGTCCTCGTGCGCGCCGCCGGCCTCGACGACGACGCGCGCGCCGCAATCGGGGCGGCGGCCGCCGTCGGCCCGCGCTTCGACCCGCGCCTCGCGGTGGCGATCGCCGGGGTGCGGGAGTGGCCGGACGACGCCGTGCGCCGGGGCATCGTCGTCGAGGAGGCGCCGGGGCGCCTCGCGTTCCGCCACGACCTCGTCCGCGAGGCGTTCTACGGCGAGATCGGCTGGGCGCGGCGCCCCGCGCTGCACCGCGCGATCGCCGACGCGCTCGAGGCCGACGGCGCTCCCGCGGCCGCGATCGCCGAGCACTGGGCGCGCGGCCGCGAGCCCGAGCGCGCGCGGCGCGCGTTCCTCGACGCCGCCGCCTCCTTCGCCCTGGTGCACGCCTACCGCGACGCGGCGCGGGCGATCCGGCGCGCGCTCGAGCTCTGGCCCGAGGGCACCGCGGAGCCGGCGCGCCTGGCCACGCTGGAGGAGCTTGGACGCTGTGCGGAGCTCGCGGGCGACCTCGGCGGCGCCGCGAGCGCCTGGCGCGAGGCCGTCGACGGCCGCCGCGCGGCGGGCGCGCAGGGGCCGCTCGGCGAGGCGCTGCGCAGGCTCGCCGGAGCGCTCGAGCTGCAGGGCCTCTGGGAGGACGCGCTCGCCGCGCGCGAGCGCGCCGCCGCCGCGTTCGAGGGCGCCGGACGGCCGGCCGACGCGGCGGGCGAGCGGCTCGCCGCGGCGACGCACCTGCGGTCGGCGGCGAGCTTTCGCGCCGCGCTCGCGCTTCTCGAGATCACCAAGGCCGAGGCGATCGCGGCCGAGCGGCCCGACCTCCAGGCGCGCGTCCTCGGTCTCGAGGGCAACATCCGCGCGCGCATGGGCGAAGGCGCGGCCGCGGTCGACCTCGTGCGCGCCGGCCTCGCGCTCGCCCTCGAGCACAACCTGAGCGGCGCCGCCGCCGAGGTCTATCAGCGGCTCGCCGACTCGCTCGAGCACGTGGGCGACTACCGCGGCGCGCGAGAGACGTACGACGAGGCGTTCGGGTATTGCGCGGCCAACGCGCTCGAGCCGACGGCGCAGCTGTGCCTGGCCTGCCTGAGCGTCGTGCTGCGCCAGGCGGGCGACTGGGACGCCGCGTCGAGCGTGTGCCGTGAGGTCCTGGACTCGCCCGACGCGACGCTGCACGCCCGGGCCGTCGCCTCGGGCACGCTCGGCCTGATCCTCGCGCTGCGCGGACAGCGAGGGCCGGCGCGGCCACTGCTGCTCGAGGCGGCGACGGTCTCGCGCCACATCGAGCTCGTCGCGATGCAGCTGCTCTCCGGCTGGGGTCTCGCCGTGCTCGAGCGCACGCCGGCCGGGAGGGCCGAGCGCTGTCGCGCTGTCCTCGAGCGCTGGGGCGAGACCGAGGAACGCCACTACGCGATCGCTCCGCTGCGCTGGGCTGCAACGACCTTCGCGGAGGCGCGGGACGGCGAAGCCGTGCGGGCGTGCGCGGCGGCACTGGCTCAGATCGCGGCCGACAGCGGCCAGGACGAGGCGCTGTCGGCGCTCGCCCACGCGCTCGGGGAGGCCGCGCTGATCGACGGCGAGCCCGCCGATGCCGCCGCGCAGTTCGAGCGGGCGGCGGCGCTGCTCGCCGACGTCGCAGCGCCGCTCGAGCGCGCCGAGTCGCAGCGACGCGCCGCCGCCGCCTTGGCCGCGAGCGGCCGCCGCACGGAGGCCGTCGATCACCTCGTGGCCGCGCATCGCGCGGCGCGGCGGCTGGGCGCGCGCCCGCTCGCCGCGCAGCTCGCGGGCGACCTCGCGGCGCTCGGCGAGCGGGTCGACCGCCGGATCGGGCGGCTGGCCGCCGCCCAGCTCGAGAACGGTGGCCTGACCCGCCGCGAGCTCGAAGTGGTCCGCCTCGTCGCGCTCGGCCAGACCAATCGCGAGATCGCGCGGGAGCTCTTCCTGAGCCCGCGCACGGTCGACACGCACGTGCAGAACATCCGCACGAAGCTCGGCTGCCGGTCGCGAGCCGATGCCGCGCGGCGCGCCGCCGAGCTCGGTCTCGTGGCCGCGCCGGCGCAGCTCGGCCCCCGGGCCTAGGCCCAAAGCCCGAGCGAGATCGTTGAGGTTGCCAACTACCATGGTCAATCTTGGCGACGTTCATACGACTTCTCGGATGGCTGCGGCCCTACAGGGGCAGCGTCGTGGCCTCCGGACTTCTGGCGGTCGCCGCGCTGGTCATGACGGTCGCGATCCCGTGGCTCAGCGGGCGCGCAATCGACCAGATACGCGATGGCGACCGCCACGGGCTGACGGTCCTCGGCCTCGCGGTCCTCGCCGCCGGCGTGCTGCGCCTGGCGCTGACCGTCGTGCGACGGCTCGTCGCGGGGCGCGTGTCGCTGGGCGTCGAGCTCGACCTGCGCAACGGCATGTACGAGCACCTGCAGGGGCTCGAGCTCGGGTTCTTCGACCGCCAGCAGACCGGCCAGCTCATGTCGCGGGCGACGGTGGACCTGCAGTCCGTGCGCTTCTTCCTCGGGTACGGGCTGGTCTTCATGCTCCAGTCCGGCCTGACGATCATCCTCGCCTCGATCGCGATGTTCCTCGTCGATCCGCGGCTCGCGGCGGTGTCGCTCATCCCCGTGCCGATCGTGGTGTTCGTCGCGGCGCGCTACGGCCGCCACTCGCGCCCCGCGCTGCAGGAGCTTCAACAGCGGATCGCCGAGCTCACCGCCGACGTCGAGGAGAACATCGGCGGCGTGCGCGTCGTCAAGGCGTTCGCGCGCGAGGACCGTCAGCTCGGCCGCTTCCGCGACCAGGTGGGGCGCGTGTGGGACCAGGCCATGGTCACCACGCGCCTGCAGGCGTTCTACAACCCGTTCATCGGCTTCCTGCCCCAGCTCGGGCTGGCCGCAATCCTCTTCTACGGCGGGCGCCAGGTCATCGACGGCACGATGACCATCGGCGCGTTCAGCGCCTTCTACACGTACCTGCTCATGCTGCTGTCGCCGATGCGCACGCTCGGCATCTCGCTGGGGCTCGCCCAGCGCGCGACCGCGGCGGGCGCCCGCGTCTACCAGATCCTCGACCGCGCGCCGCGCATCGTCGACAAGACGGATGCTCCCGGCTTGCCCGCCGGCTCGGGCCACGTCGAGTTCCGCGACGTGACGCTCCGCTACGAGGGCGCCCACCGCGCGGCGCTGCACGACATCGACCTCGACGTCCCGGCCGGCACGACGGTCGCGCTGGTCGGCGCCACCGGCGCGGGCAAGACGACGCTCGTGCAGCTCATCCCGCGCCTCTACGACGTCACCTCCGGAGCGGTGCTCGTCGATGGCGCCGACGTGCGCGACGTCGACACGGCGGCGCTGCGCGCAGCGATCGCGGTCGTCAACGACGACCCGTTCCTGTTCAGCGCGACGGTCGCCGAGAACATCGCCTACGCGCACGCCGACGCGACGCGCGAGGACATCGAGCGCGCAGCCCGGCGCGCCCAGGCCCACGACTTCATCATGCGCCTGCCCGACGGCTACGACACGCGCGTCGGTGAGCGCGGGCTGACGCTCAGCGGTGGCCAGCGCCAGCGCATCGCGATCGCGCGCGCCCTGCTGGCCGATCCGCGCATCCTCATCCTCGACGACGCGACGTCGTCGGTCGACGCCTCGACCGAGCAGCTCATCAAGCAGGCGCTGCGCGAGGTCATGGCCGGCCGCACCACGTTCGTCATCGCCCACCGGCTGTCGACGATCTCGCTGGCCGACACGATCGTCGTGCTCGAGGACGGCGCGATCGCCGCGGCGGGCAGCCACGAGGAGCTGCTCGACGAGTCCGACCTGTACCGCGAGATCGTGGAGAAGGGCCTGCCCGACCAGGTCTTCCTCACGCGCAAGGAACCCGAGCGGAAGGTGGCCGGGCTTTGACCGGTGGAGCCGACGCCGCCCGCGCGGCAACCCGCCGCGACGACCTGCGCCGCCGCCTGCGCGGCACCGCCGGGCGCGGGCGCAAGCTGCGCGGCCTCATCGTGCTGCTCGCGCCGTACCGCACGCGGGTCGTGCTGATGTTCGTCGCGCTCGTCGCGGGCACCGCGGCGTCGCTGGCGCCCGCGCCGCTCGCGAAGACCGCGATCGACTCGGGGATCCTCAAGGGCGACCGCGGGACCCTGGATCGCGTCGTGGTCGCCTTCATCGTCAGCGCGCTCATCGTCTGGGTAGCCAGCTACGCGCAGACCTACCTCGTCGGGTGGGTCGGCCAGCGCGCGTTGGCGGATCTGCGCCTGCAGATCTTCCGCCACCTACAGGAGATGCCCGTCGGCTTCTACGAGCGCCGCCCGGCCGGCGTGCTCATCTCGCGGATGACCAACGACGTCGAGGCGCTCGACTCGCTCGTGACCGACACGGTGGTCACGCTGTTCCAGGCGACCCTGACGCTGCTGGGGTCGATCGTCATCCTGCTCTTCCTCGACGCGCAGCTCGCGCTGATCACCTTCCTCATCTTCCCGGTGATGGCGATCGCGTCGCTGGCGTTCCGCATCGCGAGCGCCGACGCCTACCGCCGCACGCGCGAGACGATCGGCGCGATCACCGCCTACCTGCAGGAGTCGCTGTCGGGCATCCGCGTCGTGCGCGCGTTCGCCCAGGAGCCGCGCCACCGCTCGCAGTTCGGGCAGCTCAACCAGGTCAACCGCGACGCGAACCTCGTCACCGTCAACCTCAACGCGGCGTACTTCCCGGCGGTCGAGTTCATGTCGGCGATCGCGACCGTCGGCATCCTCATCATCGGCGGGCGCCAGGCGATCAACGGCGACATCGAGATCGGCGTGCTCGTCGGCTTCATCGCCGCGCTGAACGGGTTCTTCGACCCGATCGGCCAGCTCTCGCAGGTCTACACCACCTACCAGTCCGGCATGGCGGCGCTCGACAAGATCTTCGACCTGCTCGACGAGCAGCCCGACCTCACCGACAAGCCGAACGCGATCGAGCTCGGGCGCATCCGCGGCGAGATCCGCTTCGAGGACGTGTCGTTCCGCTACCGCACGAGCGAAGGCACGAAGCTCGCGCTCGACGACGTCTCGCTTACGGTGCCGCCCGGCCAGACCGTGGCCCTCGTCGGCGCGACCGGCGCCGGCAAGTCGACGTTCGCCAAGCTCGTCGCGCGCTTCTACGACCCGACCGACGGCCGGGTGCTCGTCGACGGCCACGACCTGCGCGACGTCTCCGCGCACTCCCTGCGCTCGCAGATGGGCATCGTGCCCCAGGAGGCGTTCCTGTTCAGCGGCACGATCGCCGACAACATCGGCTTCGGGCGGCCGGATGCCGACGACGCCGAGATCGAGGAGGCGGCGCGCGCGGTCGGCGCCTGGGACTTCATCGCGGCGCTGCCGCAGGGCGTGCACACCGAGGTCGGCGAGCGCGGCGTGCAGCTGTCGGCCGGGCAGCGCCAGCTTGTCGCCTTCGCGCG
>DATFRW010000004.1:0-22940 GCA_035262945.1 Solirubrobacteraceae bacterium
GCCGAGCGGTCGAGCCCGACGCGGTCGAGCAGGCCATCGACGCGGCGCTCGTCGACGCCCATCGTCTGGGCGCTGACCGCGAGCGCCTCGCGCCCGCGGCGCCCGCCGTGCTGCGCGCCGGCGTCGAGCAGGATGCCGACGCGGCGGCCGGGGTTCGGCAGGTCCCTGTAGCGGCCGCCGAGCACGGTGGCGCGGCCGGCGTCCGGCTCCGCGAAGCCGCAGAGCATCCGCATCGTCGTCGTCTTGCCGGCGCCGTTGGGGCCGAGGAAGCCGGTCACCGTCCCCGGCTCGCACGCGAACGAGACGTCGTTGACGACCGTGGTGGCGCCGTAGCGCTTCGTGAGTCCTTCCGCGGTGATCATCGCCCCGGAGGATGAGCGACGCGCGCGCCCGACGCTACCGCCGGGAGTCGATGCGTCGATCGACTTCGGTAGGGGGTCGGCGGCGTCCGCCGGGCGTACGCTGTCGCGCGATGGAGGCGACCGCCCAGCAGCAACCCGCCCTGCCGCGCTGGCAGCGCCTGCTGCTGCCCAGCGGGCTGCTGGAGACCCCCGGCAGGCGCACCGCGCGCGACTGGGTCGTCGACGTGACGATGTTCCTCATCGCCGTCGGCATCGGCGTGGTCATCCTCATCACCAGCTGGAAGGACCACAGCAGCATCGAGGTGGTGCTGGACCTCGTTCTCGGCACGGTTGCCTGCGCGGCGCTCTGGGTGCGCCGGTCTCGCCCCGTCGCCGTCGCGCTGTTCACTGTGATCGCCTCGGCCGTCTCCGCAGTGGCCGCTGGGCCCGCCGTCATCGCCGTTTTCAACGCGGCGATTCGCGCTCCAAGGCGCGCGGTGGCCGCCATTGCCGGCCTGGCCCTGGTCTGCGGCGCGATCTTCCCCCTGTTGTATCCGGGGAACGACCCCTACGGCACCCAGATCCTGGTGGGTGTGCTGATCACCGGGGTGGTCGTGGGCTGGGGCCTCTTCGTCCGCGCCCAGCGCGAGCTCGTGCGGTCGCTACACGAGCGCGCCGAGCGCCTGGAGGCCGAGCAGCGGCTGAAGGTTGACCAGGCGCGCGAGTCCGAGCGGCTGCGGATCGCGCGCGAGATGCACGACGTGCTCGCCCACCGCGTCTCGCTGCTGAGCCTGCACGCGGGTGCCCTGGAGTTCCGCCCCGACGCGTCGCCCGACGAGGTGGCCGAGGCGGCCGGGGTCATCCGCGCGACCGCGCACGCGGCGCTCGAGGACCTGCGCGACGTCATCGGCGTCCTGCGCGAGAGCGCGCAGAACGGCGCGCCGGAGCCGCCGCAGCCGACGCTCGACGAGATCCCCGCGCTCGTCGACGAATCGCGGGCGGCGGGAATGCGCGTGCACGTCCGGCTCGAGGCGCCTGACGAGGTGCCCGCCGTCCTTGGGCGTACCGCGTACCGGGTCGTGCAGGAGGGGCTGACCAACGCCCGCAAGCACGCGCCCGGCGCCGCGGTTGACGTCACGGTCACGGGCACCGCGGGCGAGCCGCTGGTCGTCGAGGTCGCCAACCGCAGCCCCGTCGGCGTACGTGCAGGAGCGCTGCCCGGGGCGGGCACCGGCCTGATCGGGCTCGCGGAGCGCGTCGGCCTGGCGGGTGGCCAGCTCGAGCACGGGCCCAACGCCGCGGGCGACTTCGTCCTGCGTGCCACGCTGCCTTGGCCGGCGTGATCCGCGTCCTGCTCGTCGACGACGACGCGCTCGTGCGCTCGGGCCTGCGCCTGATCCTGGGCGGTGCCGACGGCATCACGGTGGTCGGCGAGGCCGAGGACGGGCGCGCCGCGCTGGGCGCCGTCGACCGCCACCGGCCCGACGTCGTGCTGATGGACATCCGCATGCCGAATCTCGACGGCGTCGCCGCCACGCGGCTCCTGCGCGCCCAGCCCGATCCGCCGGCAGTCCTCGTGCTCACCACCTTCGACGCCGACGAGCTCGTCCTGCGCGCGTTGCGCGCGGGCGCGGGCGGGTTCCTGCTGAAGGACACGCCGCCGCAGGAGATCGTCCGCGCCGTCGAGCTCGTGCACGGCGGCGACGCGATGCTGTCGCCCGCGGTCGCGCGACGGCTCATCGCGCTCGTCGCCGGCGAGTCCGAGGCGTCAGCGCGGCGGGACGCCGCGCGTGCGCGCCTGGCCACGCTGAGCGCGCGCGAGCACGAGGTGGCGATGGCGGTGGGCCAGGGCCGCGCGAACGCGGAGATCGCGAGCGAGCTCCACATGAGCGTCGCGACGGTCAAGGCCCACGTCTCGCGCCTGCTCGACAAGCTCGAGGTCGAGAACCGCGTGCAGATCGCGCTGCTCGTGCACGACGCAAGCTAGAGGCTCGCGGCCCAGGTCGCGACGTCGACCACGTCGGCCTGCCGCGGGAACACCTTGTCGAGCAGGACGCTCTGGACCTCGGGGTCGCGGTCGGCGCACGCGTCGCGCAGCACCGTGAGCTCGAAGTCCATGTCGGCCGCCGCGCGCAGCGTCGAGAGCACGACGCCGCTCGTGGCGATGCCGCACAGCGCGAGCGCGTCGATGCCTCCGGCGCGCAGCACGACGTCGAGGTCGCTGCCCGCGAACGCGCTGACCCGGCGCTTCGTCACGACGACGTCGCCGGGCTGCGGCGCGACGGCGGGGTGGATCGCGGTCGCGTCGGTGCTTTCGTCCATGCCGCCTGCGTCGCGCAGCGCGGCGAACGAGCGATTGCGCGGGCTGACCTCGGGCGCACCCGGGCGGAACGCGACGCGCACGTAGATGACCGGAATGTCGTTCGCCCGTGCCGCCGCGATCGCCTCGGCGGTGCGGTCGAGCAGCCCGTCGTCGTCGGCGAAGCGCTCGACGATCGTGCGCTGGACGTCCATCACGAGCAGTGCGGTCATGCGTCCTCCTGGAGGGAGCGGGCGAGCGGTGCGACGACGGCGATCAGCTCGTCGAGGGAGGTGGCGGCGAGCTCCGGCAGCGTGCCGGTCGCGCGCGTGAGCGAGATGCCGAGGGCGAGGGCGACGAGCGCCTCGGCGCGCAGCTGGGCATCCTCGACGCCGCGCTCGGCGAGCTCGGCGGCGATCGGCGCGACGGCGCGCTCCTGCACGACGCGCATGATCTGCTCGCGCACGGCCTCGCTCAGCGCGGGGGCGACCATCGCGCGCGGGACGGGGCCGAGGCCACGGTGCTCGGAGCTCGTGAGCATCTCGCCGAGCGCCGCCGCCGGGTCGCCCGGGAGGCTCCGCCCGCCGCCCCGCTCGAGGCTCGCGAGGTAGAGGCCCTCCTTGGAGCCGAAGTAGCGCGCGATGAGCGCCGGGTCGACGCCCGCCCGATGCCCGATGTCGCGGATCGTCGCCCGGTCGTAGCCGCGCTCGAGGAACAGCTCGCTCGCGGCGTCCAGCAGGGCCTCGCGGCTCGCGTCGGCGTCGTACGGGCGGCGGCGTCCGCGGTCGGTGACCGCGGCGCTGCTAGGGTTGCCCGGAGATGTCATCGGCCGCTGACATTACCAGCGGGGCCGAGGGTCACGAGCGCCAGCACTACAACCGCACGTTCGCCGTCCTCGCCCTCGCGGGCATCACGTTCGCGCTGCTGCAGTCGCTCGTGGCGCCCGCGCTCCCGGAGATCCAGCGCGATCTCAACACGTCCGCGACGGCGGTCGCATGGATCCTCACCGCGTACCTGCTCAGCGCGTCGATCCTCACGCCGATCGTGGGGCGCCTGGGGGACATGTTCGGCAAGGAGCACACGCTCGTCGCCGCGCTCGTCGTGCTCGGCCTCGGCACGCTGCTCGCCGCGCTGGCCTCGAGCATCGGCGTGCTCATCGTCGCCCGCGTCATCCAGGGCTGCGGCGGCGCGATCTTCCCGCTGGCGTTCGGGATCATCCGCGACGAGTTCCCGCGCGAGCGCGTCGCCCAGGGCATCGCGCTCATCTCCGCGCTGCTGGGCATCGGCGGCGGGCTCGGGATCGTGCTCGCCGGCCCGATCGTCGACTCGCTCTCCTACCACTGGCTGTTCTGGATCCCGCTCGTCCTCGTCGCCATCGCCACGGTGATGACGCTGCTCTACGTCCCCGAGTCGCCGATCAAGTCGCCCGGGAAGATCAACTGGGGCGGCGCCGTGCTGCTGTCGGGCTGGCTCGTGTGCCTGCTCGTCGGCATCAGCGAGGGCTCGTCGTGGGGGTGGGGCGACCCGCGGACCCTCGGCCTCTTCTTCGGTGCCGCGGTCCTGCTCGTGGCGTGGGTGGTCAACGAGCTGCACGTCGCCGAGCCGCTGGTCGACATGGCGATGATGCGCGCCCGCAGCGTGTGGACCGTCAACCTGGCGGCGTTCCTCGTCGGCGCCGGCATGTACAGCTCGTTCATCCTGCTCCCCGAGTTCACCGAGGCGCCGAAGGCGGCGGGCTATGGCTTCGCCGCGAACGTCACGCAGGCCGGGCTGTTCCTGCTGCCGTCCACCGTGGCGATGCTCCTCATCAGCCCGCTGGCGGGGCGCATGGCGAACCGAGTGGGCTCGCGCGTGCCGCTCATTCTCGGCTCGCTCATCACGTGCATCGCGTTCGCGTTCATGGGCCTCGCCCACGATGAGCCCTGGCAGATCTACGTCGGCTCGGCGCTGCTCGGCGCCGGGATCGGCCTGGCGTTCGCGTCGCTGGCCAACCTCATCGTCGAGGCGGTGCGTCCGGAGCAGACCGGTGTGGCGACCGGCATGAACACCGTCATGCGCAGCATCGGCGGGTCGGTGGGCACGCAGGTCGGCGCCAGCATCGTGGCGGGCACCGTCGTGGCCAACGGGCTCCCGACCGAACAGGGCTTCACCGCGGCGTTCCTCGTCGCGGCCGGCGCGTGCGGGCTGGCCGCGCTCGCGAGCCTCGCGGTGCCGCGGCCCAGCAGGCCGGCCGCACGCCCCACGCGCGCCCTCGCGACCGACGCGGCCTGAACATTCGCGGTTGACATCGCAACCGGTAAGCGTAGGCTTACCGTCCGTGGCGACTTACCAATCAGATACGTCAATCAAGATGTCGATCGTCGTCGAGGCGCCGCTCGAGCGCGCCTTCTCGGTCTTCACCGAGGGCATCGGCACCTGGTTCCCGCCCGAGTACAACCTGCTCGAGGCGCCCATCGCCGAACGGGTCTTCGAGCCGCGCGCCGGCGGCGAGGTCTACGACCGCGGGACCGACGGGACCGAGTGCCACTGGGGCAAGGTGCTGGCGTGGGAGCCGCCGGGCCGCGTCGTCTTCGCGTGGAAGATCAACCCGCAGTGGCAGATCGAGGACGACCTGTCGCGGGTGAGCGAGGTCGAGGTGCGCTTCGCGGCCGACGGGCCCGAGCGCACGCGCGTGGACCTGGAGCATCGCCACCTCGACCGTCACGGCGACGGCTGGGAGCCGTTGCGCGGCGCGCTCGACTCCGAGGGCGGCTGGCCCGGGTGCCTCCAGGCCTTCGCGGCGCACGTCGCGGGTCCACCCGCGGACTGATCTGCGCTTCAACCCGCAGGAGGATGTGCGCCGGGGCGCCCGCGCAGTACGGTCGAGGACGTGCGGCATCAGGTCTGGTCGCCGGGCGCCGACTTGCACCGGCTTGTTCCCTGCTTCGCGTTCGCGGTGGCGGTCGTCGCCGCCTTCAACGGTCCGGCGTTGGTCGGGAACTTCGTCCTGCTTGGCTTGCCCGTGGTCTTCTTCGCGATCTGGGCCTACGTGCCCCGGGTGCCGTTGTGGGCGCTGTCCATCGCCGTGCTCGTCCCCGTGGTCGCCGCCCAGCGGTCGGGCTCGTTCGAGCCGCTGCTGTTCGACCTGAGCCTGCTCGCGTTCGTCGTCGGCCGCTGGGCACCGTCGTCTGCCTCGGCGGTCGCGCTCGGTCTCCTCACGGTGTCGGGCCCGATCGTCGCCAGCGTGATCCAGGATCCGGCGGAGATCGGGGTCGGCCCCTGGATCCTCGGCATCGTCTTCCCCTGGCTGATCGGGCGCGCGATCTGCAGCCAGGCGGCCCTCGCGGCCCAGCTCGACGTCACCAGGCGCGAGCTCGCCGAGCAGGCGCTGTACGACGAACGGCGCAGGATCGCCCGCGACGTCCACGACTTCGTCGGCCATGGCCTGGCGGCGGTCATGCTCCAGGTGACGAGCGCCCGCCACGTCCTGCGCCGCGACCCCGATGCCGCCGAGGAGGCGCTGCTCTCCGCCGAGGAGGTCGGGCGGCGCAGCATGCAGGAGCTGCGGCGCACGGTCGGCATCCTGCGCCGCGACGACGAGGCCGCGGTGGCGCCGCCCGTTCCGACGGCGACGGAGATCCCGAACCTCGTGGATCACGCGCGGGCCGGGGGCCTGACCGTCGAGCTGTGGACGCGCGGCGATCTCGATCGCATCGGGCCGAGCGTCGGCACGGCGCTCTACCGGATCAGCCAGGAGGCGCTCGCGAATGCGGCCCGGCATGCGCCGCAGGCGCGGACGGTGCTCGGCATCGAGGTGGCCAACGGCGAGGCGTCCCTCGTGGCGGACTCGAGCGGCCCGGTCGTCGTCGCCGCACCGGCCGAGGAGCGGCCGCGCTATGGCC
Organism: Solirubrobacteraceae bacterium; assembly: GCA_035262945.1. Lineage (GTDB taxonomy): Bacteria > Actinomycetota > Thermoleophilia > Solirubrobacterales > Solirubrobacteraceae > JAOPZW01. The sequence goes on from DATFRW010000004.1 coordinate 6,522, forward strand.
TCGTCGGGATGCAGGAGCGCGCGAGCGCGCTCGGCGGCGAGCTCACCGCGGGCCCGACGCCGGACGGCTGGAGCGTTCGCTGCCGGCTGCCGCTCGAGCGGGCGGACGCACGATGATCCGCGTCGCCCTCGTCGACGACCAGGACATCGTGCGCGCCGGCCTGGCGCGCATCCTCTCGCCGGCCGACGGGTTCGAGGTGGTCGCCGAGTGCGGGGACGGGCGCCAGGCGGTCGAAGAGCTGCCCGCGGCGACGCCCGACGTCGTGCTCATGGACATCCGCATGCCGGAGCTCGACGGCATCGCGGCCACGGCGCGGCTGCGCGACGCGCCCGGCGTCGGGCCCGTCCTCGTCCTCACGACGTTCGGCGAGGACGAGGTGCTGTGGGGTGCGATCGAGGCGGGCGCCGCCGGCTTCGTGCTGAAAGACAGCTCGGCGGAGGAGCTCATCGCGGCCGTGCGCGCGGTCGCCGGCGGTGCGGCGTGGTTCGATCGCGCGGTGGCGCCGCGGGTGCTGGACCGCTACCGCAGCACCGTGGCGCCGGTCGCGCGCGACGCCGGGCGGCTCGAGTTGCTCACCGATCGCGAGCGCGACGTGCTGCGGCTGATCGCGCGCGGCGCGACCAACGCCGAGATCGCCGGGACCCTCTACGTCGCCGAGGCGACCGTGAAGACCCACGTCGGCAGCATCTTCAGCAAGCTCGACGTCCGCGACCGCGCCGCGGCGATCGTCTTCGCCTACGACCACGGTGAGGTGCGCCCCGGCGCGCTCCCCCCACGGTCGGAGGGCAAGTAGGGCCCGCGGGCCGATGTGCTGAAGGCCGGCGGCGATCAGGCTTGCGCCCATGCTCGCCAAGCTCGCCGGTCTCGTCACTCGCCGCTCCAAGCGCATCCTCATCATCGCCGGGCTCTTCTTCGTGGTCGCCGCGGTCGTCGGCGGCCCGGTGGCCGGTCAGCTCAGCGCCGAGGATGAGGACTTCCAGGACCCCAGCGCCCAGAACATCGTCGCCAGCAAGCAGCTGCATGCCGCCGCGGGCGATCGTCAGGACAGCGGCCTCGTCGCACTCTTCTCGCCCGGCCGCGACATCCGGACCGATCCCACGGCGCGCGCGAAGCTGCGCGAGATCGAGCGCACGATCGAGGCCGACCCGGGCGTGGCCGGCGCGCGCAGCTACCTCGACACCCGCGATCCGGCGTTCATCTCGCGCAACGGGCGCCAGACGGTCGTCATCGCGGCGTTCACCGGCGACGAGCTGTCGGCCGCCCACCGCCTGCGCGAGAAGCTCGCGCCCGACGCCGTGAAGATCGGCGGGCCCGACGTCGTCAGCCCCGAGATCGGCGACCAGGTGTCGTCCGACCTCGCACGTGCGGAGCTCATCGCGTTCCCGCTGCTGTTCCTGCTCTCGCTGTGGGTGTTCCGCAGCCTCGTCGCGGCGCTGCTGCCGCCGCTCGTGGGCGCGCTGTCGATCGTCACGACGTTCCTGTTGATGCGCTTCGTCGACAGCAGCGTCACCAGCCTGTCGATCTACGCCCTGAACCTCGTGACGGGGATCGGCCTGGGCCTGGCGATCGACTACAGCCTGTTCATCGTCTCGCGCTACCGCGAGGAGCTCGCGGGCGGTGCGGACAGGACCGTGGCGATCCGGCGGACGCTGCAGACGGCGGGGCGGACCGTGTTCTTCAGCTCGCTCACCGTGGCCGCGGCGCTCGCGTCGCTGCTGGTCTTCCCGCTGCGCTTCCTGTACTCGATGGGGATCGGCGGGCTCATCGTCGCGCTCGTCGCGATGGCCGTCGCGCTCACCGTGCTCCCCGCGGTGCTCTTCGCGCTCGGCCCGCGCGTGAACGCGGGCGCGCCTCGGTTCCTGCGCCGCGCGGCGGAGAAGACCGCGCGCCCGACGACCTCGGGCGGCTGGTATCGGCTCGCGCAGTGGGTGATGGGGCGGCCCGCGGCCGTGGCCATCGTCACCGCCGGTGTCCTGATCGTCGCGGGCCTGCCCTTCCTGCGCATCGCCTTCGTCCCCGCCGACTACCGGATGCTCCCGCAGGGCTCCGAGGCGCGCCAGGTCGCCGCCGCGATCGACCGCGGCTTCACCGCCTTCGCCGCCCAGCCGATCGAGGTCGTCGCGACGGCGACACGGGCGCAGGACGGCCAGGTCGACCGCTACACGGCCGCGCTGCGCCAGGTGCCGGGCGCGGGATCCGTGTCCGCGCCACAGCGGCTGAACGGCGACACCGTGCTCATCGACGTCCTGCCGCCCGGCGACGCCCTGTCGAAGGCCAACCGCGAGGTGGTCCGCGACGTCCGAGCCGTTCCCGCGCCGGTGCCGGTGGCCGTCGGGGGCGCGGCGGCGCGGTTCGTCGACCAGCAGGACACGCTGAAGAGCTACCTGCCGTACGCGCTCGGGCTGCTCGTGCTGACGACGTTCGCGCTGCTCTTCCTCTTTACCGGCTCGGTGATCCTGCCGCTCAAGGCGCTGCTCATGAACGCGCTGACGCTCAGCGCGACGTTCGGGATCCTCGTGCTCATCTTCCAGGACGGCCGCCTCGAGGGCGTGCTCGATTTCACGAGTGCCGGCGGGGTGGAGGCGACGCAGCCCGTGCTGCTGTTCGCGATCGCCTTCGGCCTTGCCACGGACTACGCGGTCTTCCTCTTGTCGCGCATCAAGGAGGCGCACGACCGCGGGCTCGACGACCGCTCGGCGGTGGCCTTCGGCGTCGAGCGCACCGGGCGCATCGTGACCGCCGCCGCGCTGCTCTTCTGCGTCGCGATCGGCGCCTTCGCCACCTCCGGCATCCTCTTCATCAAGCTCCTCGGCGTCGGCACCGCGCTCGCGGTGGCCATCGACGCGACGGTCATCCGCGCGCTGCTCGTGCCCGCGCTGATGGCGCTGCTCGGGCCGTGGAACTGGTGGGCCCCGGGGCCGCTGCGTCGCCTGCACGCCCGGTTCGGCTTGTCCGAGGCGGCTGCCTGAGTCACTCGACCTGGATAATCGCGGGCGTGACGGCAGGGCAACCCGAGATCTCCGTTGTGCCCGCCAACGAGGCACGCTGGGAGGACCTGCAGACGATCTTCGGCACGCGGGGTCAGGCCTCCAGGTGCCAGTGCCAGCGCTACAAGTTGCGCCGGCGCGAGTCGTTCCGGTCCTTCCCGGCGGAGGAGCGCGCCCACCGGCTGCTGCAGCAGACCGACTGCGGCCATCCCGATGCGACCGCCACCGCCGGTCTCGTTGCGTACCTCGATGGCGAGCCGGCCGGCTGGTGCGCCGTCGAGCCCCGGACGGCCTACGAGGGGCTGGTGCGCAACAACCGCGTCCCCTGGCTCGATCGCGACGAGGACAAGACCGATGACAGCGTCTGGGCGGTGACGTGCTTGTTCACCCGCGCCGGGTTCCGTAAGCGCGGCGTCAGCCGGGCCCTCGCGCGTGCCTCGGTCGACTTCGCCCGCGAGCGCGGCGCCCGCGCCATCGAGGGCTATCCGATGACCACGAAGGACGTGATCATCGAGGAGCTCCACGTCGGCACCGAAGGCGTGTTCGCCAACGCCGGCTTCACGGAGGTCAGCCGTCCCACGCCGCGGCGTGTCGTGATGCGCATCGACTTCTGACCCGCGCGGCTGCCCTCACGCGCGCTCGGCGGCGGCGCGCACGATCGGCGCGGCGATCGCGGGCAGCGTGTCCAGGAACTCGCGGAACTCCTTCCGGGCGAACACGAGCAGGCGCATCGGGGTCGTCGCGACGACGGTTGCCGTGCGCTCCCATCGCGGACTGAGCAGCCCGACCTCGCCGAAGAAGTCGCCGGCCGCGACCGTGCCGACCGGCGCGCCGTCGCGCGAGACCTCGGCCGAGCCGGCGATCACCACGAAGAACTCGCGCGCGTACCCGCCCTGGCTGGTGAGCCGGTAGCCGGCGGGCACGTCGACCTCGTCGGCCAACCTGGCGAGGTCGTTGCGCCGCCGCCGCGAGAGGGAGGCGAACAGGGGGATCGATCTGACGGTGTCTGGATGCATGGCGGCAGTGCAGCGGACGCCGGTAGCGATCCAGGGTGGTGGCGGGTAAATGGCCGGTTGTGGGCGGCGGCCGGCGGGCCCAGCGGCGCGTGCGCGGCGTCTCGCCGAGCGCGCTGGGGGACGGGGCCCGCCGACGGTGCTCACGAGCGCTCCGCTCGCTCGAGCAGCAGCGCCAGCGTCGGGCATGCGGCCGCGGCGCGGCGGGCATGGTCGAGCAGCTCGTCGGGCACCTCGGGATCGTCGATGATCGGATAGCCCCAGTCGTCGAGCGCGATGCGCTCGGGCAGCAGCTCGGCGCACATCCCGTGGCCGGTGCAGGCGATCGGGTTCACGCGCAGCCGGTGGCTCATGCGGCCAGCGCCTCCGGCGTCGGGGTCGCCAGCAGCGGCGGTCGCGCGCAGGCGTCGCACGGGCCGTTGAGCTCGTGGTCGCGCAGATCCTCGTCGAGCGTGCGCAGAGCGCTCGTCAGCAGCCGGACGACGCCGTCGGGGTGGCGGCAGGCGCCCCTGTTGCGCACCATGCCGGCCCAGCGCAGGAGCTGCGCGCGCGAGCCCCGTTCGGCGCGTCCCACCGCGATGCGGTTGAGCGCGCCGGCGATGGCGGGCAGGCCGTTCGCGCACGGACCGCACTGGCGCGCGGACTGTCCGGCCAGCCATGACACGACGCGCGCCAGCTCGGCGACACCGCACGACGACGCGGGCATCGCGACGATGACGCCGGCGCCCACGGCGGCGCCGTGGTGACCGAGCTCGCGCTCGTCGAGCGCGAGGCCGAGGCTGCTCGGAGCGGGCAGCCATGCGCCGAAGTACCCGCCGACGACGACCGAATCGATCTCCTCCGACGGGCCGCCGCCCAACATCAGCGCGTCGGCCAGCGTGGTGCCTCCGGGCACCTCGATGACGCCGGGGGTGTGCACGGCCCCGCCGAGGGTGACGAGCATGGTGCCCGGCGAGGTCTGTCGCCCGGTCTGACGGAACCAGCGCGGGCCGTGGCGGGCGACGAGCGCGAGATGAGCCAGGGTCTCGACGTTCTGCACGAGCGTCGGGCGGCGTCCGACGCCGCGCTCGTACGGGCGCGGCGGCGTGAAGGTCGGCTTGAGCGGGCCTCCGTCGAGGTGGTGGATGAGCGCCGTCTCCTCGCCCGCCACATAGCGCGGGGGCACCGGCGCCACGCGCACGCGCAGACGGCCCCAGTCGCGGCGCTCCCGGACCGCGTCCTCGATGGCCGTGCGCACCGCGGGTGCGGTCGCCGGGACGCAGACGATCGCCTCGCGAGCCCCGACGGCCATGGCGGCCGCGGCCACGCCGTCGAGGACGAGATGCGGCGCGCTGGCCAGCAGCACGCGGTCCTTGGCGCTCATCGGCTCGGCCTCGACGCCGTTCGCGACGACGACCTTGCGGCCGCCTCGCTCCGCGACCGCTCTGAGCTTGCGCTCCATCGGGAACCCCGCCCCGCCGCGTCCCAGGATGCCGGCGCGCCCGGCCGCCTCGATGATCGCGGGGCCCTCGAGCGCGGCGAGCGGGCCGTGGACGGCGAGATGCTCGTCGAACGACAACGGGCGGTCGCTGCGGATGCCCGCAAGCAGGCGTGCGCGGCTGCCGGTCATGCCGTTTCCCGTCGCGCGCTCACCGTCGCGGAGATCCGGCCGCCGCCGATGTTGTTGCCGAGGTCCAGCAGCGCGTGCACCCGCACGGCGCGGCCGTGTTCCGGACGCACCCGTGCGTCGAACGTCGACCCGTCGAGCGAGACGAGGCGCCCGATGTATCGGGCGGGGTCGCCGGGCGGCCCGAGCGTGACCTGGCTTCGGTCGACGCTGACGCCACCGCCGGCCAGCGGGGAACCGGCGAGGCGCACGTCCAGCCTGGCGTGCGATCCGTCGGTCAGGCGCAGCGCGATGTCGATGAGGGCCGTGCCGTCGCGCGCGATGCCGCTGCGCAACCTGCCATCGGCGCTCGCCGTGAAGGGGAGGCGGAGCGCGGGTGCCGCCGGCGTCGGCGTCGCCGGGGTCGCCGGCGCGGTCTGCGCCGTGGCCGTCGCGGGGCGCGTCAGCAGCGCGACCGGCGTTCCGGCCCGCCGCGCCCAGTCGTTGGCCAGCGGACCGAGAGGCAGCCACACGGCGAGCGCGAGCACGCTTGCCGCCATCGCCACGAGCGTCGCGGGGCGCGCGACCCCGACGCGCGGCCCGCTTGCGGCCGCAAGGCGCGCGCCGATCGCGACGACAACGACGCCGGTGCAGGCGGCCGAAAGGGCGAGCATCCATCCGCGCCGGACGTCGCTGCCGGTTCCCAATGTGTGCACGAGTGCGAGCGGCCAGCACGCGTACGCCGCCCAATGCACCGCGCGCCAGGCACGCGGCCCAATGTGCCGGCGCCAAACGCTCGTGATCACCAGGACGAGAAGCAGGTCGAAGGCGACGGCTCCGAGGCCGAGCCACAGCGGCCGGTACTGCCCGGCGAACGGGATCACCGCATCGGTGAGGCGCAGCGGCGCGAACGGGTCGAGGACGCTCGTGAGGACGTGCGCGGCGAGCAGGACGACCGCCGCCAGCGAGAGCGTTCCGTGGAGCGCGTCGACGACGAAGCGCGGCCAGCGCGGCGAGCGCCAGCGCGTGACGTCCGCGATGCCGAGCGCGAGCGCGCCGGTCAGCAGCACGAGCGCGACGGCGCCCGTTCCTCGCGACAGGTACCAGAGCGCGGTGGAGTTCGAGCCCGCGGCAGCGAGCGGGACGGTCATGCCGCCGCGGCCTCCCGCGCGGGCTCGGGCCAGCCCGCCGCCCGCTCGACGGAGCCGTTGGTCCGCCACAGTCGCGCCGGCAGCCCGAGGTGCTCCAGCCACGCGACGGCGCCCTCGCCGCGCACGATCGCCGCGGTCGCGGCCGTGTTCGCGTCGACGCACGTGGCGGCTGCGACGGAGACGGTCTGCCACGGACCGGCGGCGGGTCCGCCGGTCGCGGGGTCCAGGATGTGGTGGACCGTCTCCGCGCCGCGCTGCCAGCGGCGCACTGCGGTGCTCGACGTCGCCAGCGCGCCGGTGGTGACGAGCACGGTCTCGCCCGGCGCGTCGGCCGACGCGGCATGGTCGTGCGTCACCCGCACACGCCATCCGCCGGCCGGCGGCTCCCCAGCGGTCGCGAGGTCGCCGCCGAGGTTGACGAGGACCCCGCACCCGGCCGCGTGCGCCGCGGCGCGCGCCGCGCGATCGGCGGCCAGGGCCTTCGCGGTCGCCCCAAGGTCGAGGAGGACGCCCGCGGGCACGCGAACCGTCCCGGCGGCCGCGTCGACCTCGACGACGCGCCACCCCGGCGCACGGATCGCCTTGAGAGCGAGCGGTGAGCCTTGTACGGATCCGAAGTCGCGGTCGTAGCCGGCGAGCACGAGGGCTTGGCCGATGGTGGGATCGACGTCGCCTTCCGTGAGGCGCGCGGCGCGCAGCGCGGCGAGCAGCGCATCGATGAGCAGAGGTCCGACCGCGGTGCGGCGCCCGCCCGCGCGATTGACCATGGTCAGCTCGCTGTCCTCGCGGAAGCGGCTGCAGCTGCGATCGATGGCGTCGAGCTCGCGCTGCACGGCCGCGTGCGCCGCGGGCATGCCGGCTGCCGATTCGGCCATCACGACGGCCGTCGTGCCCAGCGCCCGCCAGGTGCAGCTCGCGCTCACGAGCCCCCCGAGGTCGCCGGCGGCTGCGGGTCAGGCTGGGCGGGGGCGGGCTGCGTCTGCTGCGGCGCCTGCTGCGGCGCCTGGAGGCCCTGGTCGCCCGAAGCCGAGGGCGGCAACGGGATCGCGTCGGGCCCGGACGGTGCGGGACGAGGCGCCTGCGTGGTCGCCGGGGGCGACGCGGGCGTGGTGGTCGTGGTGGTGGTGGTGTTGGTCGTGCCCGTGGCCTGATGGCCGCGGAAACTCGCCGCCGCGGCGGCCGACGCAGCCCCTGTCAGGCCGACAGCACCGAACACGACCCAGGTCCGGGCGCGACGCAGACGCCGCAGCGCAGCATCGCGGTCGGCCGGATCGAGCGATCGCATGGCGCCAGCGTGCCACTGTGTTCGCCAAGGGACGGTAAAGATCGCCTGGGAATGTCCTGAGAGCGAGCCGAAGCCGCTCCGTGTCGGCGATCCCGGTGCAACGTGGCTGTCACGTTCGCCGCTCACCGCGGGTCATCGCACCAATGACCACGACCACGGAGGAACAGCAATGCTCGAGAAGGTCTACTACACGAGCGTGCTCGTCAGCGACCAGGACAGGGCGCTTGACTTCTACACGAACGCCCTTGGCATGGAGAAGCGCGTCGAGAACCCGACGCCCGACGGGCCACGGTTTCTGACCGTCGGCGTCGACGGGGACGACTTTCAGCTGGTGCTCTGGCCCGGGACACCGGGCGAGGCGCAGCCGGCGATGGGGCGCCGGCCGGCGTCGGTCACGATCGAGACCGACGACATCCACAAGACGATCGACGAGCTGCGGTCCCGCGGCGTCGAGTTCGTCTCGGACGTCATCGAGTTCCGCGGCATCTACGTCGCGCAGTTCGAGGATCCCGACGGCAACCTGCTCCAGATCCGGGCGCTCCGGTAGCCCAGAGCGCACGTCGACGTGGGCCGCCACCGGCTTGGCCGGCGGCGGCCCACGTTCGTTGGAACCGTGCTGCGTGGCTGCGTCTGGCGGCTACGCGAAGAAGTCGACGAGCAGCTCGTTCACGCGCTCGGCCTCGTCGTGGTGGACCCAGTGCGACGCGTTGGGCAGACGCTCGACCCGGTCGAGGTTGGGCACGTCCTCGGGGTGCGGCTCGGCGAGCTTCTGGCCCAGGTAGCGGTCGCCCTGCCCCCAGATGACCAGGGTGGGCGCCGAGACCGGGCGGACCTCCTGCTTCGACCCCAGCCGCACGCCGGCGCGGTAGTAGTCGATCATCGCCGTGTCAGCCCCAGGCTGTGACCACGCCTCGGTGTAGCGGTCGAGCTCCTCGTCGGTGTACGGCGGGCGCGCGTCGCGCAGGAAGCGCTTGAGGAACCGCCAGCCCCGGGCGCGCGCACGGCGCTCGGGCAGCTTCGGGAGCTGGAAGTAGAAGAAGTACCAGGACCTCAGGAGCTGGCGCGGGCTGTGCAGGCCTTCGTTCAGCTTGCGCGGATGCGCCGCGTTGAGGATGGCGAGCCGGTCGACGACCTCCGGGTGATTCATCGCCAGCGTCCACGCGACGGTTCCGCCCCAGTCGTGGCCGACCACCATTGCCGACTCGGCGCCGAGTTCGCGGATGAGGCCGCGGACGTCGTCGGCCAGCTTGTCGGCCGTGTAATCGGCGAAGCCGTCCGGCCTCGACGACAGGTTGTAGCCGCGCAGATCGGGCGCGACGACGCGGAAGCCCGCGCTCACGAGCGGCGCGATCTGCTCTCGCCAGCCGTACCAGAACTCCGGGAAGCCATGCAGCAGGACGACCAGCGGGCCGTTGCCGGCCTCGACGTAGTGCAACTCGACCTCGCCGACCTTGGCGTAGCCGTCGCGGAGGCCGATGATGGCGTCCGTCGCCTGGCTGGTGAAGGTGTCGGGTGTGGTTGTGGTGGTGGTCATGACCTCTCCTCTCCAAGAGATCTGGTTGTGTGTGCAACTAGAATCCTGCGCCTTTCGCCTCCTGATCGCACCCGTGGAATGCCCTGGTCTGCACCCCCGGGCCAGCGGTATGACCCGCTCTTCAGCGCCCGTTGGGAGCGGTGGCCAGCCGGGTGGCGAGCGCCTCGCCCGGGCCGGCGCAGGAGTGTGGGGGCCGCGGCGAGGACGCCCAGGCCGACAACGAGGCCGAAGATGAGCAGCGTCACCTGCGGGCTCAGGTAGATCAGGCCGATCCCGAGCCCGAGCACCGGCAGCGAGAGCGCTGCGTAGCCGACGACGAAGAACGTGGCGAGCGCTCCGGCGCGGTCGCCGGCGCTCGCCGTCTCGATGACGACGCTGAGGCTCGCGCGGAAGATCGCGGCTGCGCCGCTGCTCGTCACGACCCCGCCGATGAGGAACAGAGCCAGGCTCGGCGGCGAGGTCCACGCCGACGCCACGAAGATCGCGAGGCCGAGAACGATCGTGGGGATCCCGGCGACCAGGAGACGGTGCGCCGGCCACTTGGAGGTCGTGATCTGTACGACGGCGCCGGTGCCGAAGGTCAGGAAGATCGCCGCGCCGGTGAGCGCCGGGGACGGGTGATGAAGCGTCTGTGCGAGGAACCTTCCGGCCAGCCCGGCGAAGATGCCCCAGGTGGCGAAGGCGAGGGCAACGCCGGTGAGCGCCGCGATGAACTGGCCCTTCGCGTGCGCCGGCGCCTGCAGGCGCTGTGGCCGGTAGGCCGGGAGCGGGTGCTGCGCCGGGTGTCCCTCGGGCGTGAGCACGACGGCGAGGACGGCCGGGACCAAACCCACCAGGAGCACGACGTACGGGAGCGTCAGTCCATCGGGCGCGTAGCGCGCGAGCAGCCCGGTCAGGAGCGGACCGATGGCAAGGCCGCCGACGCTGGCGATAGCGCTGATGACCTCCGCCCGGCGCGTCACGCCGCCGTCCGGCCCCGCGTCGAGATCGGCGATGTACGCGGTGGCGGTCGCCACCGTCGCGCCCAGCGCCAACCCCGTGAGGACCCGCGCGACGATCAGGCCGGCGAGCGACTGCCACGAGATGAACACCACCGCGGCGACCGTGGCCACGGCGATCGCCGGGATGAGGACGACCTTGCGGCCGTACCAATCAGAGACGTGCCCCACGAGCAGCAGGCTCGTGGTCACACCCGCTGCATAGACCGCGTAGACGATCGTGAGCGTGAAGGGCGCTACGTGGTCGTGCTGCGCGTAGAGCCCGTACAGCGAACTCGGCGCCGTCGAGAACGCCGCGACGGCCAGGAACGCGAAGGCGACCGCCCAGAAGCCCGCTCGCCGCGACAGACGCGGAAGCGTGGCGGCGGACGCTTCGAGCTTGCTGGCGGTGAGGGTGTGGTGCAGATCCATCGTGTGCCTCCTGCGTCGTGCTCTGAGGAGGCAAAGCCTGCGCTCGGGCCGCCGTAGTCGCACCCGGGCACCACCCTGGTGTGACCCCGGGTCCGCGTTGCCCGGGCCCGCGCGTCCTTACGCGACCGCGACGGCGTTTCCGAGCGCCGGCAGGGCGTCGCGAAGGCCCTTGCGCGACGTGATGCCGAGCTTCACGAACACCTTCTTCATATGCCACTCGACGGTGCGGGGGCTGATGAAGAGCTCGGCGCCGATCTCCGGGTTGGTGTGGCCTGCGAGCGCGAGCCGTGCGATGTGCTCCTCTTGGGGCGTGAGGTCATCGCGCGTGTCGTCGGTGCGCTTGCGGACCGTCTCACCCGTGGCGAGCAGCTCGTGTCGCGCCCGCTCGGCGAAGCCGTGCGCGCCGGTGGCGCTGAAGAGCTCGTACGCGGTACGCAGCTGTTCGCGCGCATCTGCGCGCCGGGCCGCGCGGCGCAGCCATTCGCCGTAGAGCAGGTGCGCGCGCGCGAGCTCGATGCGCAGGCGCGTGCGCTGGAGGTGCGCGATCGAGTCGCGGTACTCGGTCTCGGCGGCGTCGCCCTCGCTCAGCAACGCGCGAACTCTGGTCTCGATCCCCAGCACCCAGTCGGTGCGGAGCACCTTCGTGCCCTTCGAAAGCCACTCCAGCCCGGCCTCCAGCAGTTCCCGATCGCCCGTTCTCGATGCCGCCTCGGCGAGCTCGCCGACGATGAACAGGCCGTTTCCGAGATGGTCGCGGTGCTCGAACGCGACCCGCGCGGCGTCGCGGGCGACGTCGTAGCGGCCAAGGCCGTTGGAGAGCACCGCCCTCGCGTACGTCGCGATGTCGACCATCCTGCCGAGGCCGCGAGCACTGGCCGCCTGCATCATCCGCTCGATCAGCTCGGACGCGAGCGCGTCCTGGCCGCGCCAGGCAGCGAGCATCAGCTCCTCGTAGCCCACGGCCGTGCCGCCCATCGCCTGCGCGATTGCGCGCTCCTCCTCGACGAGCACCGTGGCCTCGGCGAGCTCCCCCGAAACGACCCGGCTCCGGGCGAAGAAGTTGAGCGCGAACTGAAGCTGCACGAGCGCGCCTGACTCGCGGGCAACGCGCACCTGGCGCGACGCCAGCACGTGTAGGGCGTCGGCGTCCCACAGCTCGAGCGCGATCAGCCCGGTTGCCCGCGCGCCCGTCAACCACAGCCAGCGACCGAGGTCCCCGTCGGGGGTCTTCAGGGCGAGCACGGTCTGGAGCGCCTGCTCCAGCGCCGGGATCGCCGCGGGGCATCCGTCCAAGAGGCGGGCCGCGAGCGCGTCGAGCACGACGTCCACCGCGCTGGGCGGATCAGGCGCGGGCGGTGCGGCGCGGGCCGCTTCGGCCGCCTCGACCATGGCCCCGGGGCTGTCCAGGTCGGCGGCCCAGATCGCTGCCCCGACCGCCTCGAGGTGCGTCGCGCGCGCGGCCACGGGGTCGAGCGGCTCGAATCGCTTGGCCGCGCTGCCGAGCAGCCGCGCGGCGTCGCCGACGCGGCGTTGATCGAATGCGATCTCGCCGCGCAGGTGCTCGACCTCCGCCTCCTGCAGCGGCGTCAGCTGTCCGGCGCCGGCGGCGGTCACCAGGTGCGTGGCCGCTTCCAGCGCGCCGGCGCCGCGCTTTGCATGGGCGGCGGCGATCAACCGGCGAGTGCGGTCGCCCGGATCGGGCGTGAGCGTCGCCGCGCTCTCCAGGAACGCGGCGCATGCGGCGATGCCTCCTCGCGCCCGGGCGCGGGCTGCCGAGCGTTCGAGCTCGCCGGCCACCTCCTCGTCAGGCCCGGGGGCGGCCTGGGCCCGGTGCCATGCGCGCCGATCGGGATGGGCCTCGGCATCGGTGGCCTGGGCGAGAGCCGCATGAAGGGCTTGGCGCTCGGACGGCGATGCCGAGCCGTACGCGGCCGAGCGCACCAGCGGGTGCTGGAAGCGAACCTGGGCGCGGATCTCGAGCAGGCCCGCCTCGACCGCGGGCGTCGCCGCCTCGGGGCCGAGCCCGAACTGCTCGGCGGCTCGCCACACGAGCAGCGGGTCGCCCACCGGATCGGCCGCGGCGAGCTGCACCAGCCGCAGGGTTTCGGCCGGAAGTACTTCGAGCCGCCGCCGAAAGCCGTCCTCGAGGCCTGCGGACCGCCCGGTCGAAGCCGGGATGGCGAACCCGCCCGCGAGGTCGGCCGCGCTCATGCCGCGCGAGAGCTCCAGCAGCGCGAGCGGGTTGCCGTGGGTCTCCGCGACAATCCGGTCGCGAACGCCCTCGTCGATGGGGCCCGGGATGACCGTTTCGAGCAGCGCCCGCGCATCGGCGTCGTCGAGGCCCCGCAGCGCCAGCTCCGGCAGCCCGGCCAACCGCTGGTCACCGCTCGGCTCTCGTACGGCGAGCACGAGTGCCACCGACTCCGCCAGGAGCCGGCGCGCCACGAACGCCACGGCCTGCGCGCTGGCGTCGTCGAGCCATTGGAAGTCGTCGACGACGCAGAAGAGCGGGCGCTCCTCGGCGGTGGCGGACAGCAGGCCGAGCGCCGCCAGGGCAACCAGGAAGCGGTCGGGAGAGTCGCCCGGCGCGAGACCCAACGCGACCCTGAGGGCGACCTGCTGAGGCTCGGGGAGCCCGTCCAGACGGTCGAGCATGGGCGTGCACAGCTGGTGCAGCCCCGCGTAGGGCAGCTCCATCTCGAGCTCCACGCCCGCGATCTGCGCGACCCGAAAGCCGGACGCCCGCTCAGCGGCGTGTCGCAGGAGCGCCGTCTTGCCGACGCCCGCCTCGCCGCGGATCACGAGCACGCCGCTCTGCCCGCCGCGCACGTTCGCGAGCAGCCGATCCAGCACCGCGTGCTCGCCCAATCGGCCCTGCAACCCAGGCAGGCGCTCGGCAGTCATCCAGGCGCGAGCCTAACCGAGCCCGCACGTCGCCACGTGAGCCGAGCCATGCGTTGAGAGCCAGGGGTCAGACCCGGGTGTTCACGGGCGCGACGGATACGTGCGTGGCAGAGGCTGCAGCGGCTCCGTGGCATCCGATCCTCAAAGCACTGCAACCTCTCCTGGGGCTCCAGGACGAGGAGGTGCCGGCGGCATGGTCACCGGCGCCGCGCCCACCCCGAAGGCGGTGGCGCTGGTGCTCTTACCGGCGCTCGTGCTCATGCTCGCGTTCGCGTTCTCCTACGTCGGCGCGTTTCACGACCCGACGCCCCACAACGTGCCGCTGGCGGTCGTCGGGCCGCCGTCCGTAGCGGCGCAGCTCGCCGCGCTGCCCGGCAGTCCGCTCGATCCTCGGACGGTCACATCGCGACAGGCGGCGCTGTCGCAGATCGACGACCGCGAGGTCTACGGCGCCTACGACGCGGCCACGAACACGCTGTACGTGGCGTCCGCGGCCAACCGCGCCACCGCGGTGGCGCTCGAGGCGACGTTCGACCGCGTGGCCGCCGCGCAGGGCCGGCCCGCGGTGCGCGTGACGGACGTCAAGCCGCTGCCGCCCAAGGACCCCAACGGCACGGCCGCGTTCTACGCGGTGATCGCCTGGGTGTTCGGCGGGTACATCGGCGCCACGCTGATCGGGCTGATCGGCAGCGCGCGGAGCGACAGCCGGAAGCGCGGAGCGGCGCGGATCGGCGCGCTCGCGGGCTTCGCCCTCGTCGCCGGGGTCCTCAGCGTGGTCATCCTGCGCGCGAGCTTTGACGTGTTCACCGGCCACGTGATCGCGCTGTCTGCGATCGCCGCGCTCACGATCTTCGCGAGCGCGGTGGCGACGGCCGGGATCCAGGCCGCGGCCGGCCCGGCCGGCACCGGGCTGGTGATTCTCGTCTTCGTGATCCTCGGCAACGCCGCCTCGGGCGGGCCGTTCGCGCGGCCGCTGCTGCCGGGCCTGTGGCGGACGATCGGCGGCGTGCTGCCGCCGGGCGCCGGCGTGGACCTGGCGCGCTCCGCGCTGTTCTTCGACGGCGCCCGGATCGCGGGCCCGATCCTCGTGCTGGTCGGCTGGGCGGCGATCGGCGCCGCGCTCATGATCGCGCTGGGCGGCCGCATGATGGACCCGGTCGAGGTCGAGGCGGAGGCCGCGGCGGGGGCAGCGGTGTGACCGGGAAAGGAGAGAGCTGATGGCGAGCTTCGACTACGACGTGGTGGTCATCGGCTCGGGGTTCGGCGGCAGCGTCGCCGCGCTTCGGGCCTCAGAGAAGGGCTACCGGGTCGGCGTGATGGAGTCCGGCAAGCGCTGGAAAGACGAGGACATCCCGAAGAGCCAGTGGCACCTGCCGGGTTTCCTGTGGTTCCCCGCGGCAGAGCTGTACGGGATCCAGAGGGTCGAGTATCTCGACGATGTGCTCGTCCTCTGCGGCGCGGGCGTCGGCGGCGGGTCGCACGTCTACGCCAACACGTTGTACGTGCCCCCGAAGCAGTTCTTCGACGCGCCCGAGTGGGCGGGCATCACCGATTGGGCCGACGAACTGGCCCCACACCTCGACCAGGCCACGCGGATGCTCGGCGCCGTCCGCTACCCCTACATGCCCACCGATGTCGATCGCGTGATGCACTCGGTCGCGACCGAGATGGGACGAGGGGAGACGTTCAACAAGGCGCCGGTGGGCGTCTACTTCGGCAGCCCCGGCGTCGAGGCCGACGATCCCTACTTCGGCGGAGCGGGACCACGCCGCACCGGCTGCATCTCGTGCGGCAAATGCAACATCGGCTGTGGCCACAACGCCAAGAACAAGCTGACGACGAACTACCTCTACCTGGCCGAGAAGCTGGGGGCCGAGGTCCACGAGCTCCACGAGGTCTACGACCTGGTCCCACTCGAAGGCGGCGGCTTCGAGGTGCACACCCGGCATCCCGGTTGGGCCCAGCGCGCCACGCATCGACACCATCACACCCACACCGCCGAGCAGGTGATCGTCGCCGCCCACGCCTACGGCTCGGCGAAGCTGCTGCTCCACATGCAGCACAAGGGCCGGCTGCCCGGCCTGTCAAGCCAGCTCGGGCAACGGGCGCGGACGAACTCCGAGCAGCTGCTCGCGATCACGCGCACGCACGGCGAGTGGCAGCGCGACCCGCACAAGATCCAGCTGACGCCGGGGTCGGTCTCGATCACCTCCGGCGTGTGGCCGGATCCGGTGACGAGCATCGAGCCCGTCTACTGGGGCGTCGGGAACGACCTGTTCGCGTTCCTGACCACCTACCACCAGCACGGCGAGCAGAAGCACCCGACCGCCGCATGGGTCAAGCAGCTCGTCGAGCACCCGGCCGGCGTCCTCAGCTACGACGACGCCCGCAACTGGGCCGAGCGCACCGTCGTCATGCTCTGCTCGCAGACGACCGACACGTCGATCGACCTCTACTGGCACGACGACCGGTTGCGGAGCCGGCACACCGGCACGCCTCCCTCGGTGCACATTCCCGTCGTCGAGAAGTTCGTCGACCGTATGGCCGCGCG
>DATFRW010000005.1:0-17221 GCA_035262945.1 Solirubrobacteraceae bacterium
CACCGGCACCGACCCCGAGCACGACCTCGAGCGCACCGGCGACGAGCTCGAGGAGCGGCTCGGCCAGCTCGACGACGACATCGACACGGCACGCAAGGAGGCGCAGGCCCGCAGCGAGGATCAGGACCCATCCGAGGATGACGCGGGCGATTGGGAGGAGAAGGACGACGACTCGGGCGACGAGGACCCCGGGGCGTTCGACGACCCCGAGGTCGACGAGGACGAGGACGAGGACTACTAGGGCTCGACGAGCACCCTGCGCGGGTGCTCGGGGTCCCGGCGGACCCGGCCATCCGCCATGAGGGCGACCGCACGCGGCAGCAGCTCGTGCTCGATCGGCTGCAGCCGCGCGTGGACGTCGGAGGCGTCGCGCGCGTCGGGCGCCTCGAGCGCGCGCTGGAGGACGATCGGCCCGGTGTCGACGCCCTCGTCGACGAGGTGGACGGTCACGCCGAACACCTTGACCCCGTGGTCGAGCGCCTGCTGGATGGCGCCGGCGCCGGGGAAGGCCGGCAGCAGCGACGGATGGACGTTGAGGATGCGGTCCGGAAACCGCGCGACGAACTCCGCGTCGAGGATCGCCATGTAGCCGGCGAGCACCACGAGCACGGCGCCCCGCTCCTCGAGCCAGTTGGCGATCGCCGCGTCGCGCGCGGCGCGGTCGCCGAAGTCCGAGCGCAGGAAGACGCTCGTCGGCACGCCGGCGGCGCGCGCTCGCTCGAGCGCGCGCGCGGAAGGCTGATCGGAAGCCACCGCCACGATCTGCACCTCGCGCCCGTGGACGGTGTCGAGCAAGGCCTGCAGGTTCGTGCCCTCGCCGGAGGCAAGGACACCGACGTTCATGCCGCCCGCCCGAGCTTGAGCTTGGGGTAGGCGCCGCCGGTGGACACGAGCCGCCCCTCGCCGAGCAGCTCGTCGACGCGCGCGAGCACGTCCTCCGCGCGCAGATGCGCGAACGTCCCGTAGGCGGGCAGGCCGTCGTAGGCGTTCTTGCGCACGACCTGCGAACGCCCGCCGCGCAGGATCTCGACGGTCCGCGTGCGCCCCACCGCCGGCTGGGCGCCCGTGACGACATCGACGATCGCGGCGTCGAGGTCGCCCGGCGGCGGGCCGCCGGGCACCGCGACCGGGGCAACGGCCGGTGGGACCAGGTCGGGGGCGCAGACGTCGCAGCACGGGACGTCCGCACGTGGCGCCGCACGGTCGCCGAAGTGGCGCAGGATCGCCGCCCGCCGGCACGAGGAGCCCTCGACGAACGCCCACGCCGAGCGGTACTGGCGCCAGCGCGCACGCTGCGCCTCGCCGGCGGACGAGCGACAGAGCGCGCGGGCGCGACCGTCATACGGCGCGAGCACGCGGCCGCGCAGGCGATCGATCGGCGATGGCGCCGGCCGCACGACCCCCGCGCGCGCCAGGTGGCCGACGATCGCCCGCACCCGCTCGGGCTCCGGATCGCCGGCCGCGGCGACCGCGAGGTCGTAGCGACCGTCGACCGCCGCGCCGAGGACGGCCTGCGCGACCCGCTCGATCGCCGCGTCGTCGACCTCGGCGCGCTGGATGAAGAACACGTGCAGGCCCTTGTCGCGGCTCTCGGCGAACAGCAGCGCCCGTGCGGGCAGGCCGTCGCGGCCGGCGCGGCCGGCCTCCTGGTAGTAGGCCTCGAGCGAGCCGGGCACCGTCGCGTGGGCCACGGTCCGCACGTCGGCCTTGTCGATGCCCATCCCGAACGCGTTCGTGGCGACCACGACGTCGACCTCGCCCGCCATGAACCGGCGCTGGCCCTCGGCACGCTGCGAGCGGTTCAGCCCCGCGTGGTAGGCCAGCACCTCGATGCCGAGCGCCGTCTCGAGCGTCGCCGCGAGGTCCTCGGTCTCCGCGCGCGTGCCGGCGTAGACGATCGCGGGCAGAGCGCCGTCGCGCTCGAGCGCAGCGGCCAGGCGCGCCCGCTTGTCGGTCACGGTGCGGCATGGCACGACGACGAACGACAGGTTCGGCCGATCGAACCCCGTCGTGACCCGTACCGGATCGCGCAGCCCGAGGCGGCCCGCGATGTCGGCGGCGACCTGCGGCGTGGCCGTCGCCGTCGACGCGACGATCGCCTGCGCGCCGAGCCACCGCGCGGCATCCGCGAGGCGGAAGTAGTCCGGGCGGAAGTCGTGCCCCCACTGCGAGACGCAGTGCGCCTCGTCGACCACGAAGAGCCCCACCTGGGCGGCGCGCAAGGCGTCGGCGAAGCCCGGCGACGAGAAGCGCTCCGGCGCGACGTACAGCAGCCGGACCTGCCCGTCGGCGGCGCGCCGCAGCGCGGCACGGTTGTGCTCGACGTCCTGCTGGGCGTTGACGAGCACCGCGCGGCCCGGCGCGACCCGCTCGAGCGCCTGGACCTGGTCCTGCATGAGCGAGACGAGCGGGGACACCACCACCGTCAGGTCGTCGCGCATGAGCGCGGGCAGCTGGTAGCAGAGCGACTTGCCGGCCCCTGTGGGCATGACGACCAGCACGTCGCGCGGCGGCCCTGGCCCCGTGACGGCCGCGACCGCCTCGGCCTGACCGGGGCGATAGGCCTCGAAGCCGAAGACGGATTGCAAAGTCGTGAGAGCGCTGTCCATGGCGGGCCGCCGACCATAGCGGCGCGTCCGGCGGGGACCTCATCGCACCCGCGGCCTGTGACGAAGCCGCGCGTGTTCCGGCGCAGTTACGCGCGCACCAGCGGCAGCTCGAGCGCGAACTTGCCCTGCGCCTCGTCGCTGCCGGGCAGCGGGTAGTCGCCCGAGAAGCAGGCGTCGCAATGGCGCTCGCGGGCCGCCCCGACCGCCTCGTAGACCCCGTCGAGCGAGAGGTACGCCAGCGAATCGGCCCCCAACTCCTCGGCGATCTCCCCGACCGAGCGGTCGTGGGCGATCATCTCCTCGCGCGTCGACATGTCGATGCCGTAGTGGCAGGGGTGGCGGATCGGCGGCGCGGAGATGCGCATGTGCACCTCCTCCGCGCCGGCGTCGCGGAGCATCGAGACGATCTGGCGCGTGGTGTTGCCGCGCACGATCGAGTCGTCGACTACCACGAGCCGCCGGCCGCCGACGATCTCGGGCAGCGGGTTGAACTTCAGCCGCAGGCCGTGCTTGCGCAGCTCCTGCCCGGGCTGGATGAACGTCCGCGCGACGTAGCGGTTCTTGATGAGGCCGTCGTCCTGCGGCAGGCCCGAGGCACGCGCGAAGCCGCGCGCCGCGGGGTTGCCGGAGTCGGGCACCGCGATGACGAGGTCCGCCGTCGGAGCCGGCGCCTCGCGCGCGAGGATCTCGCCCATCCGCCCGCGCGCGGCCTGGAGCACGTCGCCGCCCATCCGCGAGTCGGGGCGGGCGAAGTAGATGTACTCGAAGACGCAGAACGCCTCGCGCGCGCCGGCCACGATCTGCCGCGTGCGGATGCCGTCCTCGCCGATCGACACCAGCTCGCCCGGCGCGACGTCGCGCAGCCGCCGCGCGCCGATGATGTCGAACGCGCACGTCTCCGACGCGACGCAGTAGCGGTCGCCGATCATGCCGAGCACGAGCGGCCGCACGCCCGCCGGGTCCCGGAAGGCGTAGACGCGCTTCTTCGTCATGACGACCGTCGAGAACGCGCCGTGCAGGCGCGGCATCACGTCGGCGATCGCGTCCTCGATGTCGTCGGCCGGGTGCGTCGCCAGCAGCGCTGCGATGATCTCGGAGTCCGACGTCGAGCTGAAGGTCACGTCGCGCTCGCGCATCTGCGCGTGCAGCTCGACCGCGTTGATGAGATTCCCGTTGTGGGCGAGCGCCAGCTCGCGACGGTTGCCCCCGGTGCCGTCGCTGCGGTGCACCGGCTGCGAGTTCTCCCACTCGTTCGAGCCGGTCGTCGAGTAGCGGACGTGGCCGATCGCGAGGTCGCCGCTGAGCGCGCGCAGGTCGTGCTCCTTGAACACCTGGGAGACGAGGCCGAGCGAGCGCTGCGTGATGATGTAGCCGCCCGCGTCGGCTGCCGCGATCCCCGCGGACTCCTGCCCGCGGTGCTGGAGCGCGTAGAGCGCGAAGTACGCAAGGCGGGCGACGTCGTGCTCGGGGGCATAGATCCCGAAGACGCCGCATTCATCCCGCGGTCCGTCGCGCTGGTCGAGGAGTGGCTGACCTGCCACGGCTCGGCCCAGCGTAGCAGCGGGAGCGGGCGGCTCCGCGACGGTGACATGACGCACAGAGGGGAAGGTGCGGGCGGCCCGCGCGTCAGTGATCCCCGACAAGCACCTCTCTCCAAGAAGGAGAAGCCAGTGACCGCTCCACTGCTTCGACGCGCCGTCCTCGGGGGCGTCGCGGCCGCGCTCGTCGCGGCAGGAACGGCCGGCGCCGTGATCGGATTGCCGGCCGACGGTTCCCAGGTCAACAACGATCCGGGGGCCGGCATCGATCCCAACCAGAACGCCGGCGTCTCGGACATCGTCGGCGGCTCGCTCGCTGCAGGGGGTCCGCGGGTGCCGTGGGCCACCTTTGAGCAGCAGGCCGGGGGCGCTCAGCGCATCTTCGTGCGGGCGTTCAAGAACGGGCAATGGGTCACGCAGGGCCCGTCGCTGAACATCGACCAGAACGTCGAGGCCGAAGCGCCCTCGATCGACTTCGCCGGCGCCGGCCGCACCGTGCCCTGGGACGCCTGGTACGAGCCCAACGCGGCGCTCGGCGGCCAGAAGCAGATCTTCGCCAGCCGCTTCGTCGCGGCCGCGAACACCTGGCAGCCCGAGGGTCAGGACCGCGGGTCCGGGGTGCCCTCGCTGAACATCCACACCGACAAGGAGGCCGAGAACCCGTCGGTCGCCGGCGGTGCCGCTGTCGCGGGCGCCGACCCGGTGCCGTGGGTCGCGTGGGAGGAGCAGGACGGCAACGTCAACGGCTCCGGCAACCACGACCAGATCTTCGTCTCCAAGGGCGTCAAGCAGGCAGCGCCGAATCAGGCGTGCACGGGCTTCAAGCCTTCAGACGCGGCCAGCGTCAGCAACTTCTGCTGGCAGCAGGTCGGCCTTGACCGCCTCGCGAAGGACGGCGGCTCGTCGGCGACGGGCGACCCGACGCTGAACGTCGACCCCAGCCGCAACGGCGTCGAGCCCGACATCGCGTTCACCGGTCCCAGCGACACCGTCGCCTGGACCGTCTGGTACGAGAAGGACAACAGCAACATCGGCCTGCGCAACAACGAGCAGGTCTTCGCCGCGAAGATCGTCAAGGCGCAGAACGCCGACGGCGGCTTCCAGTGGCAGGCCGTGGGCAACGGCACGACCGGCCAGAACAACGTCCTCGACACGACCGGCGCCAACGGCTTCGGTGCATGCGCCGTTTCGACGGCCGCCGAGGATGCCTGCTCGCTGAACAAGCTGGCCGACCACGACGCCGAGGACCCGCGCGTCGCGACCGGGACCGACACGCCGGGCGGCACGACCGTCCCGTGGGTCACGTGGTCGGAGGACGTCGGCGGCCACCACGCGATCTTCGTGTCGCGCCTGGTCACCGGCGACCACTTCGTGGTGGCCAACGCCGGCAACCCCGTCTCGGCGCCCGATGAGGACGCCGGCACGCCGGACATCACGTTCTTCGGGAACACGCCGTACGTCTCGTGGGTCTCGACCCACGGCGCCGACAAGCGCGGCTTCGTCGGCCACTTCGACAGCACCGGCCGGTTCGTCACCGACACGCCGGGCGGCATCCGCCTGCAGCACGGCGGCCCGCTGTCGCTGATCGACGCGCGCGTGGCGCTGTCGTCGAACTGCACCGCCGACCCGTTCACGGCCGACGGCTCGAACTGCCCGACGGCCGCCGTCAACGCGCCGTTCGACACGTTCACGACGGCGGGGAGCCCGCAGCGCCTGTTCTCGCAGGCCCTGACCGGCGGCCCGAACTGCGTCCTGTTCGCCAACTGCAAGCTCGAGGTGGTCATCCATCACCGGCTGGCCCAGCTCATCTTCAAGCTGCGGCAGGGCCACCGCATCGGGATCATCGTCGACCGCGTCGACAAGCACGGCGACCTCAAGCGGGTCGGGCGCGTGCCGCTCGGCAGCCACCCGCGCAGCACGCTGCACCTGCGCTGGAACCTCAAGGTGAACGGCCATCGGCTGCGTCCCGGCCGCTACCGCGTCACCCTGCGTGCCCTCGACAAGAAGGGCAACGTGCTCGGCCTGAGCAGGCCGGCACCGCTGCACATCGGCTGATCCGGGGGGCAAGTTCGCGGCGGGCGGTCACATCGTGGCCGCCCGCCGCGGCGCGTTCTGCGCCAAGCTCTGCACATGCCGATGCTCTGCCTCGCCGGGACCTACCGGATCATCGCCACCGAGCCCGATGGCGACTCGATCCGGTTCTATCCCGACGATCCCGCCCAGTGGAGCGGCGTCCCCGGCACGCACAAGGTCCGCACCAACGCGGGCGGCGGAGCGCAGCTTCGCCTCGACGGGATCGACGCGCTCGAGACCCACTACACGCCGACCGGCGGCATGCGCGAGCACCAGCCGCTGGAGTTCGCGCATCAAGCGCGCGACGAGTTGCTCCGATGGCTCGGGTTCAAGGGGGTGCAGCGGACCGACGAGAAGGTCACCGCCTCGCAGCCGGCGCAGCTGCCCGGCTTCCTGCTCACGCAGGGGGCCGACCTCTACGGCCGCTGCGTGGCGTTCGCCGGCCGCGGCGACGCGCCCGCCAAAAGCGGCACCGAGATCCACGTGAACGTCGTCCTGCTACGGCGCACGGCGAACCACCGGCTCGTCGCCACCGGGCTTGCCTACCCGACCTTCTACCTCAAGCTGTTCCCCGACCTGCGCGCGGAGCTGGCCAAGCAGGCGCGCAACGCCCGCCCGTCCAAGGGCCTCTGGCCGAGCGACCGCACGCAGAAGGGCGTCACCGTCAGCAATCTGGCGACCCTCACCGACGACGCGGTGATCATGCCCAAGCTCTTCCGCCGCCTCATGGACTACTTCGCGCTCAACAACGACGACCCGTCGCTGGCGGGGTTCTCGGCCTACCTCGCCCAGCGCGCCGATCAGCTCTTCATCCTCTCGACCGGCCACTACACCGGCTTTGACTTCGTGGTGAAGGTCGACGGCCAGAAGGTGCGCCTGACGACGGCGCCCGAGGATTTGGTCTTCCAGGAGCTCTAGTTGGGGCGCACGGCGAGCACCGAGGTGCGCGCGCGATCGAGCAGCCCGTGCGTGACCCCGCGGCGCGCGAGCCGCGCGAACCATCCCGGCCGGCGGGGGCCGGTGATCACGAGGTCGTAGCGACCCTCCTCCGCCAGCTTGGCGAGCACTCGCGCGGGCCGGCCGCGCAGCAGGCGCGTCGTGACGCAGACGGTGGCGGGAACCTCGTCGCGCGCCGCGGCGAGGTGGCGCAGCATCTCGCGCTCGATCTCGCGGCGCATCGTCTCGCGCGTGTACGGAACAGCGACCGCGCCGGGGCCCTGCCAGACGAAGCGCGGCTCCTCGACGACCGAGGCGATGGTGAGCAGCGCGTGGTTGGCGACGACCACGTCGATGCCGAGCGCGAGGGCGGCCCAGGCGCCCTCGGAGCCGTCGAAGGCCACCAGGACCCGGTGGATGCTCCCGCGCCCTTCGGCGGGTACCCATGTTTCGGTCTGAAGGACGTCGTCCCGAGCGAGCATCGCCTGACCCTCCACTGACCCAATCGATGCCTCAGGCGCAGTCTGCCCCAGAGATCGTCTCTTGTCAAGACGATCTTGATTCAGTACCTTCGTACAGTGACGACTGCGACGTCCACGCTCCCTCCGTCGCTGACGCACTGGCCGGGGTACCTCATGACGTTTATCGCGGAGCACGCCACCGAGCGGTTCGAGCGTGAGCTGCGCGATGAGGGAATTCGCAGCCGCCATGCGTCGGTGCTGGTGCTGATCGACGCCGAGGGCCCGATGTCGCAGCGTGCGCTGTGCCGCCGCCTGCGGATCGACAAGAGCCCGATGGTCGGGGTCGTCGACGACCTCGAGCGCCTCGGCCTCGCGGAGCGCCGTCGCAGCGAGAGCGACCGCCGCGTGCAGGACATCCATCTCACCGCCAAGGGCCGGCGGGTGCTCGATCGCGTCATCCGGCTCGCCGACATCGAGAACGAGATCAGCCTCAGGGTGCTCGACGACGACGAGCGTGAGCAGCTCCATGAACTCCTGCTGCGCGTGGCCGAGGCGACGGCGGCTACGGGAAATAGCGCGCCAGACGGCGATGGGCATCGCCCAGGCCGCCTAGCGGCCAGCGCGTCGTCGCGCCGGCGATCCTGAGCTCGAGCGCGTCGCCGCCCACCGTCCCGAACACGTCGAGCGGCACGCGCGTGGCCAGCGCGTCGAGCGCCGCGCGCGGGCCCGAGACGATGAAGCCGCCCGGGCGCTCGCCGAAGAGGTGGGCCCACGGGTCGTCGCTGGGGCCGAGGTCGAGCGTCGCCCCCAGCCCGCCCGCCAGGCAGCACTCGGCGACGGCGACGAGGAAGCCGCCCTCTGCGATGTCGTGGCACGAGCGCAGCTCGCCCGCGCGCACCGCATCGCGGATCGCCTCGAGCACCGCGCGCTCGCGCGCGAGGTCGACCTCGGGCAGGCCGTCGGGGAGCGGCTCGCCGTGCAACTTGGAAAGCTCGGAGGCGGCCAGCGACGGCGCGGCATCCCACCCCGCCAGCGCGATCGCGTCGCCTTCGCGCGCGAAGCCCAGGCGGCCCGCGCGGTTCGCGTCGGGGAGGTGCCCGACCATGCCGATCACCGGGGTCGGGTAGATCGGGCCGGCGCCGCCCTCGTTGTAGAGCGAGACGTTGCCGCCGGTGACCGGAACGCCGAGCGCGCGGCACGCGTCGCCCAGACCGCGCACCGACTCGGCGAGCTGCCAGGCGACGTGCGCCTTCTCCGGGTTGCCGAAGTTGAGGTTGTTGGTGACGCCGAGCGGCTCGGCGCCGACGCACGCGAGGTTCGCCGCGCACTCGAGCACCGCCGCGATCGTGCCCCGGTACGGGTCCGCCGCGACGCGGCGGCCGTTGCCGTCGATCGCCACGCCGAGCGCGCTGCCGTCGGGCAGGGCGAGGACGGCCGCGTCGGCCTCCTCCGGCCGGCGCACGGTCCGCGACTGCACGATCCAGTCGTACTGCTCGAACAGCGGGCGGCGCGAGGCGAGGTTGGGCGAGGCGAGCAGCGCGAGCAGCGCGTCCTGAACCGACGCGTCGGCGGCGAGCACGCGCACCGGGGCCGGGTACGGCGGCGCCTCCGGCGGTTCGGGCGCAAGCGTGTACACCGGGCAGTCGTCGACGAGCGCGGGGACCGGCACGTCGGCGACGAGCTCGTCGCCGTCGAAGATCCGCATCGAGCCGGTGTCGGTGACCTCGCCGATCGCGGTGCCGTGCACCTCCCAGCGCGCGCAGACGGCGAGCACGTCGTCGAGGCGGGCGGGCTCGCACACGCAGAGCATGCGCTCCTGCGACTCCGAGACCATGATCTCGAACGGCTCCATCCCCGCCTCGCGCAGCGGCACCCGCGCGACGTCGAGGTCGATGCCCACGCCGCCCTTCGACGCCATCTCCGACGCCGACGACGTCAGGCCGGCGGCGCCGAGGTCCTGCAGCGCGACGAGCAGCCCGCGGTCGAGCAGGTCGAGCGAGCACTCCATGAGCTTCTTCCCCGCGAACGGATCGCCGACCTGGACCGACGGGCGCTTGTCGGCGTCGGCCTCGCCGAGCTCGGCGCTGGCGAGCACCGACGCGCCGCCGATGCCGTCGCGGCCAGTCGACGCGCCGAACAGCACGACGACATTGCCCACGCCGGCCGCGGCCGAGCGGACCATGCGGTCGGTCGCCGCGAGCCCGAGCGCCATCGCGTTGACGAGGCAGTTCTGCTCGTACGGCCCTTCGAAGTAGACCTCGCCGCCGATCGTCGGCACGCCGATCGAGTTGCCGTAGTGGCCGATGCCGGCGACCGCGTGGTCGAGCAGGTAACGCGAGCGCTCGGACGCCTCGGGCTCGCCGAAGCGCAGCGAGTCGAGCACGGCGATCGGCCGCGCGCCCAGGGCGAAGATGTCGCGCAGGATGCCGCCGACGCCCGTGGCCGCGCCCTGGAACGGCTCGACCGCGCTCGGGTGGTTGTGCGACTCGACCTTGAACGCGACCGCCAGCCCGTCGCCCACCGCGACCGCGCCGGCGTTCTCGCCGGGGCCCATCACGACGTGGCGCCCTTCCGTCGGCAGCGTCTTGAGCAGCAGCTTGGAGTGCTTGTAGGCGCAGTGCTCGCTCCACAGCAGCGAGAACATCGCGAGCTCGACCTGGTTCGGCGCTCGGCCGAGCTTGTCGACGATCAGCGCGTACTCGTCGCGCGTCAGGCCGAGCGCGACCGCGTCGTCGATCGTCGGGAGCGTGGCGGTGTCAGGCAAGCGCCACCGCCGCTGACGCGAAGAGCTTGAGGCCGTCGGCGCTGCCGCCCACGCGCTCGTCGACCGCGTGCTCGGGATGCGGCATGAGGCCCACGACGTTGCGGCCCTCGTTGCACACGCCCGCGATGTCGCGCAGCGAGCCGTTCGGGTTCTCGCCGGGGGCGTAACGCAGCACCACCTGCCCGCCGGCCTCGAGCGCGTCGGGGTCCGGCGCGTAGTAGCGGCCGGTCGTGTGCTTGCACGGGATCGACAGGCGCTCGCCGACCTCGCACGCGCGCGTGAAGGCGGTGTCGGTGTTGAGGACCTCGACCGTGACCTGCCTGCAGCGGAAGCGCAGGTGGTCGTTGGGCAGCAGCGCGCCGGGCAGCAGGCCGGCCTCGCAGAGCACCTGGAAGCCGTTGCAGATCCCGAGCACGGGCCCGCCGTCGCGGGCGAACGCGATCACCTCCTCCATGATCGGCGCGAAGCGGGCGATCGCGCCGGCGCGCAGGTAGTCGCCGTAGGAGAAGCCGCCGGGGACGATGATCGCGTCGGCGCCCTGCAGGTCGCGGTCGGCGTGCCAGAGCAGCACCGCCTCCCCCACCCGCGAGGCCGCGAGCTGCGCGTCGACGTCGTCGCACGAGCCGGGAAAGCGGACGACGCCGAACTTCACTTGACGATCTCGTAGTCCTCGATGAGGGGATTGGCCAGCAGGCGCCGGCACATCTCGTCGAGCTGCGACGCATCCTCGACGTCGAGCTCCACGAGCCGGCCGACGTGCACGTTGGACACGCCTTTGAAGCCGAGCGCCGGCAGGGCGCGCTCGACCGCGATGCCCTGCGGGTCGAGGATCCCGGCCTTCGGGCGGATGAGGACCCGCGCTCTCAAGCCGCCGTCCTCTGCAGCCACGCATCGAGCGGCTCGCCGGTGATCCGCTCGTAGGCCTCGAGGTAGAGCTCGCGCGTGCGCGCGATGACGTCGTCGGGCAGCGCGGGCGCCGGCGGCGTCTTGTCCCAGCCGCTCGCGGACGCCCAGTCGCGCACGTACTGCTTGTCGAAGCTCGGCTGCGACCGCCCGGCCTCGTAGCCGTCGGCGGGCCAGTAGCGCGAGGAGTCCGGCGTGAGCACCTCGTCGCCGACCACGAGCTCGCCGTCGGCGTCGAGCCCGAACTCGAACTTCGTGTCGGCCAGGATGACCCCGCGCTCGCGCGCGTGCTCGGCCCCGAACGTGTACAGCTCGATCGACGCGTCGCGGACGCGCTCCATCAGGGCGCGGTCGCCGACAAGCTCCGCCGCCTGATCGAAGTCGATCGCCTCGTCGTGGCCGACCTCGGCCTTCGTCGAGGGCGTGAAGAGCGGCGCCGGCAGGCGCTCGGACTCGCGCAGGCCGGACGGCAGCTCGAGCCCCGAGACGCGCCCGGTGGCCTGGTAGTCCTTCCAGCCCGACCCGGTGATGTAGCCACGCACGACGCACTCGACGGGAAGCATCTGGAGCTTGCGGACGCTCATCGCGCGGCCGCGGACGTCGTCGGGCACGTCGTCGGTCGCCGAGACGAAGTGGTTGCTGACGATGTGCCCGGTGCGGCCGAACCAGAACGCCGACAGCCCGGTGAGCACCGCCCCCTTGTCCGGGATCGGCGTCGGATGGACGACGTCGTACGTCGAGATCCTGTCGCTGGCGACCAGCAGCAGCCGGTCGCCGAGGTCATACATCTCACGGACCTTCCCGGTCGCGATGAGCGGGAGGTCGGATACGGGCGGCACGACCCGCAGGCTAGCAACGCGTCCGGGCGGGTACGCATGGGCCGTGACCGTCGTGATCATCGTCATTGTCCTGCTCGTCGCCGCGCTTGCCGGGTGGGCGATCTACCGCGTTGCGGCGCGACGCCACGCCGAGCGTGACCGCGCTCGCGCGCGGCTCGACACCGAGGCCCGCGGCCACCGCCAAGAGCTCGAGGCCAACGCGCTGCGAGCGCGCGAGAGCGCCGACGCCGCCGACGAGCGGACTGCCAGTGCAGAGCAGCACCGGGCCGAGGCCGAGCGCCTCCAGCGCCAGGCCGCCGAGCACGTCAACCTCGCGGCCGAGGACGAGGAGGCCGCGCAGGACCTGCGCGAGCGCGGCGTGCGCGCGCAGCAGGCGGCCGCGCGCCACGACGAGCGCGCGGCCCGGGCCGAGGACCGGCTCGAGCAGCTCTAGCCGACGGCCTCCGCGGCGCCGATCGTCAGCGGCGCCTTGCCGCGGATGAGGTCTGCCGCGCGCTCGGCCACCGCGATCGTCGGCGCGTTCGTGTTCCCGCGCGGGACCGACGGGAAGATCGACGCGTCGACGACCCGCAGGCCCTCCACCCCGCGCACGCGCAGCTCCGGGTCGACCACCGCGAGGTCGTCGACGCCCATCCGGCACGTGCTCGTCGGGTGGTAGATCGTCTGCGCCGTGTGGCGGATGTGGGCCTCGAGGTCGGCGTCGCTGTCCGACGCCGGCACGTTGTGGGCGACCTGCGCGTAGCGGGCGAGCGGTTCGGTGCCGGCGATCTCGAGCGCGGTGCGTAGCCCGCCGATCGCCGAGCGCATGTCCTCGGGTTCGGCGAAGTAGTTGTGCAAGATGAACGGCTTCGTGGTCGGGTCGGGCGAGACGATCGCCACCTGCCCGCGGCTCTCCGGCTTGACGACGCAGACGCTCAGGGTGAACCCGTGCGCCGGCGGCGGCACGAGGCCCTCCTGCTCGTACAGCGCCGAGACCATGTGGAACTGCACGTCGGGCGCGGACAGGTCCTCGTGCGTGCGCAAGAAGCCGCCGCACTCGACGCCGTTTGACGAGAGCGGGCCGCCGCCGGCCGCCCACAACGCGAGGTTCTCCTCCGTGAGCGCGTCCTTGAGACTGACCGGCTCCTCGCAGATCCACGTCGCGCCCATGGCCGGGTGGTCCTGCAGCCCGAGCCCGACGCCCGGGACCTCGGCGACGACCGGGACCTGGAGCAGCGCGAGCTCGTCGGGGCGCCCGATGCCCGACAGCCACAGGATCTGCGGCGACAGGTACGCGCCGCCGCACACGAGCACCTCGCGCTCGGCGCCGAACTCGACCGGCTCGCTCAGGCGCGAACCCGCCACGCCCGCGGCACGCGCGCCGTCGAACAGCACCCGGTGCACGTGCACGTGTGTCTCGACGGTCAGGTTGGGCCGGTCCATGACCGGATGCAGGTAGGAGACCGAGGTGCTCCCGCGCTTGCCGTCGCGCGTGGTGAGCTGGTACCAGCCGAGGCCGTCCTGCTGCGGCCCGTTGAAGTCCTCGCTCGCGGGAAGGCCAAGCGCGGCTCCCGCGTCGAGGAACGCCTGCGACAGCCCGGTGCGCGCGAGCGAGTCCGACACGCGCAGCGGGCCGCCCGCGCCATGATGCTCGGAGGCGCCGCGCACGTTGTCCTCCGCGCGCAGGAAGTAGGGGAAGACATCGCTCCAGCCCCAGCCGAGTTCGCTCCACTCGTCGTAGTCGGCGGGGTTGCCGCGGATGTAGACCATCGCGTTCAGCGACGAGGAGCCGCCGAGCGTCTTGCCGCGCGGCAGGTACACGCGGCGGTCCTCCAGGCCGGGCTCGTAGCCGGTGCCGAGGTCCCAATCGTTCTGGGAGCGGAAGAGGGCGCAGAACGCGGCGGGGATGTGGATGAAGTCCGCCGTGTCCGGCGGCCCCGCCTCCAGGAGCAGGACCTGCACGTCGGGGTCCTCGCTGAGGCGGTTGGCGAGCACGCAGCCCGCCGAGCCCGCGCCGACGATCACGTAGTCGTACGAAGGGGACATGGGGCGGACATTCTCGCTCGCTCGACGGTGTGTCAAGCGACAGCGGCGCCGACCGGAGCGATCGCGTCAAGCCGCCCGACGACCTCGTGCGCGTGACGCGTGTAGTGCCCGAGGTCGAAGATGGCGTCGAGGTCCAGGCCCAGGTCGCGCGCTGCGAGCAGGTCGCGCAGGGGCGTCCCGCTGTCCCACGCGCGCTGAGCGTCCTCCTGGACGATCCGGTACGCCTCGTCGCGTGCCATGCCGCCCTCGACGAGCGCGAGCAGCACGCGCTGGGAGAACAGCGCGCCATGCGTGAGGTCGAGGTTCGCGCGCATGCGATCGGCGTGGACGACCATGCCGCGCACGACGCGCAGCATGAGGTGCTGGAGGTAGTCGATGAGGATCGTCGAGTCGGGCAGGATGACCCGCTCGGCGCCCGAGTGCGAGATGTCGCGCTCGTGCCAGAGCGCGACGTTCTCGACCGCCGCGGTCGCGTTGCCGCGCAGCACCCGCGCCAGCCCGCTGACGCGCTCGGTGACGATCGGGTTGCGCTTGTGCGGCATCGCGCTCGAGCCCTTCTGCTGCCCCGCGCGGAACGGCTCCTCGACCTCGCGCACCTCGGTGCGCTGCAGGTGGCGGACCTCGGTGGCCAGCCGCTCCAGGCCGGCGCCGGCGAGCGCGATCGCCTGCAGCAACTCGGCGTGGCGATCGCGCGGGACGACCTGCGTCGAGACCGGCTCGCGGGCGAGGCCGAGGCGTTCGAGCACGCGCGCCTCGAAGTCGGGGCTGGTCGCCGAGTAGGTGCCCACCGCGCCGCTGATCGCGCCGACGCTCGCCTGCGCGAACGCCCGCTCAAGGCGCTGCGCGTTGCGATGGGCCTCGAAGGCGAACCCCGCCAGCTTGATGCCGAAGGTCGTGGGCTCGGCGTGCACGCCATGGGTGCGCCCGACGCAGATCGTGTCGACGTGCTCGCGCGCCCGCTGGGCCAGCGCCTCGACGAGTTCGCGCGCGCCGGTCACGACGATCGCTCCCGCCGCGGCGATCTGCAGCGCCAGCGCGGTGTCGAGGACGTCCGACGAGGTCAGGCCGAAGTGGATCCAGCGGCCGCCGGGGCCGGCGCTCTCTTGGAGGACGTCGACGAAGGCCGCGACGTCGTGATCGGTGACGCGCTCGCGCTCCTGCACCGCCTCGACGGTGAAGGTGGCGGCGCGGATCGCGTCGAGGTCGCCGGGCGCCGGGCCTTCCATCTCCTCGGACGCCGCGACCTCGACCCGGCGCCACGCCTCCATGCGCGCCTCGTCGGTCCAGATCGCGCCGATCTCCGGGCGTGTGTAGCGAGCGATCACGCGTTCAAGCCTACGGGCGCTCCGGCGCGACCGGATCGATGGGCGGCGTCCCCTCCCAAGGCAGCGCGGTCCGCGCGCGCGAGTCGAAGAACAGCAGCGTGCCGAAGATCGCGGTGAGCGAGAGCGTCACGGTCTGCACGACGATCGACGCGGTCGTGAAGAGCGGGCCGTTCTCGATCTGCCTGGCGATCCCGAGGCCGACAGCGGCGAGGAGCGCGACGACGAGGCCGAACGCGACGAGCATCCCGAACGTCCGCCACCAGCGCGTCTCGACGACCTGAGCGCTGCGGCGCAGCGCCTCGACGGGGGCGAGCCGGTCGATGACCACGGCCTGGGCGCAGAAGTACCAGCGGACCGCGAGCCAGATGCCGGGGACGACGAGCGCGATGAGCCCGGCGGCGACCGCGGCGGAGTAGAGGATGACGGCGAAGACCGCAGGCACGAGGCGCGGCGCGGCCGTCCTGAGCGCGCCGCCCACCGTGGGCTCCTCGCCGCGCGCGATCGCCTGCACCGCCACGACCTGCAGCGCCGTGACGAGCGGCGGAATGACGAGGACGCCGAGCAGCATCGAGGTCGTCGCCGCGGCGGTCGACGGCTCCGCGTCGCCGCCGTCGGCGAGGTAGCGGCCCCAGACGCCGTCGACGACGAGCTGGACCGGCGCCACGATGAGCAGCGTGAGGCTCAGGAACACCGCCAGATGACGCCCGAACAGCTGGAAGGTGAGGCTGATCAGCTCGCCCAGGTCGCGACGCTGGTCGAGGTCGATCTTCACCGTCAGCTGCTGAGGATCCGGGCCGCGAGATGGCCCGCGTTGCGTGCGTTGTCCAGGCCGACGCAGGCGACCGGCACACCGGGCGGCATCTGCGCGATCGAGAGGATCGCGTCGAGCCCGCCGAGCGCGCTCAGGCGGCTCGAGAGCGGCACGCCGATCACGGGGAGGTCCGTATGGGCGGCGGCGACGCCGGGCAGCGCGGCCGAAAGGCCGGCGCCGGCGATGATGACCCGCAGGCCGCGCATCCGCGCGTTGCGGCAGTACTCGGCCACGGTGTCCGGGTCGCGGTGCGCCGACATCACGCGCAGCTCGTAGCGGATGCCCTTGTCCGAGAGGACCTCGCCGGCCTTCTCCATCTCGGGCAGGTCGGACTTCGAGCCCATGATGATCCCGACGAGCGGCGTGTCGACGTCGAGCTCCGCGAACTCGGTTTCGGGTTCGGTCTCGGTGACGGCGCCCGTCTCCGGTTCGGTCATGACATCCGCTCCACTGCCCGCTGCGCGATGTCCCGCCGCAGCTGCCGGCCCTCGAAGGTGATCTGGTCGGCGGCAGCATAGGCCGCGTTCCGGGCGGCAGCGGGCCCCTCGCCGAGACCGGTCACGTTCAGCACCCGTCCGCCCGCCGTGACGATCGCGCCGTCGGGCCCGGCGGCGGTTCCCGCGTGCGTGACCTCGACCGCGGCGGGCACCTCGTCGAGCCCGGCGATGACGTCGCCGCGCGACGCCGACTCGGGGTAGCCGCCCGACGCGAGGACGACGGTGACCGCCCAGCGCTCGTCCCACTCGGGGTCGTCGCCCGCCAGGCCGCCTGGGACCGTCGAGCGCTGGACGAGGTCGAGGAAGTCCGAGCGCAGCCGCGGCAGCACGGCCTGCGTTTCCGGGTCGCCGAAGCGCACGTTGAACTCGAGCACGCGCGGGCCCGCCTCGGTGAGCATGAGCCCCGCGTAGAGGCAGCCGTGGAACGGGGTGCCGCGGTG
>DATFRW010000006.1:0-14317 GCA_035262945.1 Solirubrobacteraceae bacterium
GAGGTTCACCCGGGTACTTTTCCGGCGGCACCGAGGAGACACAGGGAGAGAGACAGCACATGGCCGAGATCGAGTTCGACGACGTCACCAAGCGCTATCCCGACGGCTTCGAGGCCGTCAAGCACATGAACCTCGACATTCACGACGGTGAGTTCGTCATCCTCGTCGGCCCGTCCGGGTGCGGGAAGTCCACGGCGCTGCGGATGATCGCCGGGCTCGAGGACATCACCGACGGCGAGCTGAAGATCGGCGGCGAGGTGGTCAACGACCTCGCGCCCAAGGACCGCGACATCGCGATGGTCTTCCAGAACTACGCGCTGTACCCGCACATGAGCGTGCGCGACAACATGGGCTTCGCGCTGAAGCTGCGCAAGGAGAAGCCGGAGGAGATCAACCGCCGCGTCACCGAGGCGGCCAAGACGCTCGATCTCGAGCAGCACCTCGACCGCAAGCCGGCCAACCTCTCCGGCGGCCAGCGCCAGCGCGTCGCGATGGGCCGCGCGATCGTGCGCGAGCCCAAGGCGTTCCTCATGGACGAGCCGCTCTCGAACCTCGACGCCAAGCTGCGCGTCGAGATGCGCGCCGCGGTCTCGCGGCTGCAGCAGAACCTCGGCACCACCACCGTCTATGTGACCCACGACCAGACCGAGGCCATGACGCTCGGCGAGCGCGTCGCGGTCATGCGCGCCGGGATCCTGCAGCAGGTCGCCTCGCCGAAGGAGCTCTACGAGGAGCCGAAGAACCTGTTCGTCGCGGGCTTCATCGGCTCGCCGGCGATGAACTTCTTCGGCGGGACCATCGAGGGCAACGTGGTCAAGACGCCGATGGGCGCGATCCCGCTGCACGAGGAGATCCGCCGCCACCTCGATCAGCACGGCACCGGCTCGCGCGGAGTGATCGTCGGGATCCGCCCGGAGGACTTCGAGGACGCGAAGTTCGCGCCCGAGGGCCACGAGGGCTGGACCTTCGATGCGCCGATCGAGCTGACCGAGTCGATGGGCTCGGAGATCTACGCCCACTTCGACTTCGAGGGCGGCGGGGTCGAGGCCGAGGAGCTGCGCGAGCTGGAGGAGGACGCCGGCACCTCCGACGTCCCGCAGAGCGGCGCCAGCGGCCACGCGGTCGCCCGCGTCGACGCGTCGAGCGACGTGCGCGCGGGCCAGCGCACCCAGCTGTGGGTCGACATCCGCAAGCTCCACCTCTTCGACCCGCACGACGGCGCCTCGCTCACGCGTCCGCGCGAGCAGGAGCCCGCGGCCGCCGCCCCTGCCTAACCAGCGTTCTGCACGAACCGCGTGATCGCGGCGATCACGCGCGCCGCCTGGCCCCCGGCGAGGATGTCGGTGCCGTGCTCTGACCCGGACAGCAGGAGCAGCTGCTTGCCGCTCGCGCGCGTGGCCCGGTAGAGCTGCCGGGTCTCGGCGGCGAACGTCGTGTAGCCGTCCTCCGTCGTCCCGACGTAGAGCGCCCGCGTGTGCAGATGCCGCGCGTCGGAGAGCGTGGGATAGCCGCTGCGGCCCGTGCGCTCCGCGGAGAGCGTGATCACCGCGTCGGCCTCGGTGGGACGTGTCGCGGCGGCGTGGAGGACGACCCGTCCGCCCGTCGACGCGCCGACGAGCGCGACCCGGCGTGCGCCCGTCCGTCGCAGGTCGCGCGCGACAGCCACGACGTCGTCGTCGCTGGCGGCGCCGACGTAGTCGAAGACCGCCGCGCGGATGCCGGCTCGCGCCAGGCCGCGTGCCAGGGGCAGCCACTCGCACAGGTTGCCGCCGTCCTGGTTGGCCATCACGACGGCGGTGGAGCCCGAGCCGATGGTCACGATCGGTCCGTGGAGCGCCGCGACGTCGACCACGCGCGTGGTCGGCCCCGGCTTGACGCAGCTCTCGATGCGGAAGGCGGTGGCCGCGTGGCGCGGCGGCGGCTTCGACGCGCTTCCGCATCCGACCGCGACGAGCACCGTGACGGCGAGCGCAACTGGACTTGCTCTCACGCTGCCGACGAAGGCTACGCCGCGGGCAGCGTC
Source organism: Solirubrobacteraceae bacterium (assembly GCA_035262945.1). Lineage (GTDB taxonomy): Bacteria > Actinomycetota > Thermoleophilia > Solirubrobacterales > Solirubrobacteraceae > JAOPZW01. The sequence goes on from DATFRW010000006.1 coordinate 2,024, forward strand.
ACCGTCGTCCGGGCGCCGCCGCCCGGGTCGTTGGCGGCCGCGACGTCGCCGCCGTGGGCGCGCGCGAGCCGCCGCGCGATCGCGAGCCCGAGCCCGGTGCCGCCGGTCGCCGCGCCGCGCGCGCGGTCCGACCGGAACAGCGGCTCGAAGACGTGGTCGAGATCGTCGGGCGCGAAGCCCGGGCCGTCGTCGGCGACGTCGACGCGGACGGTGCCGTTGACGCGCCGCGCGTCGACCGCCACGTGGCCCCGGCCGTGGCGGATCGCGTTGTCGAGCAGGTTGGTCAGCACGCGCAGGAGCGCGTCTGCGTCGCCGCGCACGACCAGGTCGCCCGGGAGCTCGCCGACCGCGACCGTGCAGCCGCGCGTTGCGGCGAGCGGCTCGACGCCTTCGGCCGCGCGGCGCGCCAGCGCGCCGAGGTCGAGCTCGTCGAACCCCATTGCGTCGGGCGCGTACTCGAGGCGGCTGAAGGTGAAGAGGTCGCTGACGAGCCGATCGAGGTGGGCCGCCTTGTCCTGCGCGCGGTCGAGGTAGCGCTCATCGCCGACGCCGCGCTCGAGCGCTTCGAGCGAGCCGCGCAGCGTGAATAGCGGGGTGCGCAGGTCGTGGGCGATCGCGGTGACCATGAAGCGCCGCTCGCGCTCGGCCGCCGCGGACGTCCGCAGGGCTTTCCGCAGGCCGCCGGCCATGCCGTGCAGCGCGTCGCCGACCTGGGCGATCTCGCGCGCGCGGGTCGCCGGCGGGTTCACGTCGAGCTCACCGCCCGCGATGCGCTCCGCGTCGGCGGCGAGCTGGGCGAGCGGCTGCAGCACCCAGCGGCGCAACAGCACGACCACGACGACCAGCGCGGCCGCCAGGGCAACCAGTCCGGCGCCGAGCGCGATCGCCCAGCGCGTGGCCGCGCTCTCGCGCGGGAGCCAGAGCTGACCCGACACGTTGGGAAACTCGACGTCGACGACGCGTTCGTGCTGCAGGCGCAGCTTCGCGTCGGGGCTGTCCACTCCCGGCGTCACGACGACCGGCTTGCCCGTCGACTCGTCCACGGCGCCCGCCTTCGCGGTCTTCAGGTCGTACGGGCTCGGGGCGAGTTGGGCCTCGATGCCGAGATCGGCGAGTCTCTGCTGCAGGCCCTCCCGCTGCTTCTCGTCGAAGAGCGACACGCCGACGAGCGCGGCCTTCGCGTCGCGCTCGCGCGCCGCCTCGCGGCCGCTCTGCCAGCTGCTGGCCGCCGCCCACCCCGCGATGCCCGCGAGCGCGGGCACGACGACCACGAGCGCGAGCGCCAGCGCCAGCCAGACGTGCAGCGAGCGCGAGCGCCTCATCGCTCAGGCGGCGGGTCGAACCGGTAGCCGACGCCCCAGACGGTGACGAGCAGCTTGGGGCGCCGCGGGTCGGCCTCGAGCTTGTCGCGCAGCTTGCGCACGTAGATCGAGACCGCGCTGCGGTCGCCCCACGATCCCCACACGCGCTCGAAGATCTGCTCGCGCGTGAGCACCTGCCGCGGGTGCTCGACGAGGAGCGTCAGCAGCTCGAACTCCCGGGCGGTCAGCGCGACCGGCGTGCCGTCGACGAGCGCCTCGTGGGCGGCGAGGTCGACCTCGAGGTGTCCGTAGCGTCGGCGGGTGGTCGAGCGGCCCGCGGCGCTGCGGCGCAGCACCGCCTTGACGCGCGCGACGACCTCGGCGGGCGTCGCCGACTTGACGATGTAGTCGTCAGCGCCGAGCGCCAGGCCGCGCAGCTTGTCCTCATCCTCGCCGCGCGCGCTGAGGAACAGCAGCGGCACGTCCGAGCGCTCGCGGATGCGGCGGCAGACCTCGAAGCCCGAGCCGCCCGGGAGCATCACGTCGAGCAGCACGCAGTCGACGCCGTTGCGATCGAGCGCGTCGATCGCCGCGGGCGCGTCGCCGGCGGCGACCACGCCGAAGCCCTCGACGGCGAGGAAGTCGGTGAGCAGGCCGACGATCTCCGGCTCGTCCTCCACGACCAGCACGGTCGGCGCGCTCATGGCGGGGAAGTGTCGCGCAGGCGCCGGGTGCTCTGTGCCGTTTTCTTCAGATCTTCATAGCCGGTTCCCAGGGTGAACAGCCCCCGCTGGTGCAGTGGGTGACCCCCATCCACCAAGAAGGAGAGGCGATGAGCAGGTTCACCCTCACGCTGATCGCGGCCGCCACCGCTGCGATCGCGGCAATCGCGGTCGTAGCGCTACCGGCGATCGGCGACTCCGGCGCCAAGCCACGCGGGGTCAAGACGGACGACGTGAGTGGGTTCGCCGCGTGCCTGGCCCAACATGGCCTGCCGGGCGCGCCGACCGCCGGCGAGAACCTCAAGCCGTGGCTCGCGAGCAAGGAGGCCTCGGACCCACAGGCCACCCGCGCAGCCATCGAAGCGTGCAAGCGCAGCATGCCGGACGGCGGCGGGCCCGGCCCCGGCATCGAAGACATCATCAAGTGCGTGCAGAACCAAGGCGTCGACGCGCCGACCGCGCCCGACGCGTTCAAGCGCTGGGTCGGTGAGCAGGAGCAGGCCGGCAACGACGCCGTCGACAAGGCGATCGTGAAGTGCAAGATGGCGCTCGCTCCTCCGGGCGCGAAGCCCGATGCGGGCCCCGGGAAGAAGCCAGGAGACCCGCCCGGGAAGCAGGGAGGCGACTGCGGCGGCGACGTCGCACCCGCCAAGCCGCCCACCGACGGGGACACGACGCAGCGCAGCACATGAACGATGCCTAGCGCTTGCGCTCGTCCGCGCGCACGCGTTCGAGGATGTCCTCGTTCCACTCGTGCGTGCGCATCAGCAGATAGCGCTCGCGGGAGACGCGCAGGTAGGCGTCGGTCTCCGTGCCGTCGCCCACCATGTGGGCCTCCTTGAGCATCTCGACGACAGGGACGTACTCCTCGTCGAACCACAGCCGGGCCGCCGTCGGGCGGTCGAGAAACTCGGCGCGATCCTGCATCAGCCGGAAGCCCCAGGCCTCGACCGCCTCGGCGAGGACGCCGTAATCCCAGGCGTCGGTCACGGCGATCCGTCCGCGGGCGCGGCTGGGGAGCGGGACGCGCTCGTGGAACACGCGCTCGTGGCTCTTCTTGGGGAGGTCGTCCATCCGCAGCGTGCGGTCGGCGCCGACGCGCGTGCGCACCTCGACGACGTAGGCGTCGATCTCGGTGCGTCCGAGCGCCCGCGCCACCGACACGCGGTGGTGGCCGTCGCGCACGAAGTAGACCTCGCCGATCTTGAAGAGCGAAATCGGAGGCATCGGCTCGCCGCGCCGGACCGCGTTGGCGATGCGCTCCCAGCGCGCGCGCACGCGAGCGGTGGTGGGGCGGAACTGGCGGTCGAAGCCCTTCGCCCGGTCGACGGTGCCGAGGATGGCGTGGAGCGGCACGGTCTGCAGGCCGATGTAGGACTCCTCGAGGTAGCCCAGCGCGGCGACGACCTCGTCGTAGGGGAGGATCACGTCGACGTCGCCGGGCTCGCGCCCGACCCTGCGCGCCAGCCGCGACATGACCTGGCGGCGCCGCACGCGCACGAAGTCGTCCTGGGCGTCGGAGGTGGGAAAGCCTGTGTCGAGTCGCGGCGGCACGGCCATCCACGGTAACGCCCCGTCTCCGGGAGCGGATAGGCTCGCCCCACACCGCTCCGAGGAGGGACGAAGTGGAATCGGGATCGTTCGCTGCACCGCGCGGCGGGACGGACGTCGCAGGTTCGGCGTCCGGCGACAAAGGACTGAAGTCCAACGCGATCGGCTACGCGTCGAACGTGGTCATCGGCGTGGCGTCGACCGCGCCGGGTTACAGCCTGGCCGCGACGCTCGGCTTCATCGTGGCGGTGCCGGGCGTCGGGTTGTCGGCGCCCGCCGTGCTCATCGTGTCGTTCATCCCGATGCTGTTCATCGCGTTCGCGTACAGCTACATGAACCGCGCGGACCCGGACTGCGGCACGACGTTCGCGTGGGTGACCCGCGCGCTCGGGCCCCAGCTCGGCTGGCTGGGGGGCTGGGCGATCATCGCGGCCGACATCATCGTCATGGCCAGCCTGGCGCAGATCGCCGGCATCTACTCGTTCCTGCTCTTCGGCTGGCAGTCGGCCGCCGACACCGCCTGGGCGGTGACGCTCGTCGGCGTCGTCTGGATCGCCCTCATGACGTGGATCTGCGTCATCGGGATCGAGCTCAACGCCACGACGCAGAAGTGGCTGCTCACCGCGGAGATCGTGACGCTCGCGCTGTTCGCCGTCGTGGCGCTCGTCAAGGTCGCGTTCACCGACGTGCCGACCGAGGTCCCGGTGAGCCTGCAATGGCTCAACCCGTTCCACATCTCGAGCTTCAACGCGCTCATCGACGGCGTCCTGCTCGGGATCTTCATCTACTGGGGGTGGGACAGCGGCGTCGCGGTCAACGAGGAGTCCGAGGACCGCCACCACGGCCCTGGCCGCGCCGCGGTGATGAGCACGATCCTGCTCGTCCTCATCTACGTGGTGGTGTCGTTCGCCGCGCAGGCCTACGGCGGCGAGAAGCTGCTGGTCGACAACTCCGACGACGTCCTCAGCGTCCTCGGCAACAAGGTGTTCGGCTCGCCGCTCGACAAGATCCTGATCATCGCGGTGCTGAGCTCCGCGGCGGCCTCGACGCAGACGACGATCCTGCCGACCGCCCGCACGAGCCTGTCGATGGCGCGCTGGGGCGCGCTGCCGAAGACCTTCGGCACGGTGAGCCCGAGATGGCAGACCCCGACCGTGTCGACCATCGTCATGGGCGTCGTGTCGATCATCTGGTACATCGCGGTCAACCAGCTCAGCCAGAACGTCCTGGGCGACTCGGTCACCGCGATCGGCTTCATGATCGCCTTCTACTACGGGATCACGGGCCTGGCGTGCATCGTCTACTACCGGCGCGCGATCACGCGCTCGGTGAAGAACTTCGTCTTTGCCGGGCTGCTGCCGCTGCTCGGCTTCCTCACGCTGGCCTTCGTCTTCGTGCGGGCGTACATCGATTACGGCACGAAGGGCTACGCGCAGGACTACAACTACACCAAGCCCTGGCACGGGATCGAGATCCCGATCCTCATCGGCATCGGCGGCCTCGTGCTCGGCATCGTGCTGATGTTCGTCTGGTGGGCGGCGAACCGCGAGTTCTTCCGCCGGAAGCTGGAGGTCGCGAAGCCGACGGCGCTCGAGGAGCCCCCGATGGAGACGGCCGTCGCGATGGAGTGAAGCGCGCGGCGGCTTGCGCGCCGCGCGGGGCCTCGGCTACCTTTCCTCGTCGATGGCGTCCCTGCTCGCCCTTCGACTTCTCCTCCTCCCCCTTCGGGGGGAATAACGCGTGGCGGCCGCTGAGCCGCGAAACCAGACCGAGAGAAGCCGCAGGAGCAAGCCAGACGAGAGGACGACCATGACCGAGCCGCAAGACCCCGACCGAGTACTGATCTTCGACACGACGCTGCGCGACGGCGAGCAGTCGCCCGGCATCTCGCTCAACACCACCGAGAAGCTCGAGATCGCGCATCAGCTCGCACGCCTTGGCGTCGACGTGATCGAGGCGGGCTTCCCGATCGCGTCGCCCGGCGACTTCGAGGCGGTCCAGGCGATCGCCCGCGAGGTCGAAGGACCGATCATCGCCGGCCTCGCGCGCGCCAACCCCGCCGACGTCGATCGCGCGTGGGAGGCCGTCCGCGACTCCGAGCGCCCGCGCATCCACACGTTCGTCTCGACGTCGGACATCCACATCGTGCACCAGCTCCAGGCCACCCGCGAGGACGTGAAGGGCCTCGCGCGCGCGTCGGTCGCGCAGGCCAAGGAGTACTGCGAGGACGTCGAGTTCTCGCCGATGGACGCCACCCGCGCCGACCTCGACTTCACCGCTGAGGTGCTCCAGATCGCCATCGACGAGGGCGCGACGACCATCAACATCCCCGACACGGTCGGCTACGCGATGCCGCAGGAGTACGCCGACTTCCTCACCACGCTCTACGAGCGCGTGCCCGGGCTGCGCGACGTCATCCTCTCCGTGCACTGCCACGACGACCTCGGCCTCGCGGTCGCCAACTCGTTCGCCGGCGTGCGCGCGGGGGCGCGCCAGGTCGAGTGCGCGATCAACGGCATCGGCGAGCGCGCGGGCAACGCGTCGCTCGAGGAGTTCGTCATGCTCCTGCACACGCGCGCCGCCGACATCGGGCTTACCACCGGCGTCAACACCCGCGAGATCGCGCGCTCCAGCCGCCTCGTCAGCCGCCTCACCGGCTACGCCGTCCAGCCCAACAAGGCGATCGTCGGGCGCAACGCGTTCGCGCACGAGTCGGGCATCCACCAGGACGGGATCCTCAAGGAGCGCACGACCTACGAGATCATGGACGCGACGACGGTCGGCCTCGACGCCAACCAGCTCGTCCTCGGCAAGCACTCCGGCCGGCATGCGCTGCGCGCCGCGCTCGAGGAGCTCGGCTACCAGGTCGACGGCCAGGCGCTGAACACGGCGTTCAAGCGCTTCAAGGAGATCGCGGACAAGAAGAAGCAGGTCACCGCGCTCGACCTCGAGGCCCTCGTCACCGACGAGCTGCGTGAAGAGGTCGCGGCGTACACGATGGAGTGGTTCGACGTCGAGGCGTCGTCGCGGCGACCGCCGCACGCCACGGTCGGTGTCCGCACGCCGGACGGGGAGGTGGTCCAGGGCGCGTTCACCGGCGACGGCCCGATCGACGCGATCTTCCGCGCGATCAACGCCGCGACCGGCATGGACGCGCGCCTCCGCGACTTCCGCGTCGACGCGGTCACCGGCGGCCAGGACGCGCTCGGCGAGGTCTCGGTCGTCGTCGAGCTCGGGCCGAACGCGGGCGAGCGCATCGGGCTGCCCGGCGTGCTCCTGCGCGAGCGGGCGACCGGCGCCGGCCAGGCCGTGACGACCGACATCATCGAGGCGGCCGGCATCGCCTACGCGCGCGCGCTGACCAACGCCGTGCGCCGGATGCAGGCCCAGGCCGCCGACGAGGCGTCCGAGCCGACGGCGGAGCTCGCCACCCCGTGATCGACCCGCGGGCGCTTGCCCGCGATGCGGCCGCGCTCGTCCGGGTGCCCAGCGTCACCGGGGACGAGCGCGCCGCGCTCGGGCTGCTCGCGGAGCTCGCCGAGGCGCTCGGCCTGCGCGCCGATCTGCATCAGCACGACCTCGCCGCGCTCCGCGCGCACCCCGGCCACCCGGGCGAGGAGGCGCCACGCGAGGAGCTGTGGGGCCTCACCGTCACCGCGCCCGGGCGCGGCACCGGGCGCCTCGCGATCTGCGGCCACGTCGACGTCGTGCCGGACGGCACCGCGCCGTGGCGCCTCGCGCCCGGTGCCGTCGAGGACGGCTGGCTCCACGGGCGCGGGAGCGTCGACATGAAGGGCGCGGTCGTCGCCGCGCTCCACGCGCTGGCGGCCGTCAGCGGGCAGACCGAGGCCGAGATCGTGCTCGTCGCCGTGGGCTCCGAGGAGGACGGCGGCCTCGGCGCGTTCGCCGCCCTCGAACGCGACGCCGCGTTCGATGCCTGCCTCATCCCCGAGCCCACGGGCTTCGACGTCGTCTGCGCGCAGGCCGGGGCGCTGACCTTCGAGGGCGTCGTGCCCGGCGTCGCCGCCCACGCTGCGCACCGGCTGGAGGGCGTCTCGGCGATCGACCGCTACCTGCCGATCCACGGCGCCCTCGCGGAACACGAGCGCGCGCTCAACGCCGACGTCGAGCACCCGCTCATGCGGGCGCTCGCGCTGCCGTACCCGCTGCTCGTCGGGCGCCTCGAGGCGGGCGAGTGGTCGAGCAGTGTCCCCGACCGCCTGCGCTTCGAGGGCCGCGCGCCCGTGCGGGTGGGGGAGGAGGTGGGGGCCGCGCGCGCCGCGGTCGAAGCGGTCGTCGCACGCGCCTGCCCGGACGCGCGCCTGAGCTGGCCCGGCGGCCAGTTCGCCTCGGGCCAGACCGATCCCGGCCACCCGTTCGTGTCGCGCGTCCGCGACGCGCTCGCCGCCGAGACCGGGCGCGAGCCGGCGCTCGCCGGCGTGCCGTGGGGCGCCGACATGCGCCTGTGGACCGCCCGCGGGATCCCGACCGTCATGGCCGGCACGCCGGGGATCGAACTGGCCCACGCCGTCGACGAGCGGGTCCGCGTCGACGATCTCGTCACGCTCGCCCGCGCGATCGCCCGCCTGGCGCGCGACTTCGATCGAAGCTGATCCCAATGAAACCGTTGGCGTGCGCGCTACGTCTAGGTGGCATGTACCGCCGACTCATCCCCCTCCTCACGACACTCCTTCTCCTCGCTGTTCCCGCGGCCGCCCTCGCCGCGCCGCCCTGGTCCGCGCCCGTCAACGTGCCCGGTGTGATCGGGCAGGCGACGCCGGTGGCCGTCACGCCGTCGGGCGCCGCGGCGCTGTTGGCGCAGGTCAGTCGCACCGCGCTCGGCTCGACCGGCGGCCCCGCGAGCGAGGTCATCCCGCTCGGCGCCGACGGCACGCCCGGCGCGGCGCACCCGGTCGCGCTCGCGGCGGGCCTATTGACGACCTACGCGAAGGGCCACATCGCGGTGGCCGGATCGACGCTCGTCGACGGCACGATCACCGACCGCAGCCACGCGACCGTGGCCCTCGGCACGCCGAGCGCTCCGGGAACGGCGCGCGGCTTGCCCGGGAGCACCGGGCAGCACGTCTTCGGGCTGGCCGGCAACGTCCGCGGCGACGTCGCCGTGGTCACCGGCGACGCCTCGCACGTTCGCACCCTGTACCTGCGGCGCGCGGGCACGACGACGTTCCGCGTCGCGCTGCGCATCCCGGTCGGCAACCGCGCCCGCGGCGCCACCGTCGCGCTCGGGCCGAAGGGCGACGTCCTCGTCGTGTGGGAGGACAACCACCACATCTTCGCCCGCCACCTCGGCCCGACGGGCCACGCCGGCGCCGTCCACCAGATCGGCGACGGCGTGCAGTCCGAGCTGCAGGCCGCGATCGACGACAGCGGACGCCTCGAGGTCGCGTGGAAGACCCAGCGGATCAGCGAGGGCGAGTCGAACGAGCCGGCCGTCGTCCGCTTCGCGACCGCCGCGCCCGGCCACGGCTTCGGGCCGCAGCGCACGATCGAGACGGTCGGCGCCACCGGGACCGGTCGCTACGTGTCCGCTCCCGCCGTGAGGCTGGTCCCCGAATCCGGCGGGCGGACGCTGCTGGCCTGGACGGGCTTCGATGGCGGCCACTTCGTCGTGCGCGCCACGGACATCACCAACGGCCATCTCGGCACGCCGCAGACGCTCTCGCCGACGGCGGAGGACGCCGTCCTCGGCGACGCGGCGGCGCGCGCCGACGGCGCAGCGGTCGTGCTCTGGCGCTCCGGCGTGCAGGGTGCCGACCCCGTCCCGGGCCAGCTGCCGACGCTCTACGCGTCGCACCGCGCTCCGGGCGCCGGAGCGTTCGGCGGCCCCGAGCAGGTGAGCCTCCCCGGCGACAACGTCCTGCTCGCACCGTACGCCGCGCTCGATCCCGTCACGGGGCGGTCGTTCGCCGCCTACCCGCTGCTGACCACCGGGGTGTGGGTCAGCGTGCGGCCCTGACGGTAGCCCGCGGCCAGCGCCGCGGGCGCTGGAGCCGAGGCCATGAAGTCGGTGCCCATGGCCTCGGCCGCCGCGGCGTCGGGTCCCACGCGGCGCACCCGCGCGCCGCGGCGGCGCAGAATCTGGACCTCTACCTCGATGCCGACGCGCAACGCGTGACGCAGCGGGGTGTGCAGTGACGCCGTCGGGTCCAGGCACAGCACCTGAGCGTCCCGCCGCGCGGGCGCGGCGTCGAGGTTCGTCACGCTCCACACGCCGCCATCGACGTACTCGCGGCCGTCGATCGGCACGGGGGCGAACACCCAGGGGATCGCACACGACGCCGCCACCGCCTGGGCGACGGAGGCGCGCGGCGCGCCGGGCGCGCCGAAGACGACGCGGCGCCCGGAACGCTTGTCGACGCAGCAGATGCGCAGGCGGCCATCGAAGCGCGCGCCCCAGCCCGCCACCTCGTCGTGCAGCCGCGCGTGCGAGCGCCCGCCGCTGGGCGCGCGGGCCAGCAGTGCCGCTCGGGCGAGCGCCCCGCCCGGAGCCGCGATGGCCGTGGCCACCGGTGCGAGCGGCGCGGTCGCCGCCCATCCCCAGCGCGCCGCCGTGCGCACCAGGCCGTCGCCCCTGTTCTCGGCCGACTCTGCCGTGTCCGTCGGGTCCCGCGGCCGGCGGAGCCGCCTTCCCGCCGCCAGCCGCGCCGAGACGATCGCGCCCGCGGAGGTCCCGACGAACGCCTCGACGCGGGCCATCTCGACTCCCGCGCCATCCTCGATGCCCGCCAGCATGCCGGTCATCCAGGCCTCCCCGACGATGCCGCCGCCGGCGAGGACGAGGACGTCGGGATAGACGAAGGGCGCCATCGACCTGCAGGCTACGTGTATGCGATAACGTACGCCTGTATCGTGGCTGCCGTCGTCGACCACATCCACATCGGCCCGCGCGTCCGTGCGCTGCGGGAGGCGATGGACCTGTCGCTGCGCGACCTCGCCGAGCGCTCGGGCGTCAGCGCGCCGATGCTCAGCCAGGTCGAGCGCGGCGAGACGAGCCCGACGCTCCAGATCGCGGGGCGCATCGCGGCGGGGCTCGAGCTGCGCCTCAGCCAGCTGTTGCGCCTCGACGAGACGGGCACCGTCATGGTCGTGCGCGCGCGGGAGCGCCGCGGCGCGTCTCATGGCGGCCACCGCTTCGAGATCCTCACCCCGCCGCTGCCCGGCCAGCGCGCCGAGCTCAGCCGCCACGCGCTCGCCGCCGGCGCGCAGACGGGCGGCCCGGGCGACCCGCCGATGCACGAGCCCGGCAGCCGCGAGATCGCCCTCGTCGAGAGCGGCTCCGTCGTCCTGGACATCGACGGCGACCGCCACGCGCTCGCCACCGGCGACTGCGTCACCTTCGACGCCGACCTGCCCCACCACTTCGAGAACCCCGGGCCCGGCGAGGCGACCATCCTCGCCGTCGTGTCCGCCGGCCTACGGAGAAGCTGAATGCCACAAACCCTGTTCGACAAGATCTGGGACGCCCACGAGGTCGCCGACAACCTCATCTACATCGACCTGCACCTCGTCCACGAGGTCACGAGCCCGCAGGCCTTCGACGGCCTGCGGCTCGCGAACCGCGCGGTGCGCCGGCCCGACCGCACGCTCGCGACGGCCGACCACAACGTCCCCACCGACGGCACGCCGGTCGCCGCGCGCATCCGCGACGAGCTCAGCCGCGTGCAGGTCGAGACCCTCGAGCGCAACTGCGAGGAGTTCGGGATCCCGCTCTACTCGCTCGGCTCCGAGCACCAGGGGATCGTCCACGTCATCGGCCCCGAGCTCGGCGTCACGCAGCCGGGCATGACGATCGTCTGCGGCGACAGCCACACGGCCACCCACGGCGCGTTCGGCGCGCTGGCGTTCGGCATCGGCACGAGCGAGGTCGAGCACGTCCTCGCCACCCAGTGCCTCGTGCAGCGCAAGCCGAAGGCGATGCGCATCCGCTACGAGGGCGAGCTCGGCTTCGGCGTCACCGCCAAGGACCTCATCCTCGGGACCATCGGCCAGATGGGCGTCGACGGCGCCGTCGGCCACGTCGTCGAGTACGCCGGCCCGCCGATCGAGGGGCTCTCGATGGAGGGCCGCATGACCGTCTGCAACATGACGATCGAGGGCGGCGGCCGCGCTGGGATGGTGGCGCCCGACGACACGACCTTCGCGTGGGTCGAGGAACGCGGCGCGAGCGTCGATCCCGGGTGGAGCGACCTGCGCACCGACGACGGAGCGACCTTCGACCGCGAGGTCGTCGTCGATGCCTCGGCTCTCAGCCCGATGGTCTCGTGGGGCACGAATCCCGCGCAGGTCGTCGGCGTGACCGAGCGCGTCCCCGAGCCGTCGACCGAGGGCGAGGAGCGCGCGCTGCACTACATGGACCTGCAGCCCGGCACCGCGATGGAGGACATCCGCCTCGACCGCGTCTTCATCGGCTCGTGCACGAACTCGCGCATCGGCGACCTGCGCGCCGCCGCGCGCGTCGTCGACGGCCGCAAGGTCGCCTCCGACGTCTACGCGATGGTCGTGCCCGGCTCGGTGCAGGTGAAGCTCCAGGCCGAGGCCGAGGGCCTCGACGAGGTCTTCAGGGCGGCGGGCTTCGACTGGCGCGGCGCGGGCTGCTCGATGTGCCTGGGCATGAACCCCGACATCCTGCAGCCCGGCGAGCGCTGCGCCTCGACCTCCAACCGCAACTTCGAGGGCCGCCAGGGCCGCGGCGGGCGCAC
>DATFRW010000007.1:0-9619 GCA_035262945.1 Solirubrobacteraceae bacterium
ACGTCCTTCGACGCGGGGCGCGCGGCGCAGAACATGATGCTCGCCGCGTGGAACGAGGGGATCGGCTCGTCGCCGAACGGCGTCGCCGACAAGGAGGCGATGTCCGCCGCGGTCCGCCACGGCGCGGACGAGCAGGTCGCCATCGTCCTGACCTTCGGCTACCCGGCGCGCCCGATCGACCCCACGACGCGGTCGCCGGAGGGATGGATCGGCCGCGCCGACCGGCTGCCGTTCGGTCAGGTCGTCGAGTTCCGGTAGCTATCCCGGCGTATGCAGCAGGCTCTCGACGCGGTCGACGCCGTTCACCGCGGCGGCGGCCTTGACGAGGCGATGGATCTCGTCGTCGTTCTCGAGGCGCCCGCGCAGATAGACGATCCCGGCCTCGGCGTTGACGCTCACGTGCGCCTTGGAGACGCCCGCGTGGCGGAACGCCTCGCTTTCGACCTTCTGCGCGAGCGACACGTCGTCGAGCACCTCGCGGTGCCGGTTGGTGCCGGGCACGGCGTGCGCCGCCTTGTGCGCCACGCCCTCGGCGACGCCCTCGAAGTACCGCGCACGCTTGGCGGTGCCGCGCGCCCGGCGGCGCACCTTCGACGACGCCCGCTCGCGCGCCAGGTGCCGCCGTCGCCGCGCGTTCTGGCGATCGAGGATGAACCGATGGGCGAGCGCGCCGAGCGCGAACATCGTCAGCGCCGCGGCGAGCGCCGCCACGATCTTGTCGGTCGGCGGGTCGCTGCTCTGGTTCCTCTTGAGGTTGGCCATCGCTTCTCTGCCCTCCTCTGGTCTGGTCAGCCCCCTACCCTAATCCCGACGCGGGGGAACGTCGCCAGAGATCGCCGGCCACAGCCGCGCGGCGACCGCGCCGGCGGCGAAATACAGCAACGGAAGCCACGGCGCGACGCCGGCGAGCGCGTCCGAATCGTCGGCGTAGCTCGCCGCGCCCAGGGCGACCAGGACGATCTCCGTGACGGGCCCGATGACCGCCGCCGAGGCGGCGACGAGCAGCGATCCGGGCGACGGGTCCCACCAGGCCCAGATCGCCAGCGCCAGCGCGCCCGTGAGGATCACCGAAACGGTCGCCGGCTGATCGCGCAGCGTCGCCGTCAGCGCATAGAGCGCGAGGACCAGCGCCGCACCGACGATGACGTCGGCGCGGCCGCGCGATCGCGCCGCGGGCAGGCCGGCGCGCTCGGACGACCAGGCCGCGAGCAGCACCGCGCCCGCGACGAGCACCGGGAACCAGACCGCGCTGCGCCAGATCGTCGGAACCCCGTCCCACTCGTAGCGGGTGGTCCCGGAGGCGACGTGACACGCGTCGCCGGCGAGCCCGACGACGAAGCCGAGCGCGGCGATCGCCGCCGCGGTGGCGCGCGGACCGAGCGGGCGCAGCGAGGGTCTGCGGGTCAGCCCGCGGTCGTGCCCGGGCGCCCGGCCGAGCCGCCGCGGTTCTTCATCACCGCCCCAAGGACGGCGAGCACGATGAACACGCCGATGATCGCGCCGACGATGCCCCCGAAGTCGAACACGTCGGTGTCGCCGATGCCGAGGCCGACCGTGAAGATCAGGTAGCCGAGCAGCGCTCCGGCCAACCCGACGAGCAGCGAGATGCCCCACGACTTCGGCCCGCTCATGTGGCGGAACGGGTCGCCGGGCAGCAGCGCGCGGCCGATCACACCTGCGATGAAACCGACGATCACTGCGCCGATCATGATGACCTCCTTCGGGGGTGTGAGGACTGTACGCCGACGCTCAACCGAGCGCGAATCGCGGATCGCTCGTTGCGCCGCGGAGGCGGACCTCGAAATGCAGGTGCGGGCCGGTGGCGCGGCCTGTCGCTCCGACGAGGCCGATCCGCGCGCCGGCCGCGACGCACGCCCCGCGCCGCGTGTCGATGCGCGACAGGTGCGCGTACCACGTCGTCACGCCGAGCGTGTGGCCGATGACGACGAGCTGGCCGTAGCCGTCGTCCCAGCCGGTGAACTGGACGCAGCCGCTCCCGGCCGCTGACACCGGCGTGCCCGCGCCCGCGAGGAAGTCGACGCCCGTGTGCATCGCGTTTCCGCGCGGGCCGAAGCCGTCGCCGATCGGGGCGCTCACCGGCGTGATGAAGCGCAACGGCGACCGCGGCGGCGGGCGCTGCAGCGAGGCGACCGTGCGCGGTCCGGCGACGCCGTCGGCGCCGATCGCGGCCCACGCCTGGAAGCGGCGCAGCGCCGCGTCGAAGCGCGGCCCGGCGTCGCCGTCGAACGGTCCCGAGGGAAAGCCGGCGCGCGCCAGCATGAACTGCAGCTCGGCGACGTCCCAGCCGCGCCTGCCCTCGACCACCGGGCGCGAGCCGAGCCGCGGGCGCCCACGCCAGCCCAGCGCCCGCCGCGTCGCGGGCCCGGCGACGCCGTCGACCGCCAGACCGTCGCGCGCCTGCAGGCGGCGGACCGCCGTGGTCGTCGCCGGCCCCGGGATGCCGTCGACCGTCGCGCCGTAGAGCCCGCGCGCGTACAGCGCGGTCTGCAGGGCCGCCACGCCGGCGTCGGAAGCGCGGGCGATCGGGCACGTCAGGACGAACGCGACCACGGTGGCCGCCACGCATTTCCCTGCGGCCATCCTGTGGTGTTCGCGCTCAAGGGGTCAGACCCCTTGAGTGAAGGCGACTCAAGGGGTCTGACCCCAAAGTTGGCGCCGCAGCCCAGACGCCCGGGCGACCGGGCGGGCGATCGCGGCGCGCACCGTCTCCTCGGTCCCCGCGAGGATGAGCCGCCGCCGCGCGCGGGTGACCGCGGTGTACAGCAGTTCGCGCGTGAGGATGTGCGACGAGGGGTCGGGCAGCAGGACGGCGGCCGCGTCGAACTGCGAGCCCTGGCTCTTGTGGATGGTCATCGCGTAGACCGTCTCGACGGCCCCGAGCCGCGCCGGGCTGAAGGTCACGACCTCGCCGCCGCGCTCGAAGGCGGCGCTCGCGCGGCCGCGCTCGCCGGCGACGATCACGCCGGTGTCGCCGTTGTAGAGACGCAGGCCGTAGTCGTTCTCGGTGACGAGCAGCGGGCGCCCGACGTACCAGCGGCCCTCGGCGCCGAAGCCCTCGATCTCCGCGGCGAGCCAGCGTTCGATCCGATCCGCCCACGTCTCGACGCCGTGCGGGCCGCGGCGGTGCGCGCAGAGCAGGCGGAACGCGCCGAGCGCGTCGATCGCGCGGCGGGGGTCGCCGTCGCGGGCGGCGGCGGTCACGGCGCGGGCGGCGGCGACGGCCTCGTCGTGGATGGCCTGCGGCGCGTCGCGCGTGGTGGCCACGTCGACCGGGATCCACGTCACCTCGCCGGGCGCGCGGGTCAGCGCGGCGAGCGCGGCGTCCGCGTCGCCGCGGCGCACCGCATCGGCGACCGCGGCGATAGCGCCGCCGAAGCGATGCACGCGCTCGAGCACGACGATGCCGTCGGCGATCGCGCCGCCCGGAGGGGGCGCGGCCTCCGCGGCCGGCCCGACGATGTCGCCGAGCACGGCGCCCGCCTCGATCGAGGTGAGCTGGCCCGGGTCGCCGACGAGGATCAGCCGCGCGTCCGGGCGCACCGCCTCGACGAGCCGCGCCATCAGCGACAGCGAGACCATCGAGGTCTCGTCGACGATCACGACGTCGTGGGGCAGGCGGTTGCCGCGGTGGTGGCGAAAGCGGCTGTGGCTGTCGGGCCGCCAGCCGAGCAGTCGGTGCAGCGTCGAGGCCTGGGCGGCGCGGAGCTGAGCGCGGGTCCCGTCGGGGACGTCGAGGCGGCCGGCCTCCTCGTGCACGGCCTCCTGGAGGCGCGCGGCGGCCTTGCCCGTCGGCGCCGCGAGCGCGACGAGCGGCGCGGGCGCGTGGTCGGCCACGGCCTGCTCGGCGAGCACCGCCATGATCCGCGCGACGGTCGTCGTCTTGCCCGTGCCGGGGCCGCCGGCGACGACCGCCAGCCCCCGCGAGACCGCGCGCTCGGTCGCGAGGCGCTGACGGTCGTCGTCATCGCCTTCGAACAGGCGCGCGACAAGGTCGGCGGGCACGTCGCGCGGCGGGGCGTCGCCGAGCGCCCGGAGGTCGGCCGCGACCTGACGCTCCTCGCGCCAGTAGCGGTCGAGATAGAGGGTCGAGCCGATGAGGCGCAGCGGGCGCGCGTCGTCGTCCTCCCCCACGGCGACGAGGTCGTTTGCCGTCACCGCCGCGATCCAGGCAGCGGTCTCTGGCCACGGCAGCGCGCCCAGGTCGAGCTCCTCGTCGGCCTCGACCGTGGCGGTCCGGCTGATGGTGGCGAGGTCGACACAGACGTGGCCGAGCCGCGGGCCGCGCACCGCCAGCGCGGCGGCGAGCAGCACGCGCTCGTCGTCCTCGCGGCCGAGCTGCGCCAGGCGCTGGGCGACGTGGACGTCGGCCGGGGCGAGCACGCCGGCCTCGTTGAAGGCGCGCAGGAGGCCGGCGGCGACGAGGACGTCGAGCATCACGCGCCTCGCTCGAGAACGTCGCTGAGGGCCTCGACCAGGGCGGCCGGCGGGCGCCAGGCGAAGACGCCGCAGGGCACGCCGTCGACGACCGGTGTCGCGGCGCCCGACATCCCGCGGACGAAGAGGTAGAGCACGCCCGCGAGGTTGCGCTCGGGGTCGTAGCCCGGCAGGCGCCAGCGCAGGTAGCGGTGCAGCGCGACCGTGTAGAGCAGCGCCTGCAGCACGTAGTGCGCGCGCTGCATCTCGGCCGCGAGCGCGCTCGGGCGGTGGTGCCACGCGCTGAGCTCCTCGCCCGGGGCGCCGAGCCAGTTCGTCTTGTAGTCGACGACCGCGAAGCGATCGCCGCTGCGCACGACGAGGTCGATCGTGCCGGTGACGTAGCCGCGCAGGCTCTGGCGCAGCTCGGGATCGTCGAGGCGGTCCGCGTATCCGGCGAGCGGATCGGCGGCCGGCAGGTGCGCGCGCAGGACGCCGGCGATCGCGGCGAGCGTCACGCGCGCGACCGGCGCGTCGCCGCCGACCAGCGGCAGCTCGAACTCGAGCTCGTCGAGGCGGTCGGCGCGCGCGACGTCGCGCAGGCGCGCGCCGCCGAGCAGCGTGCCGAGTGGCGTCTCGATGGCCGCGCGCAGCCCAGCGACCACGATCGCCGGGTCGCCGACTTCGACGCGACGCCGCGCCTGCGCGGCGGCCACCCGTTCCGAGAGCTCGGCGTCGAGGTCGGCCGCGGCGAAGTCGGCGGCCTCGAAGACCCGGTGCACGAAGGTGCCGATCTGGACGCCGGACGGCATCTCCGCCAGCGGCGACGGCACCGCCCGCAACGCGGCCTCGTCGGCGTCGTCGGCCGCGGCGACCGCCGGCACCGCGAGCGGCTCCTCGTCGCTGACGACGCGCTCCTCGGGCTCGCTCGCCACGCGCGCCTCGTGCGCGGCGGACGTGATGTCGCTGTACGACGTGCGCCGCCACCACCAGTCGAGGTGGCGGTCGAAGCGCGCTGCGGTCAGGTCGGCGGCTGCCCGCGGCTCGCCCGACCACGGGATCGGCGGACCCACGCGCGCGCGCTCGACGCTGACCGCTCCCGGCGCCTCCGCCGCGAGCGCCTCGAAACGCTCGACCGCCTTCTCGTCACTCGGCGTGAACGACCCGCGCGCCGGGACGTTGCCGTCGGCGTCGCGGGCGAAGAGCAGCCGCCCGAGCGCCGAGTTGCGGCTGTCCCACGACCCCGCCCACCAGACGACCGCCTGGTGGCGCGCACGGGTCAGCGCGACGTAGGCGAGGCGCAGGTCCTCGCCGCGCTGCTCGGCCTCGTGCAGCGCCTTGTGGCGCGGGAAGTCGCGGCCGTCCATCCCGACGTCGATGACCCGCTCGTCGCCGGCCTCGGGGTCGTGGAAGAACACCGGCTGGTTCTCGCGCGGGATGTAGCCCGGCTCCCACAGGAAGGGGAAGTACACGATCGGAAACTCGACGCCCTTGCTGCGGTGGATGGTGAGCACCTGCACGGCCTCGGCGTCGGACTCGAGGCGCCGGCTGCGGTCCTCGTCGCCGACATCCTCGCCGGCGTCGGCGATCTGGCGGCGCAGCCACGAGGTCAGCGCGGCGGCGCCCATGTGCTCGCTCATCGCCGCGGCGTGCAGCAGCTGGGCGATGTGGCGCAGGTCGGTGAGGCGGCGCTCGCCGTCGGCCATCCGCAACACGCGCGCGGGGACGCCCTCGGCGAGGGTGACCGTCTCGGTCAACGACGCGACGCCGCGCCGGCGCAGCACGCGCGCCCACTGGTGCAGCCGGCGGTGCAGCTCCTCCCAGTCGTCCTCGGTCGCCGACGCGATCCGCTCCGTGCTCCAGCCGATGAACGGGGTCAGCGCCGCCGCGCGCGCACGCGGCGACGACGCCGGCCGCTCGAGCGCCTCGAGCAGGCGCAGCCACTCGCGCGCGACCGGCGTGCCGAACACGCTGCCGGCGCCGTTGATGACCGCCGGGATGCCGGCGTCCTCGAGCGCGTCGCGGATGAGCGCCGCGTTGCGGTGCGTGCGCACCAGCACCGCGAGGTGGCCGGGCCGGACGCGCTCTCGCGTGCGCTCGCGGCCGACCTCGATCGTCGCGGGCGAGGCGAGCAGCGCAGCGATGTCGGCCGCGAGGTCGCGCGCGATGTGCTGGCGCGCCGTCGCGTTTCCGGCGAAGCCGCCGCGCGTGAGTGTGACCGGCGGCTCGTCGCGCAGCACGACGCGCACGCGCAGCGGCGCGGTGACCGGTGCCCCGCTCAGGCGCGGCGCCTGGTTGTCGTCGGCGGCGCGGACCTTGCGGTAGACGATCCCCTCGTGGCCGAGACGCGCGCGACCGAAGAGCGCGTCGTAGGCGTCGATGAGGCCCTGGTCGCTGCGCCAGTTGATCTCGAGCGTCGCGCGCGTGCCGGCCTCCCGCGCGGCCGCGAGGTAGGCGTAGACGTCGGCGCCGCGGAAGGCGTAGATCGCCTGCTTCGGGTCGCCGATGAGGACGAGCGTCCCCTCCCCGAACGCGCGCCGCATGATGTCCCACTGGACCGGGTCGGTGTCCTGGAACTCGTCGACGAGCACGACCCGGTAGCGCTCGCGCAGACGCTCGACGGCGGCGGGGCTCTCCGCGAGCGTGGCGTCGAGGCGGGTGAGCAGGTCGTCGTAGGTCATGATCGCCATGCGGCGCTTGCGGTCGTCGAGCTCGCGGCGGACCGCGATCGCCAGGCGCACCCGCATGGCGGCGATCGTGTCCGCGGACGCGTGCGCCGGCTCGAGGCGGACCGCCGGGTTCTGGACCGCGGCGCGGGCGATGCGCATCGCCTCCGCGCGGTCGAAGGCCGGCGCTTCGCGGCCGTGGAAGCGGCGCACGTAGAGGTCGTCGACGACGTCCTGCACGAGGTCGTCGACGTCCTCGACGAACGTGGCGTCGGGGTCGACGTCCCCGGCGACGCCCAGCCCGCCGAGGACCTCCTGGCAGAAGCCGTGCGTGGTGGCGATGGTGGCGGCGTCGAAGTCCGCGAGCGCGCGGACGAGGCGCGCGCGCCGCAGCGCGACCTCCGGGGCCGCGCCCTGCGCGAGCAGCGCGACGACCTCGTCGCTGGTGTCGCCTCCGGCCAGGCCGCGCTCGGTGCTCACCAGCCGCTCGCGGACGCGCTCGCGCAGCTCGCCGGTGGCCATGCGGGTGAAGGTGACGAGCAGCAGCTGCTCGAGCGGCGTGCCCTCGGCGACGTAGCGGGCGGCGAGCGCCGCGATCGTGAACGTCTTACCGGTGCCGGCGCTCGCCTCGAGCACGGTGACGCCGGTGGGCAGCGGGCCGCAGACGTCGAAGGCGCGGATGTCGGCGATCTCGGTCACCGCTCGCTGAGCACCTCGCGGCCGAGCAGCCCGTCCCAGAGCCGACGGGCGAGGCGGCCGAAGCGCGTCGTCTCGCCGGCGTCCCAGCCGTCCCCGGCCTCGTCGGCGCGCGGCGCCTGCGCGACGAGCTCGTCGAACGTGCGCACGCCGCCGAGCACGAGCTGGTGCTCGAGCTCGGCGTCCTCGCGCGGGTAGTTCCAGCGGGACTCCCACGCGCGGCGCGCGGCCGCCGTGGCGTTCTCGCCTGCCGCCGCCGCCTCGGCGTACGCGGCCGAGGTCAGGCACGCGAGCGGGAGCGGCTCGCGCATGCCGCGGTCGTAGAGGTCGACGAGGGTGGCGAGGCGCGCGTGTGCGGCGTCGGCCGCGAGGTCGGGTATCCGCGCGATCGTCACGCGCGCGTCCTCGTGGGCGCCCGAGCGCGCGCGTCCGACGGTGACCGCTTCGAAGCTGAGGCCGGGGTGCGCGGCGGTGAGCGCGAGCAGCCGCACCCATGCGGCGAGGCGGTGGCGGGCGTTCACGCGCGAGTAGGTGACCGCGAGCAGCACGTCGCCGCGGACGCCGGGCACGGTCCCGCTCAGCGTGCGGCCGCCGGCGAGCGCGACCTTGACGTCGACCGATCGCGGCTCGGCGCCGGTGGCGATCGCCGCGCGCGCCTGCTTGGCGATCTCCTCGACGGTCGGGCGGATCTTGTCGATGACGGGCTTGGCCAGACGGCCCGGGGGCAACGTGCCGCGCGCGATCTCGGCCGCGATGCACGCGTCGAGGTCCGCGCCCGCGAGGGTGCCCTCGAGCAGGCGCCGACCGACGCCCCAGAGCTCGAGCCCGTCGAGCTCGACGGGGAGCGCGTCGGCGACCTCGTCGTCGAACTCGCCGACGCTGATCCCCAGCCGCTGGCGCAGGAAGGCGCGGACGGGCCGCTCGGCGAAGCGGACGAGGCTCTCGAGCTCGACGAGCGCCGCCGGCTCCGCGGGGAGCGGCGCGGCGAGGAAGGGCGCCGGCGCGGCGCGCTCGCCGATGAGCGCGCGCGCGCCGTCGAGCGTGACGGGGTCAAAGCTCCACGCGCGGTTCGGCACGAGAGCGCCGCGCTCGAAGTTGACGGGGTCGAAGGGCTGGAGCGGGTGGCGCACGTGCACGGCGTCGCGGTCGACGGCGTCGAGCAGCTCGCCGATCGGCACGGCGGGCGGCTTGACGAGGTTCGTGCGCTCGTCGTTGCCGGTGTAGGTGACGACGAGTCGGTCGGTCGCGGCCATGAGCGCGTCGAGCAGGAGCTGACGGTCCTCGGTGCGCGCGTCGCGGTCGCCGACGTGCGGGTCGGCGAGCATGAGGTCGTCGCCGTCGCGCGGCGTCTTGCGCGGGAAGACGCCGTCGTCCATGCCGAGCAGGCAGACGACGCGGTGCGGCACCGAGCGCATCGGCATGAGCGTGCAGATCGTCAGGTGGCCGGTCCGGAAGTTCGCCCGCGTCGGCCGTCCCTCGAGCCGCTCCCCGAGCAGCGCGCGCAGCTCGGCCGGCGCGAGGCTCGTCTGCGTCTCGGCCGCTTCGCTGACGACGTCGCCGAGGATCCGCTCGAGCTCGGCGCGTTGCCAGGCGTCGCGCTCGGTGGTCGTCGTGAGCGCGTCCGCGGCGGCGGCGATCGCGGTCGCCCAGTCGTCGATCGGCTGCGTCGTGTTCAGTGCGTCGACCGCCGTGCGCAGGCGGCCGACGAGCTCGGCGAACCTGCCGGCGAGGTCGATCGCGCCGCTGTCGACGTCGTCGAGCGGGAGCACGCCTTCGAAGAGCCGCTGCTCGTCCTCGGTCATCGTCACGCCGACGAGCACGCG
>DATFRW010000008.1:0-18156 GCA_035262945.1 Solirubrobacteraceae bacterium
TGACCGAGTGCACGTAGACGTCGTGGAACGGGACGTCGCCGGTGAACTCGAGGCCCATCATCACCATGCGCGCCACCCACAGGAAGAGGATGTCGCGCGCGGTGAGCAGCACGTCCGTCGGGTAGAAGGCGCGCAGCTCCGGCGTCTCCTGCGGCCAGCCGAGCGTCGCGAACGGCCACAGCGCCGAGGAGAACCATGTGTCGAGCACGTCGGGCTCGCGCTCCCAGCCCGCGCCCTCCGGCGGCTCGGTGCCGACGTAGGTCTCCTCCTCCTCGCGGTACCAGACCGGGATCTGATGGCCCCACCACAGCTGGCGCGAGATGCACCAGGGGCGGATGTTCTCGAGCCACTCGAGATAGCGGCGCGACTGCGACTCGGGATGGATGTGCACGCGGCCCGAGCGGACGGCCTCGATTGCCGGCCGCGCCAGATCGTCCATCGCCATGAACCACTGCAGCGAGATGAGCGGCTCGATGCGCTCGCCCGAACGCTGGCTGAACGGCACCTCGTGCGTGTACTCCTCGGTGTGGCGGATGAGCCCCTGCTCGGTGAGCGCGGCGACCACCTTGTCGCGCGCCTCGAGCACCGGGAAGCCGGCGAACTCGGGGCCCGCCTCGGCCGTCATGCAACCGTCCTCGCCGATGACCGTGATCTCGTCGAGGTCGTGGCGGCGGCCGATCTCGAAGTCGTTGGCGTCGTGGCCGGGCGTGACCTTCAGGACGCCGGTGCCGAACTCCGGCTTGACGTAGTCGTCGGCGACGATCAGCAGGTGGCGCCCGACGAGCGGCAGGATCGCGGTCTTGCCCACAAGTTGGCGATAACGCTCGTCGTCGGGGTGCACCGCGAGAGCGACGTCGGCGAGCATCGTCTCGGGGCGCACCGTGGCGACGACGATCTCGCCCGAGCCATCCTCGAGCCGGTAGGCGATCGAGTAGAGCGTGTCAGTGACCTCGCGGTCCTCGACCTCGAGATCGGACACCGCCGAGCGCAGGCCCGGGTCCCAGTTGACCAGGTAGTGGTCGCGGTAGATCAGGCCCTTGTCGTAGAGGTCGACGAAGACCTTCAGGACCGCCCGGACGTAGTCGTCGTCGAGGGTGAAGCGCTCGTCGTCGTAGTCGACGGTCGCGCCGAGGCGCTTGTACTGCTCGATGATCTCGCCGCCGTACTGCTCGCGCCATTGCCAGACGCGCTCCACGAACGCCGCGCGGCCGAGCTGCTCGCGGCTCGAGCCCTCGGACTCGAGCTGGCGCTCGACCTGCTTCTGGGTGGCGATGCCCGCGTGGTCGGTGCCGAGGATCCACTTCGCCCGCTGGCCGCGCATGCGGTGGTAGCGGATGAGCAGGTCCTGGATCGAGCCGTTGAGGGCATGGCCCATGTGCAGCGCGCCGGTGACGTTCGGCGGTGGGATGGCGATCGAGAAGTTCTCGTCCGCCGTGCCCTCGGGCTTGGGGTGATGCAGGCCGGACTGCAGCCAGCGCTCGATGATGCGGGGCTCGACCTCCGCGGGCTCGAAACGTGTGCGCTCCTGCAGGCTCGTCATCGGGCGGCGGAGTCTACGCAGCGTTTCACCGCCGGCGTCGGTGACGGCGGCGGCCGATCACGGCCGCGGAGCCCAGCGAGAAACCGAGCCGCGCGAGGTGCAGGCGGCGGGCCAGATCGCGGAGCTCGGCCTTGTCGGCGGCGCTCAGGTTGCGGGGATTGCCGCGCGTGCGACGGAACAGGTCGGCGACCTCGGCGCGGTCGGCGGGGTCGAGCGTGTCCCAATGGTCGCGGCCGGCCTTGAGCAGCTCGAACAGGATCAGCCAGGGAAGGATTCGTCGGATTCGCATGGTCGTGGCGTTACCCCGTCGATGGTGACGCACCTCGCCGGGAATGTTGAGTTCACTGATGATGCCGATGGTGAAGCCGAGCGTCATTGCGCTGCTTGCGATCGCTGCATCCGTACTGGGCGCCTGCGGCTCCTCGTCGCACGACGCGAAGGCGCCGGTGGGCACCGCCGAGAAGGCGAAGGTCGGCCGCGTGGTCGTCGACGCGCAGGGGCGCACGCTGTATCGCTTCACCGCCGAGGCGCAGGGCCGCCCGGTCTGCACGGGCGCATGCCTGCGGACGTGGCTTCCGGCGGCGGCCTCGAGCACGACCGGCCTTCCCGCCCACGTCGCGACGGTCAGGCGCGACGACGGCACGCTGCAGCTCACCTACGACGGGCACCCGCTCTACCGCTACGCCGGCGACAGGTCGAAGGCGGACGCCAACGGCGAGGGCGTCGGCGGCCAGTGGTACGTCATCAGGGCGAGCTCCTGAAGATAAGGCATCCGTGATATATCCTCTGGGGTATGTCCCCGGGTTTGCTCCTCCGCAGCGCGCGTCTCGACGCCGGCCTGACGCAGGCACAACTCGGCGCGCGCCTCGGGCTGTCACAGCCGGCGGTCGCGCGGCTCGAGCGGCCCGAGGCCAATCCGACCGTCGCCACGCTCGATCGTGCCCTGCGAGCGACGGGCCGACGGTTGACCTCGGAGCTCGCGCCACCCGAGATCGACGAGACCCAGATCGCCGAACGGCTGCGGCTCTCACCCGCAGAGCGGCTGGCGGCGTTTCAGCGTTCGCAGCGCAACCTGCACGCGTTGCTGAGGCAGGCACGCCGTGAGCAGCCCGCCACGAGCTGAACTCGACGCCGCCCGCATCTTGCGGGCGCTGACCGAGCGGGGCGTGGAGTTTGTCGTCATCGGCGGGATCGCAGCTGTCCTGCACGGCTCGGCGCGCAACACGTTCGACCTCGACGTCTGCTTCGCGACCGACGCGCCCAACCTCGATGCGCTCGGCGAGGTGCTGGTCGGCCTGGACGCCAAGCTGCGGGGCGCCGACGACGCGGGCTTCGTCCCCGATGGGGCGACGCTTCGCCGCATCGAGGTGCTCACGCTCAGCACCGACGCCGGCGATCTCGACGTCCTCGCGAGACCGGCGGGCGCGCCGAAGTTCGACGCGCTCCGACGGCGGGCGGATCGCTTCGACCTCGGTGGCTTCTCGGTGCTCGTGGCATCGGTGGATGACCTCATCGCGATGAAGACCGCGGCCGGGCGCCCCAAGGACCGGGAGACGGTCGCCGAGCTCGAAGCGATCAGGCGTCTGCGCGCCGGCTGAGCGCAAGCCGGGCCGCATCGAGGCTCTCGGCCGCACCGGCCGCGAGCGTGGCGACCAGCTCCGCGGCCGGCACGTCGGGCGCGAGCTCATGGGTCTGTCCGGCCCAGAGGTTGAGGACGTCGGCATCGCCGGCGTTGCGCCCCGCGGCGCGCAGCGGGGCCGTCGCGTGGTGCACGTTCGGGTAGGCGGTCGGAGCCTCGGCCGAGTGCTCGCGTAGGAAGCGGTTGACGATGCCGCGCGCCTGGCGGCCTGTGAACGCGCGGGTGAGGCGCGTCGGCGCACGACTGGCAACGGCGTCCCGATGCGCGGGCGCCGTACCGGCCTCACGCGTGCGCAGGAACGCGGTACCGATCTGGGCGGCGCGAGCGCCGGCGCAGAGCACCGCGGCCACGGCGCCGCCGGTGGCGATGCCGCCGCTCGCGACGAGCGGCAGGTCGACGCGTGCGCGCACGAGCTGCAGGAGCGCCAGCAGGCCGTAGTCGCCCGCGCCGTCGCCGTCGACGAACGACCCGCGATGGCCGCCGGCCTCGACGCCCTGCACGACGAGTGCGTCGGCTCCGGCGTCGGCGGCCTCCTGCGCCTCGGCCACGTCGGTGACCGTCACCCACACCTCGCTGCCCGCGGCGCGCAGCCGGCCGACGACCTCCGACGCCGGGCACCCGAAGGTGAACGACACCGCCGCAACGCGATCGGCCTCGAGCAGGGCGAGCTTCGCATCCCACGCGTCGTCCTCGAACCGCGGCTCGCCGAGCTGCACCCCATGGGCCTCGGCCTCCGCGCGCAGCCCCTCGAGGTACGCCTCGTACGCCGCCGGATCGGGCGCCGAGCCCGGCACGAACACGTTGACGCCGAACGGCTCCGGCGTCATCGACCGCAGCGCGCGCAGCTCGTCGCGCACGGCGTCGGGCGTCTTGTAGCCCGCCGCCACGAACCCGAACGCGCCGGCGCCCGACACGGCGGCGGTGAGCTCGGGCGTCGACGGGCCGCCGGCGAGCGGCGCCTGCACGATCGGGACGCGGAGGTCAGCGAGGACGGACAACGGCGAGCAGCTGGTCGACGACGAAGCGAACGTGGCGGCGCAGCGTGGACGGGTCGGCGAGGTCGCGGCCGAGCGCGGCCATGAAGGTCGAGTGCTGGGTCAGCGGGGAGAAGGTCAGCGACACGAAGAGCAGGACGGCGTCCTCGACCTCGAAGGTTCGCAGCCCGCGCCGGGAGGCGACGGCGCGTACCGCCGCGAAGGCGTCGGCGATCGCGCGCGACTGGCGCGGGGTCTCGCGCAGGCGCCGCCCGCCCTGCAGCTCCTCCCACTCGAGCAGCCGCACGAACGTCGGCCGTGCCAGCAGGAAGGCCATGTAGCCCTCGACGGCGCGCGCGAGCGCCCGTTCGAGCGAGCCATCGCCCTCGTGCGCCCATGCGCGCAGCGGCGCGAAGGCCCGCGCGGTCGCCTCCTCGCGCGCGGCGAAGACGCGCTCGAGCACGGCGACGAAGAGGCGCTCCTTGGAGCCGTAGAAGTAGCTCGGCGTCCCGCGCGACAGCCCGGCCCTCGCCCCGATCTCCTCGAGGCTGGAGCCGGCGAAGCCGCGCTCGGCGAACAGCTCTTCGGCGGCGTCGAGAATCGCCGTGCGGCTGCGCTCGGGGTCGCGCGTCCTGGGAGCTGAGGCCGCCGCGGGCATCGGCATGCACAGCTTATACTTGCTGGTCATCAAGCTAGCTATGCTCTACTTCGACCTCGGCTCCCCCTACGGCTACCTCGCCGCCGAGCGCGTGGCGGCGGGGCTTCTCGGCGGGCCGGCCGAGTTCGAGCCGATCCTCCTCGGCGCGATCTTCCGTTACCGCGGGCGCGGCTCGTGGGCCGAGACCGATGCGCGCGACGACAACCTCGTCGAACTCGCGCAGCGCGCCCGCCGGTATGGCCTGGCGCCGTTCGCGTGGCCGGACGGCTGGCCCGGCGACGGCCTCGCCGCGATGCGCGCGGCGACGTGGGCCGCCCGGCTCGGCGCCGGCGAGCGGTTCGCGCTCGCCGCCTATCGCCGTGCATTCGTCGACGGCACCGCGCTCACCGTCGGCGTGCTGGCCGAAGTGGCCGACGAGGTCGGGCTGGACGGCGCGGCGTTGCCCGATGCGATCGCCGATCCCGAGATCAAGACGGCGCTGCGCGCGGCGACCGACGGCGCCTGGGACGCGGGCGTGAGCGGCGTGCCGACGCTGCGCGTCGGCGAAGCGCTCTTCTACGGCGACGACCGGCTCGAGACCGCCGCGGCGGCGGCGGGTTAGGCCGACTCGGCGCGGCGCGGCTCGCTGCCGTCGTCGGAGACGGCCTCGGTGACGAGCGTGGGCGAGAGGCCCTTCTCGACCGTCTCGCGCGTCACCACGCACTTCTTGACGTCGCGGCGCGAGGGCAGCTCGAACTGCACCTCGAGGAGGATCTCCTCGATGATCGAGCGCAGGCCGCGGGCGCCGGTCTCGCGCTCGAGGGCCTTGTCGGCGACCGAGGTCAGCGAGTCCTCGGAGAAGACGAGCTCGATGCCGTCGAAGGAGAAGAAGCGCTGGAACTGCTTGACGAGCGCGTTGCGCGGCTCGGTGAGGATCGTGATGAGGTCGTCGCGCGAGAGCTGGTGCACGGCGCTCATCACCGGCAGGCGGCCGATGAACTCGGGGATCAGGCCATAGTTGACGAGGTCCTCGGGCAGGCACTGGGCGAAGATCTCGCCGGTGTCGCGCTCGACGCGCGACTCGATCGAGGCGCCGAAGCCGACGCCGTTCGAGCCGGTGCGCCGCTCGATGACCTTGTCGAGGTTCGCGAACGCCCCGCCGCAGATGAACAGGATGTTCGTCGTGTCGATGGTCAGGAACTCCTGGTGGGGGTGCTTGCGCCCGCCCTGCGGCGGCACCGAAGCCGTCGTCCCCTCGAGGATCTTCAGGAGCGCCTGCTGGACGCCCTCGCCCGACACGTCGCGCGTGATCGACGGGTTGTCGGCCTTGCGCGCGATCTTGTCGACCTCGTCGATGTAGATGATCCCGGTCTCGGCCTTCTTGACGTCGTAGTCGGCGGCCTGGATGAGCTTCAGAAGGATGTTCTCAACGTCCTCGCCGACGTAGCCCGCCTCGGTCAGCGCGGTGGCGTCGGCGATCGCGAACGGCACATTGAGGATGCGCGCGAGCGTTTGGGCCAGCAGCGTCTTGCCGCAGCCCGTCGGCCCGAGCAGCAGGATGTTCGACTTCTGCAGCTCGATGTCGTTCTCGTCGGCCTGCATCATCTGCACGCGCTTGTAGTGGTTGTAGACCGCTACCGAAAGCGTGCGCTTGGACTCCTCCTGGCCGACGACGTACTCGTCGAGCACGCCGTAGATCTCGCGCGGCTTGGGGAGGTTCTCGATGTCGAACGACGGCGGAGCGGTGAGCTCCTCATCGATGATCTCGTTGCAGAGATCGATGCACTCGTCGCAGATGTAGACGCCCGGCCCGGCTATCAGCTTCTTGACCTGGCGCTGCGACTTCCCACAGAAACTGCAGAGGAGCTGTTCGTTCGCGTCGGTCGGACGAGCCATTCCCTCTCTCCCTCCGGGTCCCTCCAAGCTAATGCTCGGAGATCACCCGGTCAATGATGCCGTACTCCTTGGCCTCCTCGGAGGACATGAAGTAATCGCGCTCGGTGTCGTTGCGAACCTTCTCGTAATCCTGCTTCGTGTGCTTCGCGATGATCTTGTCGAGCCGCTGGCGGATGTCGATGATCTCCTTGGCGTGGATCTCGATGTCCGTCGCCTGGCCCTGGAAGCCCGAGCTGACCTGGTGGATGAGGATCTTCGCGTTGGGCAGCGCCATGCGCTTGCCCTCCGCGCCGCCGGCAAGGAGCAGCGCACCCATCGACATGGCGATGCCGACGCAGATCGTCTGCACGTCGGGCTTGATGAACTGCATCGTGTCGTAGATCGCCAGGCCGGCGTAGACCGAGCCGCCCGGCGAGTTGATGTACACCGAGATGTCCTTGTCGGGGTCCTCGGACTCCAGGTGCAGGAGCTGGGCCACGATGAGGTTGGCGATCTGATCGTCGACGGGCGTCCCCAGGAAGACGATGCGCTCGTTGAGCAGGCGGGAGTAGATGTCGAAGGCGCGCTCGCCTCGCGACGTCTGCTCAACCACCATGGGGACAAGGGGGCTCATGGTCCTCGCTTCGTTCTTGATCGTCGGGGAGAGTCCTGCGTTGTCGCAGCCTAGCAACCGGTCTCCGGCCGCCTGCCTGGGCAGTCGGCGGGTTTGGGGCCGCCTTGAGGCCCTTAGCTACCGGGCGTCCAGAGGCGCGACGACTCGCTCTCGGCCTGCTCCTTGCCCGGCGTCCAGAGCTTGTCACGGGCCTGAGCCTGCTCGACGGATATTGGAGTCGCCTGCTCGGCGAGGAAGTCGATGGCGGCGCGCTGGGCGAGGTCGTCGCGCAGCTCGTCGAGCCGGCCGGCCTTGTCGAGGCGGGCGCGGAGCTTCTCGGGCGTGGTCCGCTCGCGGGCTGCGCTGGCCTGCAGCGCGTCGAGCAGGTCGCCCTCGGTCGGCTCGATGTCCTCGGCTTCGATGACCGCGGCGATGACCGCCTCGCGGCGCAGCGCCTGCTCGGCGTCGGGCTTGGCCTCGTCGAGGATGTCGTCCTCGGAGCGGCCGGCGATGCGCAGGTAGGCGTCCTTGCTGATGCCCTGGTGGCTGAGCGAGTGCAGCATGCGCTCCCACAGCTCGCGCGCGCGCGCGTCGACAAGGCCCTCGGGCACCTCGACCTTGGACTCCTTGACCACCGCGTCGAGGACGGCCTCGCGGAACTCGGCCTCGACCCGCGTCTCGTCGGCCTCGCGCAGCTTCGCGGCGACGTCCTCTCGCAGCTCGGCGAGCGTGTCGAAGCCGGCCGCGTCGGAGGCGAAGTCGTCGTCGAGCTCGGGGAGGTCCTTGCGCTTGACCTCCTTGACCGTGACCGCGAACTGCGCCTCCTTGCCGGCGAGCTCCTCGGCGCCGTAATCGTCGGGGAAGGTGATGGTGACCGTGCGCTCCTCGCCGGCGCCGGCGCCGACGAGCTGGTCCTCGAAGCCGGGCACCAGGCGCCCCGAGCCGAGCTCGACGAGCTGGTCGCGGCCCTCGCCGCCGCCGAACGGCTCGCCGTCGATCGTGCCCAGGTAGTCCATGACGACGAAGTCGCCGTTGCCCGCCGCGTCCTCGACGGTCTCCAGGCGCGCGGCGCGCTCGCGCAGCGCCTCCATCTCGCCCTCGACCCCCTCGTCGGTCGCGCTCGCCTCCCGCTTGCCGACCTCGACGCCCTTGTAGGTGCCGAGCGTCGCCGTCGGGCGTACGCCGATCTCGATGGTGAAGGTGAGCGGCTCGCCCTGGCTCGGGAGGTCGCCGAGATCGAGGTCGGGATCGCCCACCGGGTGGATGCCGGCGTCGTCGATTGCGTCGAGGTACCAGCGGCCGAGCGCGCCGCGGACGGCTTCGTCGAGCACGGCCTCGCGGCCAACGCGCTGGATGACGACGGGCGGCGGGACCTTGCCCTTGCGGAAGCCCGGCATGCGCAGGTCGCGGCCGAGCTTGCGGGCCGTCGCCTCCATGCGGCGCTCGACCTCCTCGGCGGGCACCTCGGCCTCCACGCGCACCCGCGACTCGGGCAGCTCGGTGACGGACGTCTTGACGGCGGCGGACATTGGGTCGTGACGATAGCGTCACGTCCGATGCCGATCGGCCGCCGCTTCACCGCCTGGATCGTCACAGGGCCACTCGGGCACCTGTACGGCGGCGGCGCGGATTGGTTCGCGCTCCTCGCGCGCTACGCGTACACGCGCGCGCGAGGACGCGATCCGTCAGTGGGTGGCTAGCAGGTGATGGTGACCGAGAACGCGTGGTCGGCTGCGGCTCCACCGGCGAGGTCGAACGTGTGGACGGTCACGACGTCCGGCGTGGCACCGGCCTCGGTCGTCGCGATCGCTGCGGTCGCGCTCGACACGGTCGCCGTGCGGGCGCACTTGCTGACGTCGGCGTCGAGCGTGACGGTGTAGTTGCCAGTACCCGTCGCCTTCGCCGTCGACTTCACGCCGCGGTTGTTCGTCGAGGTGCCGTCGAGGTTGACCGCCGCGAACTTCGTCGACGCCTGGGCGTCGGCGACGATGTCGCTGGCGTTCTTGCCGTCGACCTGATCGGCGTTCAGACCCGTCGCCACGCCCTTGGCGGTCGTGGTGAACGGCGCGGCGGTCGCGGGGCCGGTGATGGCGCCGACCTCGGTGCCGCTGTTGGTGTTGAACTCGAACGCCCGCCCGTTGGACAGGTTGCTCGCGCGCAGGCAGGGCTCGTTGCCCTTGGGGGTCCCGCCTGCACCGCTGCGGCAGCCGTACACGGCGCCGCCGCCATTGTTGGACTTGTTGGACTGGCGCGTGCCGTACGTACTGACGTTCGCGATGATCTGCGTCTCCTTGGAGTACGCGCGGCGCGCGTCGGATGACGGGTTGCGCGCGCCGCCGCGAACGGCGTTGCCTTCGCCGAATGCGCCGGCGAACGGCGCGACCAGCAACGCGACGAGGAGCGCGCTGGCAAGGATCCATGGCCCCTGGGCGCGGATCCTGAAGATGCTGCGGATGCGGGAACGCATCAGGTTCGGTCCTCCTGATCGGGAGCTTTGCCTACGCCTCCCAACAGGACAGCGGACACGAAGGTTGCGGTCTGCAAGATGACCGTCAGCTCACGACGAGCGCGAACAACGGCCATTTCCCGGGGACGCCCTTGAGCGCCTGCGTGCCCCGGTCCTCGAAGCGCAGGCCGGCCCCGACGACGGTTCCGAACGTCGTCCCCGAGGCCATGACTTCGCCCGGGCGGGCCAGCGCCGCGACCCGCGCGGCGATGTGCACGGCCATGCCGCCGACGTCGCCGCCCATCACCTCGCACTCGCCCGTATGGAGGCCCACGCGGACCTCGAGGCCAAGCTCGCGGACGGCCTCCACGATCGCGCCTGCGCAGCGCACGGCCTGCGACGGCGGCCCGTCGAAGGCGACGAGGAACGCGTCGCCGATCGTCTTGACCTCGCGGCCGCCGAAGCGGTCGAGCTCACGGCGCACCGCGGTCTGGTGGGCCGAGAGCAGGTCGCGCCACGGCGCGTCGCCCATGCGGGCGGCATGGCCGGTCGAGTCCGCGATGTCGCTGAACAGCACGGTGAGCAGCGCGCGGGCGACCGTGCGCGAGCGCCCGCCGGTCAGGAACTCCTCGATCTCGCCGAGCAGGTCCGAGCTGTCGACCGCGCCGGGGAGGTTGTCGACGCCCTCGAGCTCGACGTACCGCGCGCCGGGGATCCGCTCGGCGAGATAGCGCGAGTGGCGCACGTCGATCAGGCGATCGCCGGTGCGGTGGAGGATGAGCGTCGGCACGCGCAGCTCGTCGAGCAGGTGGCTGACGTTGTGGCTGCCGACGTAGTCCATGAGCCGCACGAGCTCGCCGGGGCTCGTCGACAGCCGCTCCATGCGGGCCATCCACGCGCGCATGCGCGGGTCGTCGGCGCGCGACGGTGCGATCTGCTCGAGGTTGATCCCGGTCCCCCACACCTCGGCCAGCCGCGCCCACAGCTGGCGACGCTCGGCCTCGTCGTAAGTCCAGTCGATGTCGTCGTCGGCGACCGCGCGCGCCATCGACGCATAGAGGACGAGCCCCTGTGCGCGCTCCGGCGCCCGCGCCGCCGCGGCGATCGCCAGCAGCCCGCCGGTCGTGTAGCCCATGAGCACGGCGCGCTCGCTGCCCGCGGCGTCGAGTACCGCGCAGACGTCGCCGACCTCGTCCTCCAGCGACAGGTCCTCGGTGCGCGGGTCCGACAGACCGCACCCGCGGCGGTCCATGACGATGAAGCGCACGAAGGCGGTGAGACGCTCGAAGAACCCCGACAGGCCCGGCTGCTCCCAGAGGTGCTCGACGTGCGAGATGAAGCCGGGGATGAAGAGCAGGTCGATCGGAGCGTCGCCGAGCGCCGTCCACGCGATCGTGGCGCCGTCGTTGCGGGCGTAGCGGGTCTCGATCTGCACCCGCCGGAACCCTACGTGCGCGGTCCTGCGTCCTCGGGCGTGTCGAGCACGTCGGCGCGCCCGTAGTGCCCCACCGCGTCGAACCAGCGCTTGGCGTGCAACCCCGCGCGCAGGTCGCAGTCGGCGACGACCATGCCCTCCTCGCCGCGCAGCGGGCCCGCCACGACCTCGCCCCACGTCGGCTCGACGATCGCGCTGCCGCCCTCGTTGAACACGTTCTGGCCGTCGGGCAGCGGCACCGGGAAGTCGGCGGGAAAGGCGCTCGCCGGGATGTACTGGCCCACCGACACCACGAACGCGCCCGACTCGATCGCGATGTGGCGCATCGAGGCGAGCCAGCCGTCCGAGTCGTCGGCCGTCGGCGCGGTCCAGATCTGCGCGCCCTGCCGGTAGACGGCGTAGCGCGCGAGCGGCATGCGGTTCTCCCAGCAGATGAGGCCGCCGACGCGGCCGATGCCCGGCAGCGGCACGACGTCGAGGTCGTCGCCGGCGCCGACGCCGTGGAACACGCGCTCCTGCATCGTCGGCATGAGCTTGCGGTGGCGGTGCAGCACGCCGCCCGGGCCGATGGTCAGGACCGTGTTGTAGAGCGTGCCGGGCCGCTCATCCTCGCGCTCGTTGATCCCGATGACGCAGTGGATCTCGTGGCGACGGCAGGCCTCGACGAGCCGCGCGACCAGCGGCCCGCGGACGTCGACCGACTCCTTCCACATGCGCTCCCAGAGCTGGTCCCAGCCGCCGAACGACGGCGCGCTGCGCGCCCAGGCGTTCGAGGGGTACACGGAGACGAAGCACTCGGGAAGCACCGCGAGCTGCGCGCCCTGCGCAGCGGCGTCGCGCAGCAGGCCCGCGGCCTTCTCGACGCTGGCGCGTGCGTCGAGGACGACGGGCGTCGCCTGCACGGCGGCGACGCGGACGGTGCCGAAGGTGGTCATCGCGCGAGCGCCGCGTAGTCCTCGTTGGGCAGCATGTTCGTGGCCATCGCCATGCGGTTGGTGAAGTTGTACATCGACGCGATCTCGGCGACATCCCATGCTTCCTCGAGCGTCAGCCCGACGTCGAGCAGGGCGCGCAGGTCGTCCTCGCCGAGCTCCTGCGGCGTGAGCGTGAGCTTGTCCGCGTAGGCGCAGATCGCTCGGCGGCGCTCGTCGAGGCCGGCGCGCCGCCAGTCGAACGCGATCCGCTCGCCGAGCACCGGGTCTCCGAGCTCCTCGCGCAGCGCGGCGCCGTGCGCCACGAGGCAGTACAGGCAGCGGTTGGCGGCGCTCACGACGACGGCGATCATCTCGCGGTCGGCGGCGCCGAGGTTCTCGGTCGGCTCGTGCAGCGCGCGGAAGTGCGCGAACCACAGGCTCAGCCGCTCGGGCCTGAAGGAGTAGGCGCGAAAGACGTTCGGCACGAAGCCGAGCCGCTCGCGCGCCTTGGCGAAGAGCCCCTGCAGGCGCTCGGGCAGCGCGGACTCGTCGGGGACGGGGAACAGGGAGCCGACGTCGCCGGCCGTCCGCTCGTGGGTGCTCATAGGCGGAGGCTAGGCGACATGCCGCCGCGGCCGCTAGGTGCCGCGGCGGCGCGTGAGAAGCCCGGCCCGCTCCAGCAGGTAGCGCGCTTCGCGCTGATGAATGTCGACGTCGGCGAGACGATCGGACAGACGCCGCTCGTGTGCGGCGGCCTCGCGATCGGCCTTGCGCGTGGCGATGTCGGCCTCGAGGCCGGTGAGTTCGTCCCCTGAACGCATGTGCTCGGTCATGCGGCGAGACGATCCACGGCAGCGGTCAGCGGCCGCTCACGACCGTATTGCGATCGCGTTGGCTAGCCGAAGGTGAACGCGTAGGCCTGCACGCCCGGCGTGAAGCGCAGGGTGAGGCGGTGGCTCTCGGGCCGTGGGTTGGAGAGCAGCTGATAGAGCCGTTGCCGGTCGACATGGATGCGGGCGACCGGCCGCCCGTCGACGAGCACGCTCACGGTCCCGGTCGCGCCCTTCGGTGGGCTCAGGACCAGGTACGCGTCCTTGCCGGTGATCGCGGCGTGGATCGCCGCGCCGCCGACCGCAGTCGCCTCCTCGTCGCTCTCGCGCCACGTGCCCGACAGCGCGAAGTGGTCGGTCGTGAGGTCGCGCGGCGCGAGGTAGCTGTGCGTGCCGGGCTGCGGCGGCGGGTCGAAGCGCTCGGCGCGCGCGAGGCCCACGTAGGTCTCCGGGGTCTCCTGCATCGTCGGGACGAGCACGCCCTTCGGCATCGCCATCGCCCCCGGATTTGGATGACCGGCCTCGACGAGCAGCGAACGGATCGCCATCTCGGTCCCGCCGTAGTCGCCCTCGCCGAAGTTGACGTGGCGGACCTGGCCGGTGGCGTCGATGAGGTACTCGGCGGGCCAGTACTCGTTGCCCCACGCGTTCCAGGTCGCCAGCTTGTTGTCCTGCACGACCGGGTAGCGGATGCCCTCGCGCTTGATCGCGGCGGCGACGTTGCCTGCGTCGCGCTCGAACGGGAACTCGGGCGAGTGCACGCCCACGATGACCAGCCCGTCGCTGCGGTAGCGGGCATCCCACGCCTCGAGATACGGCAGCGTGCGAAGGCAGTTGATGCAGGTGTAGGTCCAGAAGTCGACCAGCACGACGTGGCCGCGCAGGGACTGCAGGGTCAGCGGGCGGCCGGCGGGCGTGTTGAACCACCGCTGGTTGCCGACGAAGTCCGGCGCCGGGCCGTAGCGGGGCAGCGCCCCGGAGGCGACGCCCTGGTGATCCTTGCTCGCCACGGCGAAGCGCGGCGTGCCGCGCAGGTTGTCCAGGCGGCTGGAGACCGCGTGCGACGTCTCGAGGCTTCGTGTCGGGAACACGAGCGCTGACGGCAGGTGGTTGGCGATGGCCGACTCGAAGCGGACGTCGAGGTTCGTCGCCATCGCGATGCCGGTCGCGATGAGGACCACGCCGAGCGCGCGCTGCAGGGCTGGCCCGTTGACGCGCCCGGCCAGCGCGCGCCCGCCGAGCGCGAGCGCGAGCAGCACGAGCGCCGAGCCGAGTGAGAACGCCAGGCCCACGGGTACCGTCCGCGACGACGCCGCGCCGACCGCGATGACGGCGGCGAGGATCGGCCCCGCGCACGGCGCGTAGACGAACCCGAGCGCGCCGCCGACGACGACGCCGGACGCGAAGCCGTCGCCGCGATCGCGCGGACCCAGCCGCGCCAGCCGCGACAGCGGGGCCTCCACGCGCGCCGCGATCGACGGCACGGCGACGATCACCCCGAACACGAGCAGCACGATCACGGCGATCGTGCGCGTCGCACCCGGGCCGAGCCCGACGCCGTCGATGACGCTGGCCAGCCCGACGATCGTCACGGTGAACGTGAGCGCCAGGCCGAGCACGATGCCCACCGGCCGGCGCCGCCCGCCCGTGGCGCCCGCGCTGAGGAGCGCCGGAAGCACGGGCAGGACGCAGGGACTCAATGCGGTGCCCGCGCCTGCCACGAACGCGAAGACCACCAGGAGCGGCATTGACCTTGAGTGTCGCGCGTGCCCCGGAGCGTTGCGCCGCCACCCTCATTGTGCAGCAGCACTTGACAGCGCCGGTGCCGCGCGCAAGTGTCGAGCCGTGACCGATCAGACGACCGAGCGACGCAATCTCGCCGACGCCGACCTCACCCGCGCGGTCGAGGCGAGCTTCGACAACACGCCCGACCCGCGCCTGCGCGAGGTGCTCCAGGCGCTGGTGCGCCACCTGCACGCGTTCGCCGGCGAGGTCGAGCTGACCGAGGACGAGTGGTTCGCCGCCATCGACTTCCTCACGCGCACCGGCCACAAGACCGACGACAAGCGCCAGGAGTTCGTCCTCGCCTCCGACGTCCTCGGCCTGTCGATGCTCGTCATCGGCATCAACCACCGCCATCCGGGCGGCGCCACCGAGTCGACCGTGTTCGGGCCGTTCTTCGTCGAGGGCTCACCCGGCTTCGAGAACGGCGACGACATCGCCAACGGCGCCCCCGGCGTGCCCTGCTACGTCAGCGGCACGGTCCGCTCGGTGGACGGCGACCCGATCCCGGGCGCGCACCTCGAGATCTGGCAGGCCGACGAGGACGGCCTCTACGACGTGCAGTACGAGGCGCTCGACGCCGCGCGCGGCCGCGGCCATCTGAGCGCCGACGACCAGGGCCGCTATTGGTTCTGGACCGTGCAGCCCGAGGCCTATCCGATCCCCACCGACGGTCCTGTCGGGGAGATGCTCGAGGCCACGCGCCGCAGCCCGATGCGACCCGCCCACATCCACTTCATGGTCAAGGCGCCGGGCTACCAGACGCTCATCACGCACGTGTTCGACGAGGCCGACCAGTACCTCGACACCGACGCCGTCTTCGGCGTGCGCAGCTCGCTGCTTGCGACCTTCGACCACCACGAGCGCGGTACCGCGCCCGACGGGCGCGAGCTGACCGCGCCCTATCGCAGCACGCGGTTCGACCTCATCCTCGCGCGGGAGTGAGCTGCATCTGAGCCGCCAGGTCGCGCCCCGGCGCGACCCAGCGCGCACCACTCGCGGCCTGCTCGGCGAGCCACGCCAGCACGCGCCGCGCCTCGGCCATCTCGGCCGGCTCGAGCATGAGGAAGGGATGCAAGATCAGCACGGTCGGCGCGTCGGACGGCGCGGCCAGGCCCTCGAGCAATGCGTCGGCCGTCTCGCGCGGCGACGACGCGCT
Organism: Solirubrobacteraceae bacterium; assembly: GCA_035262945.1. Lineage (GTDB taxonomy): Bacteria > Actinomycetota > Thermoleophilia > Solirubrobacterales > Solirubrobacteraceae > JAOPZW01. Next base: position 15,845 of record DATFRW010000008.1, read on the forward strand.
CGGGCGGTCGCCGAGGCGCACGCGCCGGTCGGCGAACAGCTCCATCCGGTGGTAGGCATCGACGAGGGGCCAGCGGAACGGGAGGCAGACGAGCCCGCTGCTGGCCAGGTGCGCGCTCGTTCCGAGCGGCGAGCACCAGCGGACGCCGTGGGCCAGCAGCGCCGCGGGCGTCCGCGCGCCGATGGCGCCGCCCGGCGGCCGGAAGCCCTCCACCTCGAGGCCGAGCCCGCGCAGCGCGCGCATGCTGCGCTCCAGGAGCTCGTCCTCCTCCTCCGATGACAGGGCATCCCAGCGCTCGTGGCGCCAGGCGTGCATGCCGATCTCGTGCCCGGCTGCCGCGATGTCGCGCAGCGCCTGGGGATAGAGCTCCGCGTTGATCGCCTCGACGAAGAACGTCGCGCGCAGGTCGAGCTCCGACAGCGTGTCGAGCAGCCACGGGAGCGCGTGGGTGACCGATGGATGGCTGTCGACGCGCGCGCCATCCTGTTCGCGCTCGAGGTCGGCGGCCTCGCCCAGATTGTCGAAGCTCAGAAGGACTGCACGACGCAAATCGCCGTTCACGCGTCCCCCACCTCCTTGTTCGCAGAGCGCACGGCTGTACGCCGCATCGAATCTACCAGGCGCCCGCGGGGTCCATACAGGCCGATACAGTCAAGTCGATGGCGCAGGCGCCCGAGACGGATCGGCCCGCGGAGGGGGAACGGCAGCAGTCGCTGCAGTCGCTCGAGCGCGGCATGGCCGTCATCCAGGTCTTCTCGCGCGAGCGCCCCGCGCTGACGCTCAGCGAGGTCGCCAACCTCACCGGCATCACGCGCGCCACCGCGCGCCGGATCCTGCTCACGCTCGAGAAGCTCGGCCACGTGCGCTCCGACGGGCGGCTGTTCTCGCCGACGCCGCGCCTGCTCACGCTCGGCTGGGCGTACCTGTCGTCGCTGAACCTCTCCGAGCTCGCGATGCCGCTCATGGAGGCGCTCGTCGAGGAGACGCACGAGTCGTGCTCGGCCGCGACGCTCGACATCCCCGACGTCGTTTACGTCGCGCGCGTGCCGACGCGGCGGATCATGTCGATCACGCTCAGCGTCGGGACGCGCCTGCCGGCCCACTGCACCTCGATGGGTCGCGTGCTGCTCGCCTCGCTGCCGGACGACGAGCTCGACGAGTACCTGCGCACCGCCAAGCTCGAGCCCTGGACCGATCGCACGATCACCGAGCCCGAGCGCCTGCGGAAGGTGCTCGACGAGACCCGCCAGCGCGGCTGGGCACTCGTCGACCAGGAGCTCGAGATCGGCCTGCGCTCGGTCGCGGCGCCGGTTCGCCGCGGCCCGGACACCATCGCCGCGCTCAACGTGTCGTCCGCGGTCTCGCGCGTGTCGCTCGACGACCTGCGCCGCCGCATCCTGCCGCCGCTCATCGAGACCGCGAACACGATCACCAACGCACTGACGCAGCAGGGACCCGCGTACCACCGCCATGTCAGCTGAGGGCGTCGATGCGGCCACCTTCCGGGCGGCGTTCGGCGCCGTCTGCGCGCCCGTCGCCGTGGTGACGAGCTTCGACGACCGCCCGCACGGCACGACGGTCAGCGCGTTCTGCTCGCTCTCCATCGACCCGCCGCTCGTGCTCGTCGCGCTCGACCGCGGGTCCGATCTCCTGGCGATGGTGCGGCGGTCAGAGCGCTATGGGATCAACGTGCTCGCGCACGGCCAGGAGGCGCTCGCGACCCGCTTCGCGCGCAAGGGCCTCGACAAGTTCGAAGGCGTGCCGTGGGAGCTCGACCACGATCTGCCGCGGCTTGCGGGCATCGCGAGCTGGATCGCATGCCGCTTGTACGAGATCGCCGACGGCGGCGACCACGTGATCGCCGTCGGGCTCGTCGAGCACGCCGAGGCCGGCACGGCCGACCCGCTGCTCTACCGCCAGCGCGAGTTCGGGACGCTGCTGCGGCGCGTCTCGCCCGTGGGCTGAGGACCGTCTGCTAGCGTGCGCTGTGCGTACGCATGTGCGCTTTACGAACAGAAACGGCAAACCCGCACCTCGGCACCGAGACGGTCTTCGCGGGCAGACGCGATGCGCCCGTCGCCGCGGTCCTCTTGCACGGGCGCGACCAGGATCCGGAGTTCATGCTCGACGTCGCCCAGCGCATCGCGCTCGACGACGTCGCCTACGTCCTCCCCGATGCCGCCGGCTCGTCGTGGTACCCGGGACGCTTCCACGACCCGATCGAGGACAACGAGCCGTGGCTGACCTGGTCGCTCGACGCGATCGACGCCGCGGTGGCCGCGACAGGCCGTCCGCGCGACCGCGTTGCCCTC
>DATFRW010000009.1:0-11480 GCA_035262945.1 Solirubrobacteraceae bacterium
CGAGCGGGGGCTGCGCCTCCCCCGCGACCTCTCGGTCGTCGGCTTCGACGACATGGACTTCGCCCGGGTCCTCGAGCCGCCGCTGACCACCGTGGCGCTCGACGCCGAACTGCTCGGCGCGACGGCGTTCGAGCTGCTCGAGGAGCGGATGGCGGGCAAGCGCCCGCGGCGGCCGGTGGTGCTGCCGGCCGAGCTGGTGGTGCGGGGGTCGACGGGCCCGCCGCGGGGCGGGCAATGAGGGTAAGGAGGTTGGCGGTGGCGCAGCCGGCGGCGGCGTGGCTCGGCGCTCGCGGGATGGCGAGCGGCACCCGCGGCGATAGAAACGGCGACGCGTGGTGCTTTGAGCACCACATAGGTGCTTAAAACACCACGGAGTGCCGGTTCGGCGCGCCGCCGCTCGCCCCGCAGACGCCCCTCACGTCAGCGGCCCCGCCAACCTCGTCACCCTCATTGCCCGGCCCGCCGCGCGGGCGCGCGCTAGTCGCGCGAGCCCAGCAGGTGCACGTCAATGAGGAACGACCGCGTCGCCAGCACCGGCGCGATCTGGTTGCGAGCGCGCGTCCGGCGGCGCGCCCGCACGGCGCGGGCGCCGCGGACGACGGCCACGGCGGCCACCCCGGCGGCGAAGGACGTGGCGGCGACGGCCGCAGCCTGCTTGGCGACGACGGCACCGGCGGCTGACGCCCTGACCTGCGGCACAGGGACGTCGGCCAGCACCGGGACGGCGTCGACCTCCTCGTAGCCCTCAGGCTGCTGCTCTGCCTCCATGCGCGCCGATCATAGCTCCGACGCACGACACGCCTAGGCCAACGGGCGCCGATACATCCGGTACGTCTTGATCTTGCGCCCGTTCATGGCCTCCATGCCGCGGTTCATCGCCCGGTTGGTCTCGAGGATCCAGCCCGCCTCGCCCCACTTGACGCGCGTCGCGGCGGCCATGTTGAAGTGCTCGACGTAGAGCCCGGCGGCAACGCCGGTGTGCTGGTACTCGGGCTTGACGCCCAAGAAGCCGATGCGGCAGCGGTTGATGATCGTCTTGCGGCGCAGGAAGTGCCACCACCCGAACGGCAGGATCCGCCCGTTCATCTTCTGCAGGACCTGGTTGATGTCGGGCACCGTGATCGCCACGGCGACCGTCTCGCCCCCCTTCTCGGCGACCATGAACCACGGCGCGTCGAACACGAGCTGCAGCTCGCCCGCGTAGTAGTCGAGGTCCTCCTTGGAGTACGGCGAAAAGCCCCAGTTCGAAGACCAGGCCGAGTTGTAGACCTCGGCGAAGCGATCCATGTCGCGGCGCAGCGAGCGCCGCGACATCTTGCGGATGCGGACGCCGTGCCTGGGCTCGACCTGATCGGCGAGCTCGAACAGGATCGGCAGCAGCTTCTCCCGGTCGGCGATCTCGACCTCCCACATCCACAGGTCCATCGCCTTCTCGAGGCCCGCCTCCTCGCAGCGCGTCGCGTAGTACGGCGGGTGCCAGGGCTGCTTGATCATCGGCTCGCGGTCGAAGCCGTCGACGAGCACGCCGGCCTCGTCGTTCATCGAGAAGTCCATCGGGCCGAGCGCCTCGGTCATGCCGCGCGCCCGCAGCCAGCCTGTAGCTGCCTCAAGCAGCGCCGGCAGCACCTCGGGGTCGTCCTCGAACTCCAGGAACCCGAACATGCCCGTCGTGCTTTGGTGGTAGCGGTTGTAGGCGTGGTCGATCTGGGCGCTGATGCGCCCGACCACGCGCCCGTCGCGCCACGCGCAAGAGAGCCGCGCGTCGCCGTGCGTGAAGAACGCATTGCGCTTGCGGCTGAGGAACGAATGGCGCTCCAGGCGCAGCGGGGGGCACCAGTACTGCGAGGTAGAGTGCAGCCGGAAGGGGAGCTCGATGAACTCCCGCAGCTCCCGGCGGTCTTTGACCGGCCTGACCTCCACGGACACGGCGGCGCACCCTACATGCCCGAGACATCGATCGACGTCTTCGCCAAGGCCCGCGAGAACGACCGCGTGGCGTTGCTGCGCGCCGCCCGCGAGGCCGACATCGTCCCCTACTTCCGGACGGTCGAGGGCCCCGCGCGCCCCGTGGTGGAGATGGAGGGCGCCCCGCGGATCATGCTGGGCTCCAACAACTACCTCGGGCTCACGGGCGACGAGCGGGTCATCCAGGGCGCCCGGGCGGCGCTCGATCGCTACGGCACCGGTCTGACCGGTTCGCGGCTGCTCAACGGGACGACCGCGCTGCACCTCGAGCTGGAAGCGGAGATCGCCGACTGGCAGGGCACCGAGGACGCGATCGTCTTCACCACCGGCCACCAGGCCAACGTCGGCACGCTCGGCACCATCCTCGGTCCCAGCGACACGGTCATCGCCGACTCCGGCGACCACGCGTCGATCCTCGACGGCTGCCTGCTCAGCCGCGCCAAGCTGCGCGTGTTCCGCCACCGCCGCATGGACAAGCTCGAGCGCATGCTCGAGCGCGCCGTCAACGACGGCGGCGGCGTGCTCGTCGTGGTCGACGGCGTGTTCTCGATGGAGGGCGACGTCGCGCCGCTGCCCGAGATCTGCGACCTCTGCGCGCGCTTCGGGGCGCGGCTCATGGTCGACGAGGCGCACGCGGCCGGAGTGCTCGGCGCCCGCGGCGCCGGGGCCGTGGAGTTCTTCGGCGTCGAGGACCGCGTCGACCTGCGCATGGGGACGTTCTCGAAGTCGCTGGCCAGCTGCGGCGGCTTTCTCGCCGGCCCCGCCGACGTCATCGAGTTCCTGCGGATCCAGAGCCGCGCGTTCCTCTTCACGGCGTCGTCGGTGCCCGCGGCGGTCGGCGCCGCGCAGGCAGCGCTGCGCATCATCCGCAGCGACGAGGGGCGCGAGCTCATGGCCGACGTGCTGCGCAACGCGCGCTACTGGAGCGACGGCCTCGTCGAGCGCGGCTTCAAGGTCGTCCGCGACGACGACGTCGTCACGCCGATCGTGCCGGTGCTCGTCGAGGACGACTGGAAGGCCGGGCTCCTGTGGAAGGCGCTGTACGACGCGGGCGCGTTCGTGAACACCGCGCTGCACCCCGCCGTGCCCCCCGGCGGGGCGCTGCTGCGCACCAGCGTCATGGCCACGCACGACACCCCGACGCTGGACCGCGCCCTCGAAATCTTCAGCACCGTCAAGGCGAGCTTCGAGGCCGAGCACGGGCCGCTGCCGGGCCCCGCCTAGGCGCCGCTCCACGCTCGCGCGAAAGCGCAAAGTTTGTCCGGATCTTCACAAATTGGTGTGGCACAGAAAAACGATGCTCTTTGCGACTGTTGACCGTACGTCCGCGTTGACGCCTTCGCGGAGAGTGGCGTAGCTTCCGCGCGGTCGGCGAGACGCCACGGGGAGAGGCTTCAAGACCGCATCTGGCAGCCATCGGGAGCGCTGGATGTGAGCCGTCTTGGACCTCGCACGAGGGCCCTGTGGACCGTCGCGCTGCACAAGGCACGTACACATTCCAAGGAGCGTTCCCCTTGAGGGAGGGGAGCAGGGAGGATCGATGACCGCTGAGCCGAGGATGTCCCCTGGGCCGCAACACATGCGGGCCCTCCAGCGGGCGAATGCCGTCCGTCTGGCGCGCGCGGAGCTCAAGCGCCGCGTAGCGGTTGGGGAGATCAGCGCCGCCGATGTGATCCTCAAGGCGCCGTGGGAGACCGAGAGCATGACGATCTCGGATCTCCTGACCAGTCAGCGCCGTTGGGGGCACACACGGTGTCGCAAGTTCCTCCAGTGCGTCCCGATGTCGGAGAACAAGACGGTCGGTTCAATGACCGACCGGCAGCGTCGCGCGGTCGCGCAGATGCTGCGAGCAGGTGGAACCTCCCGTGCAGCGCAGGAGCGCAGCGAGGGGCTCACGCCGGTCTTCGCGGGGATGGCCTGACGAACGACTCCCACGTCCCGCGGGCTGACCGGCCGCGGCTCCCGACGACCGGTCAGCCCGTGGGCGTGGCGATCTCCACGATGGTCCCGTCCGGGTCGCGCAGGTAGATCGAGCGCAGCCCGCCGCGCTCGAACATCTCGGTGCAGTCGATGTCCCGCGAGCGCAGGTAGTCGCGCCAGGCCTCGACCTCTTCGCTCGAGCCGACGGCGAGGGCGATGTGGTGCACCGAGCCGATGCCGACCTTCCCCTCGTCGAGCTGCGGGTACTCCATGAACGAGACGAGCGTCCCGGCTGTGGCCTGCGGATCGCCGAACCAGAAGTGGCGCGCGTCGGGGTCGTCGTCGTTGACGCCCTCGCGCACGAGGGCGAGGCCGAGCACGTCGCGGTAGAAGGCCGTCGTGCGCTCCAGGTCCGAGCAGATCACGGTGACGTGGTGCAGCCCGAGCAGGCGCATGCGCGGCCGCTGGTCGACCGGCTGATCGGTCATGCGCGGAACCCCAGGCCGCCGGACCGCCGGCGAAACGCGCCGCGCAGAAGGACGTGCACGAGCCCGAAGATCGCCACGCCCGCGACGAGCAGCACGAGCTGCGGGAGGCCGGTGAACACGTACAGCGGCGCAGCGACCGCGACCGCGGCCGCCGCGGCCAGCAGCGTCGAGTGCGAGCGGTAGCCGGCGAAGTGCTCGCGGATAGCCAGCTCGAGGCCCGCCAGCGTGACGAGCGCGAAGCCGCATCCGAGCAGCGCACCGCGCCGCGGGCCGTCGGTCACGAACCCGAGGACGATGAGCACCAGCGCGATGAGGACGACCAGCTCGACGAGCGGGAAGGGCGACCAGGGGGCCTTGGGCGCCTCGTCCATGCGTGCGCGCGGGCGTGGCGAAGCGACCGGCGGGGGCGCGCGCGGCGGCTCGGGTGCGGGCGCGGTCAGCCCGCGCTTTCGGGCACGTCGTCCCATGTCAGTTCTGTAACGGGCAGCCGGAGGACAGCTTGACCTGCCACCACCCCATCAGCATGCCGATCAGGCCGAGACGGGGGCGCACTTGCCAGACGCCGCAGCCAGGCTCACCGAGGTCGCGGTTCGCGACACGCGCGAACTTGTAGCGGCCGGGCTCGAGCAGCATCCGCTCGAGCAGGGCGCGGTTGGCCTCCTCGCGCTCATGGCGCTCGCGCAGATCCGCGCGGGCATCGGCCACCCGGGCCGCGAGGGCGTCGCGGACGCGCTCGAGCTCGCCGAGGTCGAGGACCCGCGGGCCCCGTGCCGCCGCGAGCGGGGACGCGGGCACGCCCTCGGCGACGGCGGCCGACAGCTGCGCCTCGAGCCCGGCGATCTGCCGGCGCAGCTCGGTGCGGGCGGCGCGCTCGTCGACGACGACGCGAACGTCGAGCATGGCGGCGAGTCTACCCACCCTCCGTCAGCGCGTCGAAGCAGCCGAACAGGGCCTCCTCGACGTGGATCGCGGGGACGCCCGGCGCCGCGACGGTGAACAAGCGCAGCCGCAGGGTGCCGCGTCCCGGGCGGCAGCGGGGCTCGACGTCGCCGAACAGCGCGGCGATCGGGCCGGCGGCGTCGGCCACCACGATGCGGCTGGACCCGGGCTCGGCGCGCAGGCCCAACGGGCCCTCGACGCGCTCGTCGTCGAGCGCCCACACCGGCACGCCGGTCTCGACGAGCGAGACCAGCAGGGCGTCGTCGAGAACGCCGTGCGACTCGAAGCCGCCGCGGACGAGGCGCTCGAGCGCCGCCGCTTCGACCGGCGTGCGCTGCACGTCGGGATCCAGGCCGATGTGGCGGAAGAACACGCGATAGGCGGCCGGCACGGGCTCGCGGCGCAGCGCCAGCGCGCGAGCGCCGTGGAAGCGATCGGAGAGCAGCGCGAGCCGCTCGCGCAGCGCGGGCGCGGCGCTCCGCTGTGGCACCGGCGCGACGACCGAGACGAGCCGCAGCTGCGGGTACTCCAGCGCGAGCTCGCGCTCGATCCAGCCCTCGTCGAGCGGCGGGTCGCTCACGGCCGCCACCCCGTCGCCCGCGCGGCCCGCTCGAGCGACCGCAGCCGCGCGTCGAGCTCGCGGCCGTCGAGCTCGCCGACGCTGGTGTCGTGGACGACCCGGCCGGGCAGCGCGTAGGTCAGCTGCGGGCAGACGGCGACGCCGAAGAGGTTGGCGAGGATGCCGTCGTGGTCCCAGGCCACAGGAAAGCGCCAGCCGTGGCTGCGCACGAGCGCGCGCAGGTCGTCGCGGTTGCCGCGGATCGAGACGGCCGCGAACTGAAGATCGGGATAGCGCGCCCGCGCGCGCTCCAGCGCGTCGAGCTCGCGGGTGCACTGGGCGCCGCGGGTGGCCATGAAGGCCAACACGAAGGGCCCGCGCTCGCCGAGCTGGCAGGAGTTGAGGATCCCGGGCCCGCGGACGGAGCACGCGGGGCGGTCGCCCGCCGAGCCCTGGCCGGCCTTGCGCGCCACGTTGACGTCGCCGTCGAGCTTGCCGAGCGCCAGCGGCGCCGCGAACGGCGGCAGCCGCGACCCGGTCTTCAGGCCCTCCGAGCCGACGCCGTCGCTGCGCAGCGTGTTCAGCGAGACGTAGACGATCAGCGCCACCGCGGCGATCGCCAGGAACCAGCCGTAGCGGCGCGCGCTCACCCGGCCGCGGCCCGCAGCCGCCACCGCGGCGCGCGGAGCTTGAACGACCGCCCCTCGACCAGGACGAGGACGGCCGGCAGCACGACCATGACGCCGAGCAGCGCGACCGTGAGGTCGACGACCGTGACGATGCCGAAGTCGCGCAGCATCTTGATGTCGGAGACGATGAGCACCGCGAAGCCCGCTATCGCGGTCGTGCCGGAGGCGAGCACGGCGGCGCCGGTCGAGGCGTACGTGCGCCGCAGCGCCGGGGCCGGGTCGTAGCCCTCCGCGCGCTCGGTGCGATAGCGCTCGGCCAGCAGCACGCCGAACTCGGTCGAGATCGCGATGACGAGCGCGCCGAGCACCGCCGACATCGGGTTCAGCGGGATGCGCAGCGCGAAGAGCACGAGCGCCGACCAGCCGGTGGCGAGCGCGATGGGCACGAGCGGGACGAGCGCCCGCCGCCACGCCCGGAACGCCACGAGCAGGACCAGCGCCACCGCGGCCAGCCCCGCGAGCAGCGTCCCGATGCGCCGCCACGGCGACGACACCGCGGCGTTGGCCTCGGCGGCCAGCACCGGCAGGCCGGCCAGCTCGGCGTCGATGCCCGCCGGCGGATGGAGCCGGTCGCGCATCTCGTGGATGACCTCGTCCTGGCGGTCGAGCGGCATCAGGCGGATGCCGAACGCGAGCGTCGCGGTGCGGCGGTCGGGCGTGATGACGCCCTGCGAGAAGTACGCGGGCACGGAGTCCAGCAGGCTGTCGATCTGCGCGCGCGTCGTGCTGCTGCCGCGGAAGAGGTCGGGCAGCGAGAACGCCGGGCACAGCTCGGCCTTGCCGCAGCCGCGCTTGGCGGAGTACCCAAAGCGCTTGAGGACCGCCGACTGGTAGCTCGTCATCCACTTGACCACCGCGGGGTCCGCCACGTGGGCGCCGGAGACCACGACGTCGATCTCGCCGCCGACGTCGGTCGAGCGCTGCAGCGCCTGCAGGTCGCGGATCGCGCCGTTCTGGGGGACGAGCTTCGTCAGGTCGGACTCGACGCGCGTCTGGGTCTCAAGCGCCCAGCCGGCCGCGGCGATGACCGCGGCGACCAGCAGGACGCGCGCGGGATGCCTGGTGGCGAGCGCCAGCGCGCCGCGTCCGGCCGCCGTCGCGCGCCCGCGCAGCGCCAGCGCGGCGCGGTTCTCGAACAGCAGCTGGCCGGCGCCGCGCCACGCGGCCGCCAGCGACTCGGGCGCCCGCCTGCTCGGCGTCCGGCGCGCGGCACCCGCGAGCGCCGCGACGCCCAGCGTGAGCGCGCAGCCCAGCGCGAGCGCGATGCCGGCCACGAGCAGCAGCCCGAACCCGCGCACCATCGGCACCGGCGACAGGGCGAGGACGGCGAAGCCGGCCGCCGTCGCCGCCGCGGCGGTGACGACCGTGGGCGCGCCCCGCGCGGCGGTGCGGGCGACCGCGTTCTCGATCCCCTCCCCCGCCCGCTGCTCCTCCTGGACGCGCGCCTGCAGCTGGATCGCGTAGTCGACCGCGAGCCCGATGAGCACCGGGAGCACGGCGATCGACGCCATCGTCAGCGACGCGCCGGCCAGTGAGAGCAGCCCGAAGGTCAGGCCGGCGGCGCACAGCGCGACGACCAGCGGCAGCAGCCGCAGCCGCGCGCGGAACACCAGCGCCAACGTGAGCGCCATGACGGCGAGCGCGACCACGAGCAGGATCCGCAGGGAGTGCGCGATCGAGTCCGTGAGGTCGTTGACGACGACCGGCGCGCCGGTGACGACGTAGGTGCCCTTGCCGTTGGGCAGCCGCCAGTCCGGCATCGCCACCGCCGCGCGGACGAGGCCAATCGCCCGGTCGCGCTCGCGCTCGCTCAGGTTCGGGCGGAAGCGGACCTGGATCAGCGCGCTGTTCTTGTTGGGGAAGATGTAGGCGAAGCGCGCCTTGGGGACGCCGGGGCCCTTCGTGTCGTCGAAGACGATGCGCGACACGAACTGCGGGTCGTTGAGCTGGGGCGCCGACTGGATGCCGTACTGCAGCGCGAGGGAGATCAGCGTGCGCGTGAAGTCGGCGTCGACGGCGCGCTTGGCGTCCGCGCCCGCCTTGCGCACCTCCGCCGGGCTCTTGTGCTGCGCCCGCGCGCGAGCACGGGCGTCCTTCGCCGCCTGCGCGGCCCGCGCCGCCTCAGCCCTCGTCTGGGCGGCCAGCTCGTCCTGGATCTGCCCCACGGCCTCGTTGAGGAAGGTGCCCGGGCCGAACACCACCTTCGCCGGCTTGCTGCGCGCGAGCTGCGCGCAGGGACCGTTGGCGCCGCCCGGCGGCGTCTGGCCGCGCGGCAGGTTGCCCGAGATGCACCCCTCGAGGCCGAGGACGCGGTTGATGTCCTTCGTCAGCGTCAGCTGCGCGACGGGCTCGCGCACGAGGACGTACACCGGCTCGTCGCCGAAGCGCTGGTGCAGCCGCTCGGTGGCGGCGAAGCTGGAGCTGCCGCGGCCGACGAGCGTGTCGGTCGCGGCGGTCGGCTCGAGGCGCAGCGCGACGATGCCGCCGGCGACTGCCAGCAGCCCGACGGCAAGCCCGATCGCGAGCGGCCGCCGTGCGGCGGCGCCCATGACCGCCCGCAGCACACCCGACAGCCTCATTCGAGTGGCAGGGTACCCGTGGAAACCCCGCCTGGCGCTGGATGTTCAGGGTAGGTGCAGGCGCTTGTGCGGCGACGCCATCCACGCCAGCCCGAGGCACAGCGCGACCACCACGGGCGGGACGATCAGCTGCGCGCCGCCGTCCACGCGGCCGGCGAACGCGAAGGCGACCGCCATCTCCGCGGCGAGCGCCAGCGCGACCCGGCGCGTCGCGATGCCCGCCATGAGCAGCGCGGCCGCGCACAGCTCCCAGATTCCGACCACGATCGTGAGGGCGTCGGGCGCGGGCAGCCCCCAGCGCGTGAAGTCGGCGACGGCCTGCTGATGGTCGATGAGCTTGCTCGCCCCGGACGCGAGGAACACGATGCCCAACGCGTACGCGAAGCAGATGCGCGCGAGGGGCGGCTGGTTCATCAGGCCACGTCGGCCAGCGGGCGTGGGACGCGCGCCAGCAGCCAGTCGATGGAACCGGGCTCGCCGCAGACCTCCTCCCAACCGCTGAGGCGGCGGTGCAGCTCTGCGAACGACGAGAAGCGCTCGAGCACCTCCACGTGCCCGCCGCCGGGCGTGCCCTCGTGCTGCATGAGGTACAGCTCGCCGGTGGCCTGGACGTATGCGGCGCGGTACGTCGGCGCGTGCGTCCCGTCGGCGCGCCACCACAACCCCACGTCCCGCTCGCGGGACGTGGCTCGGCGGCGATCGGCGATGTAGAAGGCTCCGAGAGAGGGGAAGGTCGGCATCGCCTTATTCATCATGCGCCTCCCACTTCGTGTCTCAAGTAGGGCTGCCCGTACTCTCGCGCTACCGCAGGCCTCAGAGCTTCAGGGCACGAGGACGGTCTTGCCGACGGTGGCGCGGCGCTCGATCGCGAGGTGGGCAGCGGCGGCCTCCGCGAGCGGAAAACGCTGCCCGATGAGCGGGACGAGCTCCCCTGCCGCGGCCGCCGCGAGCGAGCGGTCCTCCAGCGGTCGCAGGCCGCCCGGGCGCCGCAGCAGCCGCGGGCCGATCGCCGCCGAGACGGTCAGTCCGCGCGCGTAGAGATCCGTCGATGACAGCGGCGTGAACTCGCCCGACGACGAGCCGAACATGATGAGCCGCCCGCCGAGGCCGATGAGCTCGAGCGCGCCACGCCCCAGCGGCCCGCCGACGCCGTCGAGCGCGACCGTCACCTCGCGCCCGTCGAGCGCCTCGCGCACCCGGTCGCTCCAGCCGTCGAGCGAGTAGTCGACCGCGAGGTCCGCGCCGGCCTGGCGCACGCGCTCGACCTTGGCCTCACCCCCGGCCGCGCCGACCACGGTCGCGCCGGCATTGCTCGCCGCCTGCAGAAGCAGCCACCCGATCCCGCCCGCGGCGGCCGTGACGAGCGCGACGTCGGTGTCGGTCAGCTCGGCGAGCTCCAGGATGGCGAGCGTCGTGCGCCCGGTGCCGATCATCGCCACCGCGGCGTCCTCGGACAGACCGTCAGGAAGCTCATGGAGGGCATCGACGCCGGCGACCGCGAGCTCCGCGTAGCCCGCGCTCGCCGCGCCGAGGTGCGCCACCGCGCGCCGCCCGATCCAGCTCTCCTCGACGCCCTCGCCCACCGCGTCGACGCGACCGGCCACCTCGCGTCCTGGGATCGCCGGAAGCTCCGGCGGCGGCAGCGGCCCCTGCGTGTGGCCGGCGCGGATCAGCGTGTCGACCAGGTGGACGCCGGACGCGGCGACCTCGATCCGCGCCTGGCCGGGACCCGGGACCGGGTCGTCGACTTCTTCGTAGCGCAGGTTCGTGGCCGGTCCGAACGCGTGGAGGCGGATCGCGTGCATACGGCCAAGCTACGGACGGCCCCGCCTTGTCACTACGGGCAATTCGCCCTAGGACGCAGGACCTAGCGTGCGGCGACGAGCCGCCAGGTCTCGATCTCACCCTTCCCCTTCACGTGGACGCGCCCGATCGGCTCCGTCACGAAGTGGTCGCCCAGCAGCTGCCACGTCGAGCGCGTGATCTGGATCTCGTCCGGTGTCCCGTGCGACTCCATGCGACTCGCCATGTTCACGGTGTCGCCCCACAGGTCGTAGAGGAAGCGGCGACGACCGATGACGCCCGCCACCACCGGGCCCGAGCTGATCCCGATCCGCAGCTGCAGGTCGGCGCCGTCGCGCTCGGGGAGGCAGCGCTTGGCGCATTCGCGCATCTCGATCGCGAGGCTTGCCAGCGCGTGCGCGTGGTCGGGTCGCTGCCGCGGGACGCCGGCCGCGACCATGTAGCAGTCGCCGATCGTCTTGATCTTCTCGACGTCGTAGCGGTCGACCAGCTCGTCGAAGCTCGTGAACAGGCGATCGAGCAGCCCGACCACCTCGCG
>DATFRW010000010.1:0-15455 GCA_035262945.1 Solirubrobacteraceae bacterium
CAGGGCGGCGGGCTTCGACTGGCGCGGCGCGGGCTGCTCGATGTGCCTGGGCATGAACCCCGACATCCTGCAGCCCGGCGAGCGCTGCGCCTCGACCTCCAACCGCAACTTCGAGGGCCGCCAGGGCCGCGGCGGGCGCACTCACCTCGTCAGCCCCGAGATGGCCGCCGCCGCCGCCATCGAGGGCCATTTCGTCGACATCAGGGACTGGAGCTAATGCGCGCCATCGAGACGATCACCGGCCCGGTGTCGGTGCTGAGCCGCGACGACGTCGACACCGACCAGATCATCCCCAAGCAGTTCCTCAAGCGCGTCGAGCGCACGGGCTTCGGCGAGTTCCTGTTCTTCGACTGGGCCAAGGAGCCCGACTGGGACCTGCCGCGCAACGAGATCCTCGTGGCCGGGCGCAACTTCGGCTGCGGCTCGAGCCGCGAGCACGCACCGTGGGCGCTGGAGGACTACGGCTTCCGCGCGATCATCGCGCCGAGCTTTGCCGACATCTTCCGCGGCAACTGCACGAAGATCGGGCTGCTCCCGGTCGAGCTGCCGGCGGAGGACGTTCGCGCGATCGCCGACGCCGGCGAGGCGCAGGTCGACCTCGCCGAGCAGGAGGTCCGCTGGCCGGGCGGCAGCGCCCGCTTCGACATCGACCCCGAGGTCAAGCACCGCCTTCTCAACGGGCTGGACGACATCGCGCTCACCCTTCAGCAGTCCGAGGCGATCGACTCCTACGAGCACGACCGCGAGCGCTCGGGCCCGGTTACGACGGCGCTGTGAAGCGCGACAGGACGTCGCCCGCCCACGGGTAGATCCCGCGCTGCGCGAGGCGCCACTCGCCGTCGCGCCGGGCGACGATGTCGTCGCAGTGCCCGCACCAGAAGACCGTCGCTACGGGCGGGTCGCCCCTGAACGTCGTCGCCTGGCAATAGGCGCGAACCCGCCAGTGGTCCTCGCGACCCTCGGGATCGGGCTCGTAGCGGAGGTTCTCCTGCACGTGCTGGTGGCCCGGGAACTCGGGGTCGCCGTGGAAGTCCTCGACGAGCCAGCGGCGGATCTCGTCGTGGCCCTGGCCGCGCTTGACGCCATCGGGCGTCGTCTCGATCACGGTCGCGTCGGGGTGGAACGTGTCGATGTAGCCGTCGGTGTCGCCCGTGTCGAGCGCCCACAGATAGCGGTGGTAGAGGTCCTCGATCGCGTTGCGGTCCTCCGGCGACGGTCCTGAAGTGGCCATCTCACGCCTCCCGCACGCGCGGGTCCAGCCACGCGTGCACGACGTCTGCGAGCAGGTTCGCCATCACGACCAGCAGAGCGCCCGCGATCGC
This sequence comes from Solirubrobacteraceae bacterium, assembly GCA_035262945.1. Lineage (GTDB taxonomy): Bacteria > Actinomycetota > Thermoleophilia > Solirubrobacterales > Solirubrobacteraceae > JAOPZW01. Next base: position 1,323 of record DATFRW010000010.1, read on the forward strand.
CACGCCCTCGATGACGGCGAGGTCGGCGTTGTTCATCGCGTTGGTCATGAGGCTGAACATGCCGGGGATGCTGAACGTGTACTCGAGCAGGATCGCGTTCGTGATGATCGTCCCCATCGTCACGCCGATGAGCGAGATCACCGGCGCGCTGGCGGCGGGGATCGCGTGGCGGCGCATCACGCGCCCGGGGGAGAGGCCCTTCCCGCGCGCGGTACGGACGTAGTCCTCCTCGAGGGTCTCCCCGAGCTGCGCGCGCAGCATCCGCATGGTGATCGCGGCCAGCGGCAGCCCGAGGATGATCCACGGTAGCCAGAGCGATTGGAACCATGCCCACGGATCGTGGGTGAGCGGCTTGTAGGTGTTCGGCTCGGAGATCGGCAGCCGCGCGAACTTGCCGATCTCGGGATCGAAGAAGACGACCGTCATCGCGCCCACCCAGTAGACCGGCGCGCTCATCCCGAAGGCCGCGAAGCCGTCGAGGCCGCGCGCCAGGAGCGTCCCGCGCCACTGCGTCGCCAGGGCGCCGAGCGCGACGCCCATCGCCGCGCCGACGACGAGGCCGCCGATGACGAGCGACAGGTCGGCCGGGAAGCTCTGCCGCAACAACGGCGCGACGGGCTGGAAGCTCAGCTGGCGCTGCGACGACGTCCCCAGGTCGAAGTGCAGGAAGACGCGGTTCAGGTAGTGGAGGAGCTGATGCGGATAGCCGGTGCCGTCCGAGACCAGCTCGGGGCGGAACGCGTAGAAGACGCTGAACACGAACGCGACGACGCCGACCATGACGGCGACGACGGACAGCAGTCTCCGAATCAGAAACGCAAGCACGAACCCCGGCGTCTTACGGTAGCGGCAAGCTGAGCCTGAAGACGCTGCCACCGCCCGCGTTCGGCTCGACCCACAGGCGCCCGCCGTGGCGCTCGACGATCCGCCGCGAGATCGCCAGCCCCAGCCCGGTCCCGCGGTAGGCGCCCGACGGTCCGGGCAGCCGGGCGAACATCTCGAAGGCCCGCTCGGCATCGGCCGGGTCGATCCCGATGCCGTTGTCGGCGACCGCGAACTCCGAGCTGCCGTTGGCGGCGTGGCCGCTCACGCTCACGCGCGGCGCCACGTCCGGCGCGGTGAACTTGATCGCGTTGCCGAGCAGGTTCTGGAACACGCGCTGGAGCTGCCCGGCGTCGGCGCGGACCGCCGGCAGCTCGCCGATCTCGACGGTCGCGCCCCGCTCCAGCACCGCCGGCCCGAGGTCGCGCAGCGCGGCCGCGACGACTTCGGCGGTGTCGCAGCGCTCGGCGCGCAGGTCGGCCGTCCCCGAGCGGGCGTAGAGCAGCAGGTCGTCGATCATCGTCCGCATCCGCTGGACGCCGTCGACCGCGTAGGCGATGTACTCGCGCGCCTGGTCGTCGAGCTGCTCGCCGTACTGGCGCTCGAGCAGCGAGACGAACCCCGCGACCGAGCGCAGCGGCTCGGCGAGGTCGTGCGACGCGACGTACGCGAACGCCTCGAGCTCGACGTTGGAGCGCTCGAGCTCGGTGCGCGCCCACACCCGTTCGACGACCCGCCCGACCTGCACGCCGATCTGTGCCATCACGCCGAGGAGCGCCGGGTCGGGCTCGGCCTCGCGGTCGGCGAAGAACTCGAGCACGCCTACCGTGCGCACGCCCGCGAGGATCGGGAAGGCGAAGCCCGAGCGCAGACCGGCGGCGGCCGCCACCTCGCCGCGGGCGAAGTCCGGCTCGGTGGCGACGTCGGCGACCCACGCGGGCTCGCCGGCGCCCGTTACGCGGCTCGCGAGGCCGCCGCTGGCGCCCTGCTCGGTGGCGTCGCGGAACGCGGCGAAGCGCGCCTCGTCCTCGAGGTACCAGACGCCCGTCGGCTGCAGCGCGCCCGTCGCCCGGTCTGCGAGGTACGCGTGGCCCACCGGCCAGCGCATGTGCGCGCAGACGTAGACGATCGCGGCGCCCAGCGCCGGCTCGATCTCCGAGGCGTCGTTCGAGGCCTCCGCGACCATCTCGAGCAGCTCGAGCTCGTCCTGGCGGTCGTAGAGCAGGCGCGCGTTCTCGGCGGCCTGGCGCTCGGCCTCATGCCGCGCGGCACGCTCGGCCTCTAATTGCTCGCGGAGCCTCCTCGCCTCCTCGGTCACGAGAGAGACCTTAAGAGACGATCGGGGGGCCCGGCTCACCCGGCCACGTGGCTGGCTTCGCCACCCCTTAGGCTGCCCGCCCCATGGCGACGACCATTGCGGTCCTTCCCGGCGACGGCATCGGCCCCGAAATCACCGCGCCCACCCTAGAGATGCTCTCCGAGCTCGGCGACTTCGACTTCGCCGAGTACGACTTCGGCGGCGCGTCGATCGACGCGCACGGCACGGCGCTGACCGACGACACGCTCGCCGCCTGCCGCGTCGCCGACGCGGTTCTGCTGGCCGCGGTCGGCGGCCCGAAGTGGGACTCCACCGATCCCGCCAAGCCACGCCCCGAGCAGGGGCTGCTCGGGCTGCGCAAGGAGCTCGGCCTCTACGCCAACCTGCGCCCCGTCCGCGCGATCGACGCGCTCCTCGATGCCAGCCCGCTGCGGCGCGACGTCGTCGAGGGCACCGACCTGCTCGTGGTCCGCGAGCTGACCGGCGGCATCTACTTCGGCGAGAAGACCCGCACCGACCACAGCGCGAGCGATCTGTGCATCTACAGCACCGAGGAGATCGAGCGGATCGCGCGCACCGCGTTCGGCGCGGCGCGCTCGAAGGTCACGAGCGTCGACAAGGCCAACGTGCTCGAGACGAGCCGTCTCTGGCGCGAGGTCGTCCACCGCGTCCACGCGGAGGAGTTCCCGAACGTCGAGGTCGAGCACGCGCTCGTGGACTCGACCGCGATGAAGCTCATCACCGCGCCGCGCCACTTCGACGTGATCCTCACGGAGAACATGTTCGGCGACATCCTCAGCGACGAGGCGTCGGTCGTGACGGGCTCGCTGGGGCTGCTCCCGAGCGCCAGCATCGGCGACGAGGGACCCGGGGTGTTCGAGCCGGTCCATGGCTCCGCGCCCGACATCGCGGGCCAGGGGATCGCCAACCCGCTGGCCATGTTCCTGTCGGCCGCGCTCATGCTCCGCCACGGCCTCGGTCGCGAAGCCGAGGCCTCGGCCGTAGAATCGGCCGTGGACCGTGCGCTCGACGAGGGCCTGCGGACCCGGGACCTCGGTGGCACGGCGAGCACGGCTGAGGCGACGCAGGCGGTGCTCGCACACCTCTGAACAGCAAGGAGCGAGACGTGGAGCAGGCGGACCTCATCTGGATGAACGGCGAGTTCGTCAACTGGGAGGACGCGAAGGTCCACGTACTCACGCACGGCCTGCACTACGGCACGGGCGTCTTCGAGGGCATCCGCTGCTACGACACCGAGATCGGCCCGGCGGTCTTCCGCCACGTCGACCACATCGACCGGCTGTTCAAGTCGGCCGAGCTCTACTACATGCCGCTCCCGTACGACCGGGAGCAGATCCGCGCGGCAACGCTCGAGCTCATCGGGCGCAACGGCTTCCGCGAGTGCTACATCCGCCCGATCGCCTTCCGCGGCTACGGGACCATGGGCCTGTTCCCGCTCGAGGCGCCGGTCGACGTGAGCATCGCCACCTGGCAGTGGCCCGCGTACCTGGGCGAGGAGGGCAAGCGGACCGGCGTGCGCGCCAAGGTCTCGTCCTGGCGGCGCATCTCCAACGACTCGCTGATCCCGCACGCCAAGGCCTCGGGCCAGTACCTCAACTCGATCCTCGCGAAGATCGAGTCGCACAAGGCCGGCTACGAGGAGGCGATCCTCCTCGACGACCACGGCTTCGTGTGCGAGGGGTCGGGCGAGAACCTCTTCGTCGTGCGCGAGGGGCGCATCTACACGCCGCCGCAGACGGCCGGGATCCTCGACGGGATCAACCGCAGGTCGGCGGTCCAGATCGCCCGCGACCTCGGCTTCGAGGTCATCGAGCGCAACCTCGCGCGCTCCGAGCTCTACCTCGCGGACGAGCTCTACATGACCGGCACGGCCGCCGAGCTGGTGCCAGTGCGCGAGGTCGACGACCACGCGGTCGGCAGCGGCGAGCCCGGCGAGATCACCCGCGCGGTGCAGAAGACGTTCGACGACGCCCTGCACGGGCGCATCGAGCGTTACCGCGAGTGGCTGGATCCGGTGCCGGTCCGCGAGCAGGTGGCGTGACGCACATCGAGCTCTACGACGCGACCCTGCGCGACGGCATGCAGGGTCCGGGCCTCACGCTGTCGGCAGCGGAGAAGGTCCGGGTCGCGCGCAAGCTCGACGAGCTCGGGGTGCAGCTCATCGAGGCGGGCTTCCCGGCGTCGAACCCGAAGGAGCTCGAGCTCTTCGAGCTGCTCGGCCGCGAGCGCTTCGAGCACGCGGACATCGCGGCGTTCGGCATGACGCGCCGCCGCGGGATCGCGGCGGCGGACGACGAGGGCCTGCGAGTCCTGGCCGAGTGCTTCGCCCCGGTCTGCACGATCGTCGGCAAGACGTGGGCGCTGCACCTCGAGAAGGTCGTACGCGTCGATCGCGCCGAGAACCTGGCGATGATCGCCGAGTCGGTGGGATTCCTCGTCGATGCGGGCAAGCGCGTCGTCTACGACGCCGAGCACTTCTTCGACGGCTACCGGGACGACCCGTCCTACGCGTTGGACTGCCTGCGCGCGGCGGCCGGCGCGGGCGCCGAGACCGTCGCGATCTGCGACACGAACGGCTCGTCGCTGCCGCCGCAGATCGCGGAGGCGACCGCGGCCGTCGTGGCGGCCGTCGGCGACCGCGTCCGTGTGGCGATCCACTGCCACAACGACGCCGAGTGCGGGGTGGCGAACTCGCTCGCCGCCGTCGCCGCCGGCGCACGCCAGGTGCAGGGCACCATGAACGGCGTCGGCGAGCGGACCGGCAACGCCAACCTCGTCTCGATCATCGCCAACCTGCAGCTCAAGATGGGCCACCGCGTGCTGGGCGACGAGCAGCTCGCCCGCCTGACCGAGACCGCCCACTTCATCGACGAGCTGCTCAACCGCCCGCCGAACCGCTCGCAGCCGTACGTCGGGCGCGACGCGTTCGCGCACAAGGGCGGCATGCACGTCGCGGGCGTGCGCGCGGACAGCTCGACGTTCGAGCACGTCGAGCCGGGGCTCGTCGGCAACGCCCGTGAGCTGCTCGTCTCCGAGCTCGCCGGACGCCACACGGTCGCCGAGCGCGCGGCCGAGGCCGGCCTCGACCTCGACGACGCCGCGTCGCAGCGCGTCATCGAGCGGGTCAAGGCGCTCGAGCACGGCGGCTACCACTTCGAGGCGGCCGACGGCTCGTTCGACCTCCTGCTGCGCCGCGAGACCGGCGACTACGAGCCGCTGTTCCGGCTGGAGTCGTGGCGGGTGATCGTGGAGCAGCGCGCCGACGGCAAGGTCGAAACCGAGGCGACGATCAAGATCTGGCTCGACGGCGAGCGCTACGTGCGCACCGCCGAGGGCAACGGCCCGGTCCACGCGCTCGACCACGCGCTGCGCGACGCGATCGGCGAGATCCACCCGCACCTCAAGGACATCGAGCTCGTCAACTACAAGGTGCGCATCCTCGACGAGCACCACGGCACCGGCGCGACGACCCGGGTGCTCATCGACGCCTCCGACGGCCAGGACATCTGGGGCTCGATCGGCGTCAACGAGAACATCATCGCCGCGTCGTGGGAGGCGCTCGTCGACTCGCTCGCCTACGCCGAGCAGCCCGGCCGCAGCCGGCGCGGCCAGGCCGCGCCGACCGACGCCGCATGACAGCGCGCCATTGCTCGCCCGGCCCGCCCGGCCACCTCAAGAGTGGGCCCTCGCGATGAGCGTCGCCACCGACGTCGTCCCGCTCGCCCAGCCCGTGCTCGGGCCGGAGGAGGAGGCCGCGGTCATCGAGGTGCTGCGCTCCGGCCAGCTCTCGCTCGGCCCGCGAGTCCCAGCCTTCGAGCGCGAGTTCGCAGCATGGATCGGCGCCGCCCACGGCTGCGCCGTGTCGAGCGGCACCACCGGGCTGCACCTGTCGCTGCGCGCGGCGGGCGTGGGGGAGGGCGACGAGGTCGTCACCTCGCCGTTCTCGTTCGTCGCGAGCGCGAACGTCGTCGCCTACGAGGGCGCGCGGCCGGTCTTCGCCGACATCGATCCGCGCACGCTGAACCTCGACCCGGCGGCGGCCGCCGCCGCGGTCACCGACCGCACGGCGGCGATCCTGCCGGTGCACATCTTCGGCTACCCCGCCGACCTCCCCGCGTTCGAGCGCATGGGGCTGCCGATCGTCGAGGACGCGTGCGAGGCGCTCGGCGCTGTCCACGCCGACGGCGTGCGCGTCGGCGCCCGCGGCCACCCGGCGGTGTTCGGCTTCTACGCCAACAAGCAGCTGACCACCGGCGAGGGCGGGATGATCACCGTCGGCGACGCGGCGCTGAAGGAGCGCATCGACTCCGAGCGCAACCAGGGGCGCGCGCCCGACATGGGCTGGCTCGACCACGATCGCCTCGGCTTCAACTACCGGCTCACCGACATCGCCTGCGCGATCGGCCTCGTACAGCTCACGCGCCTGGACGGCATGCTCGCCGACCGCGCCCGCGTGGCCGCCTGGTACCGCGAGGCGCTCGCCGGCATCGAGGGCCTCGGGCTGCCGTGCGAGGACGCGGGCGGCGACCGGCGCGGGTGGTTCGTGTTCGTCGTCCAGGTCCCGCCCGGCCGCGACCGCGACACGGTGATCCACGCGCTGCGCGAACGCGGCATCCAGTCCAAGCCGTACCTGCCCGCGATCCACCTCATGAGCTTCTATCGCGAGCACTACGGGCACCGGGAGGGCGAGTTCCCGGTCTGCGAGGACGTCGCGGCGCGGTCGGTGGCGCTGCCCTTCTTCCCGGCCATGACCGAAGGACAGGTCGAACGGGTGGCACATGCCTTGACTGAGGCGGTCGGCCAGGGGGGATAATCGCTGGCATGGCGAGCCGGCGTGCCGCGGCCGAGCAAGCCCGCCGTCGACAGGCGCGGCGAGTCGGCGCGGCGGGCTTCGTGATCGCCGTCGCTCTGCCCATCGTCCTCTGGCACCGCGTCATCGGCGACATCGCCAGCGAGTTCCGGATCGACGCGCGCTACCTCGTCACCGGCTGGTCGCCGTGGGTGCTCATGGCCCTGGGCCTGTGCTGCTTCGTTCCCGTCGTGCTCGCCGACTGGCGCGACCGCGACCGCCGCTTCTACCGGGCGGGCACCGGGGCGTGGTTCGGCTGGGGCATCACGCTCTACCTGCTCGGCTTCGCGCTGGCGACGCAGGTCGCGCAGATCGCCGACGGCCTAAGCGCCACTTAGACTCCGCGGCCCTCGTGTCGCGCTTCTCCGAGCCTCAAGACCCCGCCTTCCATGCGCTCAACGCGTCGCTCGCGTTCGACCAGCGCCTGTGGCCCTACGACGTCGCGCAGTCGCGCGCGCACGCGCGCATGCTCGCCGCCCAGGGGATCGTGTCCGAGGGCGATCGCGACGCGCTCCTCGCCGGCCTCGACGAGGTCGAGATCGAGTTGCGCGAGGGCGTCTTCCCGTTCGAGGAGGACGACGAGGACATCCACATGGCGATCGAGCGGCGGCTGACCGAGATCGTCGGTCCCGCCGGCGGGCGCCTGCATACCGCGCGCTCGCGCAACGACCAGGTCGCCACCGACGTCGCGCTCTTCACGCGCGAGGCCGCCCTGGCCGCCGCCGACGAGGCCACCGCGCTGATGGCCGTGCTCGTCGACGCGGCCGAGCGCCATCTCGACTGGCCGCTCCCCGGCTACACGCATCTGCAGCGCGCCCAGCCGGTGTACCTGAGCCACCACCTGCTCGCGTATGTCTGGATGCTCGAGCGCGACCGCGCGCGGTTTCGCTTCGCGTCCGACCAGACGGCCACGCTGCCGCTCGGCGCGGGCGCCCTCGCCGGCGTGAACTTCGAGACCGACCGCGAGGCGGTCGCCGACGACCTCGGCTTCGACCGGGTGGCGCCGAACTCGATCGACGCCGTCGCCAACCGCGACTTCGTCCTCGACTACCTCGCCGCCGCGGCGACGTGCGCGACCCACCTCTCGCGGCTGGGCGCCGAGCTCGTGATCTGGTCCTCCGAGGAGTTCGGGTTCGTCGAGCTGCCCGATGCCTGGACGAGCGGCTCCTCGATCATGCCGCAGAAGAAGAACCCCGACGCGGCCGAGCTCCTGCGGGCCAAGGCCCCGCGGATCGTCGGCCACCTGACCGCGCTCCACGGCGTCCTCCACGCGCTGCCGCTGACCTACAACAAGGACTTGCAGGAGGACAAGGAGCACCTCTTCGACACGGCCGACACGCTCGGGCTGTGCCTCGCCGCCGCCACCGGGATGGTGGCGGGCGCGCGCTTCAGCCGCGAGCGCATGGCCGCCGCCGCCTCCGACGAGCTCATCGCGGCGACCGACCTCGCCGACCTGCTCGTCAAGCGGGGGACGCCGTTCCGCGAGGCCCACGGCATCGTCGCGGGGCTCGTGCGCGAGGCGGTCGACTCCGGCCGCCCGCTCGCCGACCTCGCCGTCCCCGCCCTCGGCGACGACGCGGCGCGGGTGCTGCAGCAGTCCTCGTGGCTCGAGTCCAAGGTCAGCGAGGGCGGCACCGCGCTGGCGCGCGTGCGCGAGCAGCTCGAGCTGGCGCGGGCGCTGCTGTGATCGACCGCGCGTTCTTCGATCGCCCCGTGCTCGACGTCGCGCCCGACCTCATCGGCTGCGTCGTGCGCCACGGCGAGACCGCCGGCATCATCGTCGAGAGCGAGGCCTACCACCGCTCGGAGCCGGCGTCGCACGCGTGGGCCGGGCTCACCGCGCGCACCGCGCCGCTCTTCGGGCCGCCCGGGATCGCCTACATCTACTTCTCCTACGGGATCCACTCGCTGCTCAACGCGGTGTGCGACCACGAGGACTCGGGCGCGGCCGTCCTCATCCGCGCGCTGCAGCCGCTCGACGGCATCGACGTCATGCGCGCGCGCCGCGGGGTCAGCCGCGAGGAGGAGCTCTGCTCGGGCCCGGGCAAGCTCACCCAGGCGCTGGGCATCGGGCTCGATCTCAACGGCACCTCGCTGCTCGACGGCCCGATCCGCGTCGAGCCGCGCGTCCCCGGCTGGGAGGCGCCCGACATCGACATCGGCCGGCGCATCGGCATCACGAAGGCGGTCGACCTCGATTGGCGCTTCTGCGCGCGGGGCAACCGCCACGTGTCGCGCCCGTGGCCGGCGGGCGTGCGCGCCGCTTAGCCCTCGCCGGGCGCGCTGGCGCCGCCGCTGGTACCGGCGCCGCCCGTGCCGTTGCCGGTCCCCGAGGCGGGCGGTGGCGAGGTCGTGTTCGGCGTCGTCGTTGCCGGCGGCGCGCTCTGCGTCGTTCCGCCGCCGGTGGTGCCGCCGCCGCTCGTCCCGCCGGTCGCGGGCGTCGTGGACTGGGGCGCCGGCGGCGCGCTGCCGCCGCCCTCGGGTATCGGTGCGGGCTTGGTCGGCACGGACGTTGTCGGGACGGGCGCGGTCTGCTGCTGCTGGTCCTCGGGCGGCACGGGCGGCAGACCCTTCTTGATGCGCTCCTGTGCCTTGCGGTCGTCGACGATCTTGTCGGCCGCCATCATGAAGTCGTGCCAGATGAGGGCCGGATACGTGCCGCCCTCGACAGGCGCGCCGGCGAACTCGGTCAGCATCGGCTTGAGCTTGTCCGCATAGCCGACCCACACCGCCACCGTCCAGCGGTCGTTGAAGCCGACGAACCAGGCGTCGCCGCTGTTCTCGGTCGTGCCGGTCTTGCCCGCCGCGAACGTGTCCGGCCCGAGCGAGGCGCGCGTGCCGGTGCCCTGTTTGATCACCGTGGTCATGATTCCGACCGTCTGGTCGGCGATCGCGCGCTGGAGCACGGGGTCGCGGGTGGTCTTGTTCTTCTGGAGCATCTTGCCGCCGGGGCTCTTGACCCACTGGAGCCCGACGGGGCCGTCGTCGCTCGCGCCGAGCGTCCCGCCGACGCGGCGGCCGCCCTCGATGAACGTCTCGTACGCGTGTGCCATGTCAAGCGGCGTCACGCCCTCGTGCAGGCCGCCGAGCGTCATCGCGTAGTTCGACGAGACCGGCGTCCGGATGCCCATGCGCTCCGCCAGCCTGGCGATCTTCTTGGTTCCCACCGTGATGCCGACCGCGGAGTACACCGCGTTGTCGGAATAGGTGAGCCCGCCCGCCAGCGTCTGCGAGCCCGCGTACTTGCTCTCGAAGTTGTTGACGACGAACTGCTCGCGCCCCTTCGTACCGGGAACGGTGAAGTAGCGCTTGCGCGACGGCCACAATGAGCCGGGCCCGATCCCGCTCTTCAGCGCCTGGGCGAGGATGAACGGCTTGATCGACGACCCCGGCTGGCGCTGGCCCTGCGTCGCCAGGTTGAACGGCCGCGCAGCGTAGTCGCGCCCGCCGACCATCGCCCGCACCTCGCCGGTGTCGTTGTCGATCGCCACGAGCGCGGCCGAGGGCCCGTTCGCGTTGGGCAGGTACTTGTTGATCGCCTGCTCGGCGGCGTTCTGGAGGTCGAGGTCGACCGTGGTCCGGATCTTCAGCCCGCCCTCGAAGGCCCGCCGTGCGCCGAACTGGTCGACGAGCTGCTGGCGCACCCAGGTCGTGAAGTACGGCGCCTTGGTCTGGACGGTCGGCGGCTTGATGTCGACGGGCGCCGGCAGCGGCTCGTGCAGGGCGTTGAAGTACTCGATCCGCGGCAGCAGGCCCTGGTCGAACATGTTCTTCAGCACCAGGTTGCGCCGGCGCGTCGCCGCCTCGGGGTGGCTGACCGGGTCGTAGGCGCTCGGATTGGCGACCATCCCGGCCAGCAGCGCGGCCTCCTGCGGCTTGAGCACCTTGGCGCAGAGCGGATGGCCGGCCGTGCCGCAGTCCTTGTGGTCGGGGTAGGGCTGCTCGCCGAAGTACGTGCGCGCCGCGGATTCGACGCCGTAGGCGCCGTTGCCGAAGTAGATCGAGTTCAGGTACTGCGTGAGGATCTTGCTCTTCGTCCACTTGCGCGTGAGGTGGTAGGCGAGCGCCGCCTCGCGCATCTTCTGCAGCACCGTGCGGTTGGACTGCGCCCGCAGCGCGTTCTTGACGAACTGCTGCGCGATCGTGGAGCCGCCCTGCACGGTCTTGCGGTTGAGCACGTCCTGCACGAGCGCGCGGCCGATGCCTCGCAGGTCGACGCCCGAGTTCGTGTAGAACCGGCGGTCCTCGATGGCGATGATCGCGTTGCGCATGTACGACGAGATGTCGCCGTAATTGACGAGCACGCGGCTCTGGTTGTTCGTGAGGACGCCGAGCGGCTTGCCGTTGGCGTCCTGGAGCACCGAGTTCTTGGCGTCCTGGTACTCCTTGCGGTTCTCGAGGTCGGGCAGGTCGGACGCGACCGCCATCATCATCCCGAAGAGCGTCGAGACGATGGCCAGGAGCGCGAGCGGCACGATGATCGCCAGCAGCCGCAGCTTTTTCACGCGCGGGCGCACGCGCGGAGGCTCGGGCGGCTCCCGATCTCCGAACAGCGGCGTGATGTTCGATCCGGTCTCGACGCTCATTACGGCGTGGGGCGGCGCGGGATCCGGCCGCTGCAGGTGGGTCGCGCTGTGCGGCGGGGGGCGGCGCGACGGCGGTCAACACTAGCATTGCCCCGCCATGGCATCGCCAGCACAGGACGCCGCTTTCCTGGCCCGCAACGCGGCCGAATCGCTGCCCGCGGGCGGCCTGGCGGCGCGGCTGGCGGCGGCCGGGCGCGAGGGGCGCCAGCTGCGCGCCAAGCTCGGCCTGGACCCCACGGCGCCCGACATCCACCTTGGCCACACGGTGGTCCTGAGCAAGTTGCGCGAGTTCCAGGACATGGGCCACCGCGTCGTGCTGATCGTCGGCGACTACACCGCCCGCGTGGGGGACCCGAGCGGGCGCAGCACGACGCGGCCGGTGCTGTCCGGCGAGGAGATCGACGCCAACGCCCGCACCTACCAGGAGCAGGCGTTCAACATCCTGCTCGACGACCCGCAGCTGCTCGAGGTCCGCTTCAACTCCGAGTGGCTCGACATGAAGATGGAGGAGCTCTTCCGCCTGGCGCGGACGACGACGCTCGCACAGCTGCTCGAGCGCGACGACTTCGCCAACCGCTGGTCGGCGCGCGCGCCGATCTCGATCCTCGAGCTGCTCTATCCGCTCCTGCAGGGCTACGACTCGGTCGCGGTGCGCTCCGACGTCGAGCTCGGCGGGACCGATCAGACGTTCAACCTGCTGCTCGCGCGCGACATCCAGCGCGCGTTCGGCCAGCCGGAGCAGGCCGTGCTGACCATGCCGATCCTGCCGGGTGTCGACGGCGTCGAGAAGATGTCGAAGTCGGTTGGCAACCACATCGGCATCACCGAGCCGGCGGGGGAGATGTACGGCCGGACGCTCTCGCTGCCCGACGACGCGATGGACACGTGGTTCGACCTGCTCGCGGTGCCGCGCCCGCCCGCTGAGACGTCGCCGCGGGACATGAAGCACGCGCTCGCGCACGCGATCGTGGCCCGCTTCCACGGCGAGGAGGCCGCCGATACCGCCGCGGAGGAGTTCACGCGCGTGCACGTGCGCCGCGAGGTCCCCGAGGACATCGAGGAGCTCTCGTTCGAATCGGCCAACGGGCAGGTCCATCTGCCGGCGTTGATCGCCGAGGGGTTCGGGATGTCGCGCTCGGAGGCGCGGCGGACGCTGGCACAGGGCGGCGTCCGCCTCGACGGCGAGCCGCTCGCGGCCGAGGACCTCGACCTGCCGCGCGAGCGCCTCGACGGGGCGGTCCTGCAGGTCGGCAAGCGCCACTTCCGGCGCCTGCGGGTGGGCTGAGCCGATGGCCGTCTACGGCGGCCTGCTGCGCGTGGAGACGCCCGGCGACAGCGCCGTTGTCGACCTGACCGAGGGCGTGCGTTCGATCGTCGCGCGCTCGGACGTGCAGACCGGGGTGGCCGCGGTCTTCGCGGTGGGCGCGACCGTCGGCGTCACGACGATCGAATACGAGCCCGGGACGGTCGCCGACCTGCAGGCGCTGCTCGACCGCCTCGTCCCGCCCGTGGGCGAGTACGAGCACAACGTCCGCAACCATGACACCAACGCGCACAGCCACCTGCGGGCGGCCCTGATCGGGCCGAGCGAGACGATCCCGGTGGTCGGCGGCGAGCTGGGCCTCGGGACCTGGCAGCAGGTGGTGCTCGTCGACTTCGACAACCGCCCGCGCGAGCGCGTGATCTCGGTGCAGGTGCTCTCCTAGCTCCGTCCGCAGCGCCGGCGGGGCGCGCCCGGATGCCTGCGCGCCCGATGCGCTACAGTCCCGCAGCCGTCGGCGATGGCGCCCGGCGCGGGGCTTGGAGAGCCCGCGTGCAGCGCGCTATACTCGACGGTCCGCGCCGGTCGCCGGTTGCGTCCGGTCGCGCCTCTTGAGAAGGAGTCCCCTTCCCGATTGGGCGTGCGGTCTTTGAAAACTCAACAGCATGCGCACCTGGATCGGACCCCGATCCGGTGTGCGTCCAGGTTCGATCCGCCGAACTCTTAGCCGGGCTCGGCGGACCTGAGATTGACCCGTCATCAACCGCGGCGCCACTGTGTACTCGGCGCCGCACACGGATTGGTGACAACTCTTTGTGACGGGTGTGAGCCTCCGGGCTTGCGCCTAGTAGTTCTTCACGGAGAGTTTGATCCTGGCTCAGGACGAACGCTGGCGGCGTGCTTAACACATGCAAGTGGAGCGACGAACCGGGCTTCGGCCCGGGGCAAAGCCGCGAACGGGTGAGTAACACGTGGGTAACCTGCCCCGACGACCGGGACAACCCGAGGAAACTCGGGCTAATACCGGATGAGCTCAAGCCACATCAGTGGCATGAGGAAAGGAAGCTTCGGCCTCCGCATCGGGATGGGCCCGCGGCCCATTAGCTTGTTGGTGGGGTAACGGCCCACCAAGGCTGCGATGGGTAGCTGGTCTGAGAGGACGATCAGCCACACTGGGACTGAGACACGGCCCAGACTCCTACGGGAGGCAGCAGTGGGGAATCTTGCGCAATGCGCGAAAGCGTGACGCAGCAACGCCGCGTGCGGGAAGAAGGCC
>DATFRW010000011.1:0-12557 GCA_035262945.1 Solirubrobacteraceae bacterium
GCGCCGGTGGTTCCCAGCACACCGATCGACGCGCCGAGGGCGGCGATCAGGAAGCCCGGATTCGCCAGTGCAACGACGAATCCGTCCCACCACGACATCGCCTTCAGGAGCTGGCGCTCCTCGACTTGGGCAACCGCCATCCTCACCCTCCCTTGCCGTCGACACCTCGCGCGGCGCGGCTACGCCGAGCGGCGCTTGTGGCAGTTGCGGCTTGTACCAGTTTGTACAGGCGGCTGTCAACACCCTCCCCGCTCTCTCGCCGATTTCCGCCGGACAGTCCGCTTTCGGGGTCGCCGTCGCCTACCATTCGTGGCGCGCGGCAGCCCCGATGTCATCGTCGTCCATCCGAGATCGCGTCTCGCCCGCCGCTCCCCGCGGGACGGCCGCCGATGCGCGCCGGCCGGTGGTTCTCGGCACGCTCTCGGTGCGCGTCGATCCCACCGCGGAGGAGATGGCCTTCGCGAGCGCGCTCGAGGCCGGCGCTCCGCTCATCGTCGTCAATGCGATGCGTCTGCCGCCGTACCCCGCGACGATCATGCTCCTGGGGCCGGGCGCGGCGACCCTCCCCGACGAGGAGGACCTCGAAGCGGTGCGGGCCACCGCGCACCGCGCCGCCGCGCTGGGCATCCGCACCGAGCTGCTCCGGGTCACGGCGCAGCGCCCGGTGCGGGCGATCCTCGAGATCACGCGCGAGCGCAACGCCGGCCTGCTCGTCTTCGGGCCCGACATCGCTCGCACGCGGCGCGGTAGGTTTCGCCGGGCCGCGCGCACGATTCGGCGCGAGGCGGGCTGCCTGGTCTGGATCGCACCGGACGGGTGCTGACGCCCGACGCCGACGCGTGACCGTCGACTCGTAGGAGGCCGGACACCCTCTGGACACGCCCCACCGAACCAGGTAGAACGTCAGCTCAGCCTGGACGAATTTGTCTGCTGTGAGCGAGAGGAGAGCTCCGTGGCGCGCGACCCCAAGTACGACGTCCTGTTCGAGCCGATCCAGATCGGTCCGAAAACGCTCAAGAACCGCTTCTACCAAGTGCCGCACTGCATCGGCGCGGGCTCCGAGAAGCCCGGTATGCAGGCCTATCACCGCGCGATGAAGGCCGAGGGCGGCTGGGGCGCGTGCTGCACGGAGTACTGCTCGATCCATCCGGAGTCCGACGACACCAGCCGTGTCTCGGCCCGCATCTGGGACGAGGGCGACATCCGCAACCTCGCGGCGATGACCGAGCGCCTGCACCACTACGGCGCGCTGGCAGGCATCGAGCTGTGGTACGGCGGCCCGCACGCGCCGTGCATGGAGTCGCGCGCGACGCCGCGCGGCCCGTCGCAGATCCCGTCGGATTTCGAGATCAACATCCATCCGCGCTACGCGGACAAGGACGACATCCTCGAGCTGCAGCAGATGTACGTCGACGCGGCGATTCGCGCGCGCGACGCGGGCTTCGACATCGTCTACGTCTACGGCGCCCACGCCTACCTGCCCTTCCAGTTCCTCTCGCCGTACTACAACAAGCGCACCGACGAGTACGGCGGCAGCTTCGAGAACCGCGCGCGGTTCTGGCGCGAGACGCTCATCAAGGTCCGCGAAGCCGTGGGCGACGACTGCGCGATCGCGTCGCGTTTCGCGGTCGATCACCTGTTCGGGCCGATCTCGATCGAGGTCGGCGAGGACGGCGCACGCTTCGTCGAGTACTGCGACGACCTCGTCGACCTGTGGGACTTCACCGTCGGCGACATCGCGGAGTGGGGCCAGAACGCCGGCCCGTCGCGATTCTTCGAGGAGAACCACGAGAAGCCGTACACCGGCCAGCTCAAGGCCGGCAACCACACCAACAAGCCGGTCGTCGGCGTGGGGCGCGTGACGAACCCCGACACGATGGTCGCGATCATCACCTCGGGCCAGTTCGACATCATCGGCGCGGCGCGGCCCTCGATCTCCGACCCGTTCCTGCCCCGCAAGATCGAGGAGGGTCGCCCCGAGGACATCCGCGAGTGCATCGGCTGCAACCAGTGCATCTCCCGCTGGGAGATCGGCGGCCCGCCGATGGTCTGCACGCAGAACGCCACGGCGGGCGAGGAGTACCGCCGCGGCTGGCATCCCGAGAAGTTCTCGCGCGCGGCGAACGCCGACAAGGGCGTGCTCGTGGTCGGCGCCGGTCCGGCCGGCATGGAGTGCGCGATGATCCTCGGCAAGCGCGAGATGTCCGCGGTCCACCTGGTCGAGGCCGACAAGGAGATCGGCGGCTGCGTGAACTGGATCTCCCAGCTCGGCCACTCGGACGGCAAGGAGAACCTGTTCCGCGGGACCGCGCGCGGCCTCGGCGAATGGGCGCGCATCCGGAACTACCGCCAGATCCAGCTCGACAAGCTACGCAACGTCGAGGTCCATCTGGGGTCGCGCCTGAGCGCCGACGACATCTTCGAGTACGGCGCCGAGATCGTGGTCATCGCCACCGGATGCCGGTTCGCGACCGACGGCCTGAATCCCGCGACGCACGAGCCGATCCCCGGCGCCGACACGACGCTCGACTGGCAGCTGACGCCCGACCAGGTCGTCAGCGGCGAGAAGCCGATCGGGGACCGCGTGCTCGTGCTGGAGAACGAGGGCTACTTCATGGGCGCCTCGATCGCCCAGAAGCTCGCCGGCCAGGGCAAGCAGGTCCACCTGGTCACCCAGGCCGGCGACATCGTGGGCTACATGGAGTACACGCTCGAAGCGCCGATGCTGCACCGCGACCTGCACCGCCTCGGCGTGGACATCCACACCCACACGATGCTCGAGAAGGTCGAGCCGGGCGCCTGCCACGCCTACAACATCTGGGACACGGGCCACAAGGACGTCTTCGAGGTCGACTCGGTCGTCCTGTGCACGCAGCGGATCTCCGACGACCAGCTCTACCGCGACCTGAAGGCCGACAAGGCGCGCCTGGAGCAGGAGGGCATCGAGGCCGTCTACGTCATCGGCGACGCCTCGGCGCCGCGGATGATCGTCGACTCGGTGTTCGACGGGCACCGGCTCGCTCGCGAGATCGACAGCCCCAACCCGGCGATGCCGCTGCCGTTCATTCGCGAGCGCCGCCTGTGGGGCGAGAGCACCAACGACGACTTCGAGGGACAGCTGCGCTCGGCGCCCGACGTGCTCCCCCTGAGCCAGCTCGGGCCGGCCGAGGTGCCCGCGTGAAGGTGGTCGTCGCCGTCAAGGCCGTCGCGGCGCTCGACGACGAGGCCGAGCTGGTCGACGGCGACACCGCGGTCGACCCCGACGGCCTGGAGTGGGACCTCAACGAGTGGGACGCGTTCTCACTCGAGGAGGCGCTGACGTTGCGCGACGGGGCGGGCGACGGCGAAGTCGTGGCCCTCACGGTCGGCGACGAGGAGGCGCAGGACAGCCTCCTGGCCTGCCTGGCCAAGGGCGCCGACCGCGCCGTGCGCATCTGGGACGACGCGCTGGAGGGCGCCGATCCGCTCGCCGTCGCGCGCGTGCTCGCCGCCGCGATCGAGCCGGAGGCACCCGACCTCGTCCTCTGCGGAGTCCAGTCCTCCGACGCGGTCAACGGCGCGACCGGCGTCGCCGTCGCCGCCCACCTCGGACTGCCGCATGTGGCCGTCGTCAAGCGCCTGGAGCTCGAAGCGGGCGTGGCCACGGTCGAGCGCGAGCTCGAGGGCGGCCTCGTCGAGGTGCTGCGCATCCGACTGCCGGCCCTGATGACCATCCAGACCGGCATCAACGAACCGCGCTACGCGACGCTGCGGGCGATCAAGCAGGCCCGCGACAAGCCGCTGAGCGAGCTGGGGCTCGACGACGTCGGGCTCGACGCCGCGCGGGTGGGCGCTTCGGCGGGCGCGCGCCTGCGGCGGCTGCGCCATCCGGAGAAGGGCGAGGGCGCCGAGATGCTCGACGGCTCGCCCGAGGACGTCGCGGCCCGCATCGCGGACATCGTCAAGGAGCGGATGAGCGCGTGATCCTCGTCATCGCCGAGACCCGCCGCGGCGAGTTGCGGCCCGTGACGCTCGAGCTGGTCACGGCCGCGCTGGGGCTGAAGGAGGCCGCCGGCGGCCGCGTCGCCGTCGCGGTGATCGATGCGGACGCGTCGTCGTTTGCCGGCGCGCTCGCCGTCGCCGGCGTCGACGAGGTGCTCGCGGTCAGCGCGTCGACGCCGCACTTCGAGGCGCACCACACCCAGCGCGCGGTCGAGGCGCTGATCGAGGCCGAGCAGCCCGCGTTGATCTTGCTCGGGCACACGATCGACTCAATGGGGTTCGGGTCCGCGGTGGCCGCGAGGCTCGGGCTCGGGTTCGCCAGCGACGTGACCGCCGTGAGCTGGGACGGCGGCCCGATCGCGACCCGCGGAGCCTACGGCGGCAAGCTCGTGGCCGAGCTCGACTTCCCGGGCCACGAGCGCACGCTGCTGACGGTGCGTGCGGGAGCCTTCGATCCGGCGGACGCGGCCGGCGCCGAGCCCGCGGTGCGGCCGTTCGACGTGGCCTTCGACCCCCCGCTCACCGAGCACATCGAGTTCCGCGAGGCGGCCACGGGCGACGTCGACATCACGAAGGCCGACTTCCTGCTGTCCATCGGGCGGGGCATCGAGGACAAGGACAACATCGCGCAGTTCGAGGAGCTCGCCGAGCGGCTCGGCGCGACGCTGAGCGTGTCGCGGCCGCTGGTCGACGCCGGCTGGATGTCCAACGCGCGGCAGGTCGGCCAGTCCGGCAAGACGGTGCAGCCCAAGGTCTACCTCGCGCTGGGCATCTCCGGCGCTGTGCAGCACCTCGCCGGCATGCAGAAAGCGGACACGATCATCGCGGTCAACACCGATCCCGACGCGCCGATCTTCGGGGTCGCGCATTACGGCGCCGTGGCCGATCTGTTCGACGTGGCCGAGGCCCTGGAGCAGCACTTCGCGTGACGCCGCCGCTCGCCGCCGAGAAGACGCGCGACGTCTTCTGGGGCTTCGGCACCCTCGTCGAGATCCTCTGGTACGTCCTGGCCGTCGCCTCCGTGGTGGTGTTCGCCTACGGCATCGGCCGCGAGGTGGCGAAGTACCGCCGCGGGCACGCCACGTTCCTGCCGCCGCGCGCCGAGTTGCCCGGCCGGTTCGTGACCGGCACGCGCACGCTGCTCTCGCACGCCTCGATCAAGCGCCGCGACCCGTACGTCGGGTGGGCCCATCGCGGGGTGTTCTACGGCTGGGTCGTGTTGTTCATCGGCACGGTGATCCTGGCCGTGAACACCGACGTCACCGAGCGGTTCTTCGGCTGGCGCTTTTTCAAGGGCAACTTCTACCTCGGCTACTCGATCGTCCTCGACGTGCTCGGATTGGCCCTCGTCGCCGGTCTGGTGCTGATGATGGTGCGCCGCGGGATCCTGCGGCCGCGCAAGCTCGACTACGCCCGCCCCGACCGCGCCCCGGGGGACCCGCAGTACGACCGCGGTATCTACCGCCGCGGGGACTGGGTCTTCCTCGGGCTGCTGCTCTACCTCGCGCTGACCGGATATCTGCTCGAGGGCGTGCGCATCGCGATGGACGCGCCCGGCTACAACGCCTTCTCGCCGGCCGGCTGGGTCGTCGCGCAGGCGATCAACCCGCTCGGCCTGGGCGACGAGGCGCTGGGCGTCGTGCGTCGCACGATCTGGTGGAGCCACGGGCTCGTCGCGATCGCCTTCGTGGCCGCCATCCCCTACACCAAGGCCACGCACATGGTGTCGAGCTGGGCCAGCCTCGTGCTCAAGGACCCGCTGGCGGGCAAGCGCCTTCGGCCGATCCCCGAGGACCGCCAGCAGGAGCCGGCGGGCTACGCGACGCTCGGTGACTTCGCGACCGAGCACCTGCTGCAGCTCGACGCGTGCACGAAGTGCGGCAAGTGCCACGAGGCCTGCCCGGCCAACGCGACGGGCCGCCCGCTCTCGCCGCGCGACGTCGTCCTCGAGCTGCGCGAGCAGTCCAACGCCGCGCTCCACGACGCCGGCGTCGGCGGGGTGCTGGGCACCCTGCTGCACGGCGACGGCAGGACGGGGTCGGCGCGCCGCATCGTCGGCGAGGATGCGGTGCGCCCGGAGACCGTGTGGGCCTGCATGCAGTGCAACGCCTGCGTGGAGGCGTGCCCGGTCGGCATCGAGCAGGCCCCGATCATCAACCAGATCCGCCGCCGCCTCGTCGAGGAAGGCGAGCTGGACGCCAACCTGCAGTCGACGCTCGAGGTGATCCACAAGTCCGGCAACTCGTTCGGCGAGAACCGGCGCCGCCGCGGCCGCTGGACGCAGGAGCTCGATTTCGAGGTCAAGGACGCGCGCAAGGAGCCCGTCGACGTCCTGTGGTTCGTGGGCGACTACGCGTCGTTCGACCCGCGCTCGCAACGCGTCACGCGCGCGATCGCTCGGCTGCTCCACGCCGCCGGCGTGGACTTCGGGATCCTCTACGACGGCGAGCGCAACTCGGGCAACGACGTGCGCCGCGCCGGCGAGGAGGGCCTCTTCGAGGCGCTGGCGGAGGCGAACATCGCGACGCTCGCCAAGTGCGACTTCCAGCGCATCGTCACGAGCGATCCGCACTCGCTGAACACGCTGCGCAACGAGTACCCGGAGCTGGGCGGGGCATGGACCGTCGCCCACCACACCACGCTGCTGCTCGAGCTCATCGACTCCGGGGCCCTCGACGTGCGCGACAGGCTGGCCTATCGCGTCACCTACCACGACCCGTGCTATCTGGGCCGCCACAACGGCGGCTACGACGCGCCGCGCGCGATCCTGCGCGCCCTGGGCTGCTCGCTGATCGAGATGCCGCGCAACCGCGACAACTCGTTCTGCTGCGGCGCGGGCGGCGGACGGATCTGGATCCCCGACCCGCCTGGGGCGGAGCGCCCGTCCGAGAACCGCATCCGCGAGGCCGTCGGCCTCGGCGAGCTTGACTACTTCGTCGTCTCCTGCCCCAAGGACGTGACGATGTACGAAGACGCGATCAAGACCACGGGAAACGCCCAGCGGCTCGAGCTGCGCGAGCTGACAGAGCTCATCGAGGAGGCCCTGGTCGGCGCGCCTGCGGCCGCCGCGGTCGGCTGAGCCTTACGAGCGCGGGCGCGTCTTCTTGGTGTCGTAGAGCGGGAACTCAGCGACCTCGGCCCCGACGGTGCCGTTGCCCAGCGCCACGTCGACGCGCTGGCCCGGGGTGTTGAGGTCGCGGTCGATCGAGGCCATCCCGATGACCTGCGAGTCGAACGTCGGGCTCTGGCAGGGACTCCGCAGGATCCCGACCTCGCGGCCGTCGAGCGTCACCGCCGCCCCGTACTCGGGCACGTCGTCGCCGTCGATGCGCAGCGTCGTGAGCAGGCGCGGCGTGCCCTCGGCGGCGATCTTGCGCAGCGCGTCCCTGCCCACGAAATCGCCCGGCTTGTCGAGTTTGACCACGTTGTCCAGACGCACTTCGAGCGGATCGGTCTCGTGCGGGAAGTAGTCGATGTCGGGAAACAGCAGGCCCGACTCGATGCGCAGCGTCTCGATGGCCGAGAGGCCGATCGGGCGCAGGCCGTGTGGCTCGCCCGCGCGGACGACGGCGTCCCACAGCGCGGCGGCATCACTCGGGGAGCAGTAGAGCTCGAAGCCGAGCTCGCCCGAGTAGCCGGTGCGCGACAGCATGATCGGCACCCCGCCCACGGTGACGCCGTCGGGCACGAAGCGGAAGTAGCGCAGCGCCGCGACGTCGGTGCCCTCGGTGATCGGACCGAGCACCTCGCGGGCGAGCGGCCCCTGCACCTGCAGGTGCGGCATCGCGTCGGTGACGTCCTGCACCTCGACGTCCAGACCGCGGTCGGCCGCCACGTTGCGGAAGTGCTCGAGGTCGGAGTCGTAGCTGGTGATCGAGAAGCAGTGGTCGTCCGAGAACTTGAAGATCGTGCCGTCCATCACCATCTTGCCCTGCTCGTCGCACAGCGCGCCGTAGCGGACCTGGCCGACCTCGAGCGCGGCCATGTCGTTGGTGAACAGCACGTCCGCGAGGGCGAGCGCATCGGGGCCCTTCATGTCCCACTTGCGCAGCGCCGACTCGTCCCACACGTTGCACGCCAGGCGCGTTGCGTTGTGCTCGGCGACGGCGTCGCCGAAGTCGGCGGCCCACGCCCAGCCCTCCCAGTCGGTCCACGTCGCGCCCGCATCGCGCTGGACCTCGTCGAACGCCGTCCGGTGCAGTTCCGTCGTCGACACGCGTTACCTCACAAATGGATGAATTCGTCTAGCGGCGAGCGAACTCATAGCACAGGCGAGCGGGCGTGAACAGTCCTCGGACGGTGGTCGGCCGTCGCCGTCCCGATCCGGCTCTATGATGGCCCGTCAAGGTGGCGACTCGCGCGAAGCGGCCCTCGCTCGTCGACAGCGCCGAGCAAGCGCTGCGCGACTGGCTGGCCCACGGCGGTCACCGCTCGGGCGACCGCTTGCCTCCCGAGCATGAGCTGAGCGCGATGCTCGGCGTGTCCCGCGGCACGCTGCGTTTGGCGCTGCAGCGCCTCGAGTCAGCCGGCGAGATCGCGCGCCGACAGGGGAGCGGCACCTTTGTGGCCAGCGTGCCCCGGCCCACCGCCCTCGACGAGGGCCTGGAGCGTCTGGAGTCCTATACCTCCCTGGCGCGCCGGCGTGGGGTCAAGCTGACCGTCGACCAGCTGGTCATCGAGCGCAACGCGCTTGCGCCCGAGCTCGCGCAGGCGTTCGGTCTCGATGCGGGAACGATCGCTCCGTCGATCTCGCGCGTGCTGCTCGCCGACGGCACCCCGGCCGCGATCATGGTCGACACCGTCCATCCGGAGATCGCGCTGCCCAGCGAGAGCCGGCTGCGCCGAGCCATGGAGCGCGGCGAGATGGTCCTCGATGTGCTCGTTGGCCGTGGGCTGCCGATCGCCTACTCGTACACCCGCATCGCCGCGCGGGTCGTGTCGGCACGCCAGCGCGACGGCAAGGCGCTGGCGCTCACGGGCCCCACGGCAGTCCTGGAGCTCGATGAGACCTTCCATCTCACCTCGGGCGAGGTCGTTCAGCACTCGATCGACCTGTTCGCCCCGAGCGCCTTGGACCTGCACGTCATCCGCTGGCTGGAGGCCGGCCGGCCGGCACAGATCAATCCGAGCGGCGACGATGGCCGCAGCGCGCCGCGCCGGCGGCCGCGCGCGCGGCGCTGACGCAAGCGCCCCCGGCAGTCAGGTCCATGGGTAGGGACCGGCCGACGCCGCGTGCGTTGCGCCCTGGGCGAACCGGTCAAGGCGGAACCGATCGAGCAGCGGCTCGCGGCCGTCGAGGACGTCGTCCGCGGCGAGGCGGCCGATCGCGAGCGTCTTGAAGCCGTGGCCCGAGTCGACGATCGCGTAGACGTGTTCGCGAACCCAGTCGCACACGGGGTAGTTGTCGGGGGTGTGGGGCACGATGCCGCCGCCCGCGGTGACCCGCCAGTCGCCGCTGCGCCCGCGGAAGCGCGGCAGCGCGGCGGCCAGGCCGGAGACGAAGAACTCCTCGAACGCGGGCTCGGCGACGTGCGCGGGGTTGTCCCACCCGTACGGGTCGAGCTGCGGATCGTCGAGGTAGAGCGGCAGCCCGCCGCCGGTGACCGACGACGCGCCGGCGCGGAAGTAGATGCCCCACGGGCCCGGGACGAGGACGCGGCCATCGCGGTCGGAGCGCAGCGGGCCCTCCTGGTCGAGATGCACGACCGGCGGCTCCCCGCCGCCGGCGGTCGTCACGGCGCCGCGCAACGCGAACTCGCCCTCTTGGGCCTTCATGTACGAGACGAGCGGGCGCGGCTCGCCGGCGACATCGAGCTCCGGATCGAGCCCGAGAAGGCGCCACACGCCCGCGATCCACGGCCCGGGCGCCACGACGACCGTCTCGCACTCGAGTCGGCCCGCGCTGGTCGCCACGATCCGCCCGTCGCCCTCGAACCCGACCACCTCGACGCCCTCGCGGATCTCGACGCCGGCGTCCCGCGCCCGGTCGGCGAGTCGGCGCACCGTCTGCGCGGCGTCCGCCCACCCGCCGCGGCGCTCGTGCAGGATCGCCGCGACCGGCGCCTCCCAGTCGCTCCACGACCACGACAGGTACTCGCGGCAGCGCTCCGCCCCGAGGATGAGCTCAGAGTCATAGCCCGCGCGCTCGTGCTGGTCGCGGATCGCGACGAGGTCGTCGACCTGCCGCTCGGGGACCGCCGCGAGGTACCCGACCTGACGGAAGCCGTAGCCGTCGGGGTCCTGCTCGAACATCTCGACCGACATCCGGACGACCTCGGTGATCGCCTCCGAGCGGTAGTAGTTGCGCACGATCCCGCCGGCGATCCCGGACGCGCCCGCGCCCACCCGCGCCTTGTCGAGCACGACCACGTCGGCGCCGCGCTCGGCGAGCCGCCACGCGGCCGAGAGGCCGTTGACGCCCGCGCCGACGACGACGTGGGAAGGCATTCGCGGGGGGCCCACTAACTCCAGGGGTAGGGACTGTTCGAGACCGGGTGCAGGTCGCCGGTGGCGAAGCGGTCGTAGCGGAACGGGTGCAGCAGCGAGGAGTGCTCGCCCTGGAGCACCCGGGCGATCTCGCGGCCGACCGCGATCATCTTGTAGCCGTGGTTGGAGTCCGCGGCCACGAACACGTTCGGGCGCATGTGGTCGAAGACCGGGAAGTTGTCCGGAGAGAACGCGCCGACGCCGCCGGACCGCACCTGCCGGTACTTGTCGCGGACGCCCTCGAAACGGCCCAGACAGTGCGACAGCGCGGCGCACCAGCGATCGGGGAAGTCCGGCGCGACGGTCCCGGTCGGGTAGGGGTCGAGCTCGAAGCTGGGCCCGACCGTCAGCGGTTCGGCACCACCCTGCACCGACTCGCGATCGGGCTTGACGTAGATCCCCCACGACTGATCGGTGAGCAGGCGCCCGTCGTCGGCGTGCAGGGGCATGTCGCTGTCGACGTGCAGGACGGGGGAGGGGGCTCCGTCGTTCGTGCGGAAGCGGTCGGGCGGCACCGCGACCTCGCCCTCCTGCAAGTACCAGTACGTCCACATCTCGCGGTCCTCGCTGCGGACCTCCACGCGCGCGGGCAGGTCGAGCATCGCCCACAGAGCCGTGATCCACGGGCCGACCGCGACGACGACCTGCTGCTCGACCTCGATGCGGCCGGCGGTGGTCTCGGCGGCAAGCACCGCGCCCGAGCCGTCGACGTCGAAGCCCGTGACCTCGACGCCCTCGAGGATCTCGGCGCCCGCCCGGCGCGCGAGCGAGGCGAGGCCGTGCATCGACTCGCGGTTGAACGCGAAGCCGCCCGCCCGCTCGTGCAGGCACACCTCGAGCCCCGGCGCGCGCCAGTCGGCGTACACGGAGCGCATGTGCTCGGAGACCGCGCGCTCGCCGACCACGATCTCGGACGGGTAGCCGATGCGCTCGTGGCGCTCGTGGACGACGGTGAGCTCGTCGGCCTGCGCGCGCGGCCCGAGCGCGATGTAGCCCGAGCCGTGGTAGGCGAGCGTCTCGGGCTCGGACTCCCAGATCTCCACGCACGCGGCCATGAGCTCGGACATCGCGGGCTGGAAGTAGTTGTTGCGCACGACCCCGCACGCGATGCCCGACGCGCCCGCGGCGACGCCGGTCTTGTCGACCACGAGCACGCGCTCGCCGTGCTGCGCGAGGTGCCACGCCGTGGACAGGCCGTGGACGCCCGCCCCGATGACGAGGTACGGCGTGGAGCGCATCTCAGTGCGCCGGCGGCTCCCAGCCTTCGAGCACGGGCGGGTGCCAGTCCTCGCCGACGGTCGGCGAGCCCTCCACCCACGACCCCAGCTCGGGCTGCGGGAACTTGCAGTGGGCCTCCTTCAGGCGGATGCCGTAGGAGTTGCCCGCCTCCAGGTGCGTGATGAGCACCTTGCGCGCGATCTCGTTCTCGCGCCCCTCCGGGATCGGGAAGTAGATCTTGATGAACGCGTTGGAGTAGCGGTCGAAGACGGCGGGCGTGCCGTCCTCCTCGAGCAGCTCGATGTCCTCGAGCCAGTTGATGTCCTTGCCGGGCGTCGCCGCGTCGAGGTCGACGTCCTCGACCAGGCCGATGTCCTCCTGGTACGCGAAGCGCTGCCCGGAGAGGTACTCCGCGTCGATCGAGACGATCTTCTGGGGCTCCTCACCAGCGCGCCGCAACTCGCCGCGGCCGCCGAGCTCTCCGCCACCGCCCGTCCTCGCAGTCACCGTTCCACCGCCTCGTGCGCGGGCAGGCGGTCGATCGGGTTCTCGAGGTAGCGATCGAGCATCGTCTTGATCTCCTCGAGCGCCCGGTTCTCCGACACGCCGGGGATGTAGTCGGTGCCGGCGAGCGGCACTCGCGCCATGGCGGCCGCCTCGGTGGTGAGCGCGCAAAGGTCCTCGGGCTCGAGGTTGTGCACGCTCGTCTTGCCGCACGCGCGGGCGAGCATCTGGACCTCGAGCGTCAGCGTGTGCAGGAAGTTGTAGACGCGGTGCGCGGCCTCGTCGACGTGCAGGCGCTTGCGCAGCTCGGGGTCCTGCGTGGTGATGCCGACCGGGCAGCGGCCCGTGTGGCAGTGGTAGCACTGGCC
>DATFRW010000012.1:0-24719 GCA_035262945.1 Solirubrobacteraceae bacterium
GACGACACACCCGAGATCGGCGGCACGTTCAGCGTGCGGCTCGCCGCGTGGCGACCCGCACGCAGGGTGGCGACGCGCAGGCGGTTGTTGCAGAAGTCGCCGTACACGTAGCGGCCGTAGAGCCCGGGCACGCCGCGGTCGCGCACGACGTAGCCGCCCGTGATCGAGCACCAGCCCTCGGAGTGGCTGTGCGTGATGACCGGGAAGATCGCGCCGGGCGCCGGCTCGTTGAAGTTGCGCCGGCGGCCCTCCCACGGGCGCCAGCCGAAGTTCGCGCCGCGTCCGCGGCCCTTGCGCACGAAGTTGATCTCCTCGACCTGGTCCTGCCCGACGTCGCCGATCGACAGGTCCCCGGTGGTCCGATCGAAGGAGAACCGCCACGGGTTGCGCAGGCCGTACGAGTAGATCTCCGGCCGGGCGCCCGAGCGCCCGACGAACGGGTTCGACGCGGGAACGGTGTAGGGCCGGTTGCCCGACCGGCGCGGGTCGATCCGCAGGATCTTGCCCAGCAGCGAATCGAGCGACTGGGCGTTGCCGCGAGCGCCGTGCTGGTCGTTGCCGCCGCCACCGTCGCCGGTGCCGACGTACATGAGCCGGTCGGAGCCAAAGATCATGAGGCCGCCGTTGTGGTTGGGCTCGGGGTCCTGCATGCGCAGCACGAGCCGCGCGCTGCCGGGATTGGCGGTGTCCGCGGTTGCGCGGTGGTACTCCCAGATGCTCTGCGTGCCGCTCTTCTCGGTGTAGTAGACGTAGAACAGCCCGGACCTGGCGTAATCGGGCGCGAAGGCGAGCGACAGCAGCCCCTGCTCGCCCCCGCTCGTCACCTTCGAGCGGATGTCCAGGAACGGCTGGCCGAGCGTCTTCCCGCCCCGCACGACCATGATGCGCCCGGCCTGCTCGACGACGAAGATGCGGCGGCGGTCGCCCGGCGGCGCGGTCACGTAGAGCGGTGCGTCGAAGTCGCCGACCTTGACCAGGCGGACGCCGCGGTTCTGGGCGGCGCGGCCGGCTGCCGCGCTCCCGCCGGACGGGTCGCCCGCGGTCGCCCCCTCCCCACTGCTCGCGGCCGTGCCGTCCGAACCGGAGCCGCACGCGGCGAGCGCGGCCACGACGAGCACGAACGCGGTCATGACGCGGAGCATTCGCGGCAGGATGTCACGCCGCGGCCGCTTGTCACGCCGGTCCCACACGGGTACTGACCCGGCATGACCGAGCGCACCTTCGACGTCGTGGTGATCGGGGCGGGACCAGCCGGGGAGGTGTGCGCGGGCCGCTTGGCGCAGGGCGGGCTGGAGGTCGCGATCACCGAGCGGCACCTCGTCGGGGGCGAGTGCTCGTTCTACGCGTGCATGCCGTCGAAGGCGCTGCTGCGCCCCGGGCAGGTCGTGGCCGAGGCGCGCAGGATCCCCGGTGCAGCCGAGGCGGTCGACGGCATCGACGTGCCGGCAGCATTGGCGCGTCGCGACGAGGTCAACCACCACCTCGACGACGGCGAGCAGCTCCCGTGGCTCGAGAACCTCGGGATCGAGCTCGTGCGCGGGCATGCCCGGATCGCGGGCGAGCGGACCGTGCAGGTGGGCGACGAGACGCTGCGCGCGCGGCGCGCGGTGATCCTCGCCACCGGCACCGAGGCGCTCATCCCCGACATTCCGGGCCTGCGCGACGCGCGGCCATGGACGAACCGCGACGCCACGACGACCAAGCACGTGCCTGAGAGCCTCGTCGTGCTCGGCGCCGGTCCCGTGGGCGTCGAGCTGGCCGACGCGTTCGCCTCGCTCGGGTCGCGCGTAACGCTCATCGAGGCGGCGGACCGGATCCTCGTCCGCGAGGAAACGTTTGCCGGCGAGGAGGTCGGCGCCGCGCTCGCGGAGGCGGGCGTGGATCTCCGCACCGGGACGAAGGCGACCTCGGTCCGGCGTGAGAACGGCCATATAAGCGTCGAGCTCGACGACGGGTCGAGCGCCAGCGGCGACGAGATCCTCGTGGCGATCGGCCGGAGAACGCTTTCAGACGACCTCGGGCTCGAGGCGCTGGGACTCACCGCCGGGCAGCCGGTCGACGTCGACGACACGCTCCGCGTGCCCGGCCGCGACTGGCTCTACGTCATCGGCGACGCCAACGGCCGCGTCCTGCTGACCCATATGGGCAAGTACCAGGGGCGACTCGTCGCCGACCGGATCCTCGGCCGCGACGCGCCGCTGCGCTCCGACGGCCCTCTCAGCCCGCGCGTGACGTTCACCGACCCGCAGGTGGCAGCGGTCGGCCACACGCTCGCCGGCGCGCGCGAGGCGGGGATCAACGCCCGGGCGGTCGACGTGCCGACGGAGGGCAACGCCGGCGGCTCCTTCGTTGGCCGCGGCGCCCGGGGAACCTCGCGCATCGTCGTCGACGAGGATCGTCGCGTGATCGTCGGCGCGACGTTCGTGGGGCCCGAGATCGGCGAGTCGCTGCACGCTGCGACGATCGCGGTGATCGGAGAGGTCCCGCTCGACGACCTCTGGCACGCCGTGCCGTGCTTCCCCACGCGTAGCGAACTGTGGCTGAAGCTGCTCGAGGCCTACGGGCTCTGAGGCTCGCGGACGACCGCGACCGTGCGGTCCGCCTCGGCGGCGATCCGCCAGCCGCGCACCGCGCCGTCGCCGCGGAACAGCCCGTCCACGACCGCCGTGGGCCCCGGCAGCCCGCGCCCGCCCTCCTGCGTGAGCCGCGCGTCGTGGAAGACCACCGCGCCGCCCGGCTCCACGAACCCGTGCCAGCCGTTCCAGTCGGCGCGCACGCCGTCCTCGCTGTGGTCGCCGTCGATGAAGACGAGGTCGACGGCGCCCTCCCACCGCGCCGCCACCGCCGCGCTGTAGTCGACGTGCCAGACGACCCGCGGCCCCGTGTGCTGCCGGCGAGCGCGGGCGACGACCCGCTTGCTCGCGCCCTCGGTCGCGCCCCAGCCCGCCGGGAGCGCCCCGCCGTGGTGACCGAACGGGTCGATGAGGTGAAGCTCGGCGCCGGGGTCCAGTACCTCGCAGAGCACGACGGCCGAGGAGCCCTCGTAGACGCCGATCTCGACGACACGGCGGCGGCCCGCCGCAACCGTGCGCAGCACGCCCGCATCGGCGTCCGAGTGCATCGTCCGCGGCGGGATCAGCCCCGCGCCCACGAACATCGCGCGCAGCCGCACGTCGTCGCGCAGCCGGTCGGGCGCCAGGCGCCGGATCGCCTTGGGCAATGCCATCAGCGCGCGGGCTCGATCCGGCCTCTGACCTCGCCGAGCGCGATGTCGCCCGCGCCCCCGCGCAGCACGACCTCGTCGCCGTCCTCAAGGAAGCTGCGCGTCGAGCCGTCGTCGAGGGCAATCGGCTCGGCGCCGTTCCAGG
Organism: Solirubrobacteraceae bacterium; assembly: GCA_035262945.1. Classification (GTDB taxonomy): domain Bacteria; phylum Actinomycetota; class Thermoleophilia; order Solirubrobacterales; family Solirubrobacteraceae; genus JAOPZW01. The sequence goes on from DATFRW010000012.1 coordinate 3,369, forward strand.
ACAGTTCGAGCAGCGAGCCGCGCTGCTCGCGCTCCGGGCCCGAGATCGTCCCCGAGCCGAAGAGGTCGCCGACGCTCAGCGACGCGCCGTTGACCGTCATGTGCGCGAGCTGCTGCGCCGCCGACCAGTACAGGTGGCGCGCGTTGGTCCGCGCGATCGTCGCGCCGTTGAGCTCGATCTCGAGGTCGAGGTCGAACGCCCACGGCTCCTCGCGCAGGTAGGCGAGCGGCGCGGGCTCCTGCGCGGGCGCGGGCACGCGGCGCTCGCGGATCGCGTCCAGCGGCGTGACCCACGCCGCCACCGAGGTCGCGAACGACTTGGCCAGGAACGGGCCGAGCGGCACCGACTCCCAAGCTTGGATGTCGCGCGCGCTCCAGTCGTTGAGAAGAAGGACGCCGAACACGTGGTCGAGCGCGCGGTCGACGGCCACCGGCTCGCCGATCGCGCTCGGGACGCCGACGACGAAACCGAGCTCGAGCTCGATGTCGAGCCTGGTGCTCGAGCCGAAGACCGGCGTGTCGTCGCCGGGATCGCGCCGCTGCCCGGACGGCCGGCGGATCGGCGTTCCGCTCACGACGACCGTGCTCGACCGGCCGTGGTAGCCCACCGGGAGATGGCGCCAGTTCGGCGGCAGCGGCTCGGCACCCGGGCGGAACAGGCGGCCGGCGTTCGTCGCGTGGTCGAGCGAGGAGTAGAAGTCGACGTAGTCGCGGACCGCGACCGGCAGCAGCAGGTCGACCTCGTCGAGCGCGACCGTCACCGGCTCGGCGTCCGGGCCGGCGGTGAGCGCGCGCAGCGCCGCGCGGACGCTCGCCCATGTCTCCGGCCCGGCCGCCAGGAACGCGTTGAGCGACGGCTGCTCGAACAGCGCGGGGTCCTCGTCGAGGAGCCCGTCGGCGGAGAGCGCCGCGAGATCGAGGATCCCGTCACCCAGCCGCGCGCCGACGCGCGGCGGCTCGCCCGCGCGCCGGAAGACCCCGTAAGGGAGGTGCTCGGGCCCGAAGCCGGTCACGCCGGGATCATGTCAGCGATGCTCACCCACGACCTGCTCGGCTACGTGCGCTCCGCCCTCCCCGCGCCGCCCGCCCGCGTGCTCGAGATCGGCGCCGGCGACGGCGCGCTCGCCGCCGCGTTGCGCGAGATCGGCTACGACGTCCTCGCGATCGACCCGGCGGGCGAGCAGCCCGGCGTGGTCGGCCTGCACCTGCATCGCGTCGACGCGCCCGCCGAATCGTTCGATGCCGCGGTCGCCGTGCTGTCGCTGCACCACGTCGAGCCGCTGGCGGACTCGTGCCGGCGGCTCGCCGAGGTCCTGCGCCCCGGCAGGCGGCTCGTGGTCGACGAGTTCGACGTGCAGCGCTTCGACGAGCGCGCCGCACGCTGGTGGCTGCAGCAGCGCGAGGCGCAGAGCGACCACGAGCACGCCGACCCGGCGACGCTCGTCAGCGAGCTGCGCGGGCACCTGCACTCGCTCGCACGCCTCCGCGAAGCGCTCGCGCCCTGGTTCGCGATCGGCGAGCCGACGCCGGGGCCCTACCTGCACCGCTGGGCGCTGCGGCCCGAGCTGCGCGCGCTCGAGGAGCGGCTCATCGCCGAGGGCGATCTGCCGGCGACGGGCGCACGCCTGGTTGCGGTCAGGCGCTGAGCGCGTTCCACAGGTGCTGGCTGGCGTATGAGCGCCACGGCGCCCACGCCTCGGCGAGCGCGCGCGCCGCGCGCGGGTCGTCGGGGCCGCCGAGACGCCGCAGCGCGTGGCGGACGCCGAGGTCCTCGACGAGGAAGACGTCGGGATCGCGCAGCGCGCGCATCGCGACGTAGCCCGCCGTCCACGGGCCGATGCCGGGCAGCGCGAGCAGCCCGTCGAGGTGCACGGCGCCGTCGTCGAGCGCCCCACACAGACCGACGAGCGAGCGGGCGCGTGAGCGCGGCATCGCGAGGCCAGCCGGGTCCAGCGCTGCAAGCGTGGCGGGCGACGGGAACAGCGCGGTCACGGCGCCACGCGGCCTCGCGAGGCGTTCGCCGTGCTCGGCCACGAGTCGGCCGGCAGCAGTGCGAGCAGCGGGCACGGAGATCTGCTGGCCGAGGATCGCGCGCACGGCCAACTCGGCGCCGTCGACCGCCCCGGGGACGCGTAGCCCGGGCGCGGCCTCGACGAGCGGCCGCAGGAGCGCGTCGGCGCGCAGGTGCGCGTCGATGACATCCGGCTCGGCGTCGAGGTCGAGCAGACGCCGGCAGCGGGCCACGGCCTCCGCGCGGTCGCGCGCGTCGTCGAGCCACAGCCCACAGCGCACGCGCGCGTCCTCGAAGCGCAGCTCGACGACGCCCGGCCCGTGCGGTAGCCGCATGCTGCGGCGATACGTGTCGCCCTCGACCTCCTCGACGCCGGGCACCGCGCGCGCGGCGAGCCATCCCAGGAGCGCATCGGCGGCGAGCGGCGGCCGGAAGGGCAGATGCTCGACCACGCGCCCACTGTGGCAGGCTCCGCGGCGATGAGCCTCCCCGACACGTTCCCCGCCTTCCTCGCGACGCGCCGCGACGACACGGTCGAACGCGGCCCGGCCACCCTCGCGGCCGCCGACCTGCCCGAAGGCGAGGTCACGATCCGCGTCCGCTGGTCGAGCCTCAACTACAAGGACGCGCTGGCCACGATCGCCAAGGGTCAGGTGGCACGGATCTCGCCGCTGGTGCCGGGCGTCGACCTGGCGGGCGAGGTCGTCGCATCGGACGACGGCACCCTCGCCGAGGGCACGGAGGTGCTCGTCACCGGCCACGACCTCGGCGTCGCCCACCACGGCGGCTGGGCGCAGTACGCGCGCGTCCCCGCGTCATGGATCGTCCCGCTCCCCGACGGGCTCACCGCGCGCCAGGCCATGGCGCTGGGCACCGCCGGCCTCACCGCGGGCATGTGCATCCAGGCCCTCGAGGACCACGGGCTGCGCCCGAGCGACGGCCCCGTGCTCGTCCTCGGCGCCAGCGGCGGCGTCGGCAGCACCGCGGTCGGAGCGCTCGCCAACGCGGGCTACGAGGTCCACGCCGCGACCGGCAAGGCCGACGAGCACGACTTCCTGCGCGGCCTCGGCGCCGCGGAGATCGTCGGCCGCGACGAGGTCACCGCGGCCTCGGACCGGCCGCTCGAGAAGCAGCGCTGGGCCGGGACCGTCGATCCCATCGGCGGTGCCGGCACCGCGTACGCGCTGCGCACGACGACCTACGGCGGCGCCGTCGCAGCCTGCGGCCTCACTGCGGGCGTCACGCTGAACACGACGGTCCTGCCGTTCATTCTGCGCGGCGTCAGCCTGCTGGGCATCGATTCCGTCGAAGCCGGCGCCGACATCCGCCGCAAGGTGTGGGCCCGCCTCGCCGGCGACTTGCGCCCCCGGGGCCTCGACGACGCCATCGCGCGCGAGGTCGGCCTCGACGACATCGAGCCGGTGCTCGACGCCCTCCTCGCCGGCGACGCGGTCGGGCGGACCGTCGTGCGCCTGGACTGATCGCCCGCATGGCCGCCGAGCCGCTCGTCTTCCAGCACGGCGCCGCGGCGACGGCATTCAAGGTCGCGGTCGGCGGATGGCTGGGCTTCGAGGCGGTGATGTCGATCCGCCAGCGCCTGCGCGTCGGCGCGCGCCTCCCGCGCGATCCCACCGCGCTCGTGGTCTCGGCCTGCATCGCGGGATCGCTCGTGGCGGCGGTGCGCATCGGCCGCAACGGCCCCGCGCCGTGGCCGGGCGGGCAGGTCTGGCCGGTCGTCGCGGGCATCGCTCTGATCGTTTTGGGCGTCGCGCTGCGCGCTTGGTCGATCGCCACGCTTGGCCGGTTCTTCCAGTACCACATCGAGGTACAGCCAGGACATCGCGTCGTAACCGAGGGTCCGTACCGCTACGTCCGCCACCCGTCCTACAGCGGGCTCGCGTTGATCCTCGTGGGGTTCGCTCTCGCGACGGGCGACGTGCTGAGCCTCGTGGCGGTCGCGGTGCTCGGAGGCATCGGGCTTGCGGTGCGCATTCGCGCCGAGGAACGGCAACTCACCGACGCACTCGGACCGGAATACGAGCGCTTCGCCGCGCGGCGCAAGCGGCTCGTGCCCGGCATCTGGTGAGCGCCGCTCAGACCTCCGACGGATCCCAGCGGCCGGCGCCGCCCGACGGGCGCAGCGTGTTCGTCGTGGTCGCGCCGCCGTCGATCGACACGACCTCGCCGGTCATGTAGCTCGCGTCGTCGCTGAGCAGGAAGGCGACGACGGCCGCGACCTCGTCGGGCTCGCCCGGGCGCCGCAGCGGGGTCGTCGTCGCCCGCTGCGCCATGTCGCTGCCGCCGCCGACCGCGTCGCCCGCGCCCGCGAACAGCGCGGTCGGGACGATGCCCGGCGCCACCGCGTTGACGCGGACGCCGAGCGGACCGCCGTAGACCGCCGCGCAGCGCATCAGCCCGATGACGGCGTGCTTCGACGCGTGGTACGCGAGCAGGTCGGCGCTGCCGCGCAGGCTGGCGATCGAGCCGGTGACCACGATCGCCCCGCCGCTCTCCTGGCGACCGAACTGCCGGAACGCCTCGCGCAGCCCGTAGAAGGTCCCGTGGACGTTGACGGCCATGACGCGGGCGAAGTCCTCGGCCGTGACCTCCGGCAGCGGGTCGAGCGGTCCCGGGATCCCGGCGTTGAGGTGGTGCAGGTCGAGGCGACCGAAGCGCTCGACGGCGGCGGTTACGTAGTGCTCGACGTCGCGCTCGACCGCGACGTCGCCCTGCATCCCCTCCGCATCGCCCGGCAGCGAGGCCGCGACCTCCTTCGCTCCGTCGCCGTCGACGTCGACGACGAGGACGCGCGCGCCCGCGGCCGACAGCCGCCGCGCCGTCGCCGAGCCGAGCCCGCCCGCGCCGCCGGTGACGACCGCGACCTTGTCCTTCACGCCTCGACCTTCGACTCGATCCAGCGCACGATCGGCTCGAGCGCCTCCGCGTTGTTGCGCTCGAGCATCATCGCGTGGCCGTTGCCCTCGACCCCCTGCTCCTCCAGGCGCAGGCTGTCGACGTCGCACCCTGCGTCGCGCAGGAACTCGACCATCGCATCGTGGTACGCCCCCAGGGGCGATGCCGGAGCCGAGACGTAGGCGATCGGGAAGCGCGCGAGGTTCGGCAGCGTACGCGCCTGGCCACGGAGTTCCTCGGGGCTCGCGGCCGGCGGGTCGTACGTCAGCGGTGCCTGCGTGAGCCCCCACTTGAGGTCGAGGCCGAGCGGCGGCATCTGCGCGAACGGCGGCCCGACCGCCTCGATCGAGACGAGCGCCTTGACGAGGTCCGGCCGCGCGTCGGCGACGAGGAATCCGGCCGGCCCGCCCATCGAGTGGCTCATGAGGACGGCGGGGCCGATGCGGTCGAGCAGCTCCGCCCCACGCGACTGGTCGAGCTCCTGGCTGACCGCCAGGTCGGCAGGCATCGGCCCGCTCGACGTGACGATCGCCGCGAGCGCCTCATCGTCGACGGGGTCGCCGCTGCCGGGCCACTGCGGGTGAATCTCGGGCCGGAAGATCCCCTCGCCGGCCTGGAAGGGGAACGGCGCGCCCATCGGCCCGACGACGTCGGGGTGATAGGCCGAGCGCCCGTGGCACGGGCGGTCGACGACGAAGACCGTGTAGCCGCGCTGGACGAGCAGCGGCGCCCACCCCGGGCGCCCGTCGTAGGTCTGCATCCAGTCGAGGCCCTGCCCGCCACCGCCATGGATCAGCACGAGCGGATACGGATGGGTGGCCTCGACGGGCGACTCCCACTGCACGAACATCGGGCCGCGCACGACGGTGCCGAACGGCCCGTCGACCTTCTCGGCGCCGGTCCAGAAGAACCCGCGGCGCGACGTGACCGGTTCGCCGGTCGGCTCAAATGAGGGCACGCACAACCTCCTCGTACTCGTCGTCGGAAACCTCGTCCAGCCACTCGGTCGGGCCGACCGAGACCGCCAGGTGCAGCAGCGTCGAGTCGGGCCCGCCGCCATGCCAATGGCGCTCGCCCGCGGGGATGTGCGCGACGTCGCCCGGCTCGAGCACCGAGCCGGAGCCCTCGTCGGACCACAGGAGCCCGCGTCCAGAGACGACGTGCAGGACCTGCGCGACCGAGTGGCGGTGCCAATAGGTCCGCGCCCGCGGCGCGAAGAACACGTTGTTGACCATGAGGCCCTCGTCGGCGAGGACCACGTCGCCCCAGACGTGGCCGGTGAACGTGTCGGTGCGGTACTCCGAGGGCCGGCCCTCCCGCCCACGCGTGACTTTCATGTCCCCTCCTGGATGCGCACGCCGCCGGCGATGTCGCCCAGCGCATCGACGACGCGGTTGGAGATCTGGTCGCCGTAGCCGAGCGCGGCCGCGAGATGGAACGCGGCCAGGCACGGCGGCCCGTTGAGGCTCGTGACCTCGAGCTCGCGGACGAGGTCGAGGTAGAGCATGAGGTCCTTCGCCATGAGGTCGGACGTGAGCCCGCCCTCGAGGTAGTCGCCCTCGACGATTCGCGGGAAGCGGTTGAGCGTGGCGAAGTTCACGCCGCTGCTCGCGTTGACCACCTCGAGCAGCTTGCGCAGGTCGAGTCCCGCCTTGCGGCCGGCGACCATCACCTCGGCCGTCGCGGCGAGGCTGATGCCGTTGAGGAAGTTGTTGAGGAGCTTCGTGACATGGCCGCTGCCGCTCGCGCCCATGTGGTGGACGTGCTTGGCGAAGTGCGCGAGCACCGGGCGAACCGTGTCGAGCGCCTCTTCGGAGCCGCCGACCATGACCGTCAGCGTGCCGGCCTCGGCCGCCGCGGCGCCGCCGGAGATGCCGGCGTCGAGGTAGGCGACGCGCGGGGCGAGGCGGTCGTGGATCGCCCGCGTCGAGCTCGGGGCGGCGGTGCTGAGATCGACCACGACCTGGCCCTCGCGCAGCTCGCCCTCGAGGTCGGCCATGACGGCCTCGATCACCGTGCTGTCAGGCAGCGAGAGCAGCACGACATCCGTCGCCGCCGCGAGCTCGGCCAGCGACCCGGCGGCCTCGGCGCCCGCCGCGGCGGGCCGCGCGGAGTCGGCGTCGTAGCCGACGACGCGTTCGCCGCCGTCGACGATCCGGCGCGCGATCCGCCCGCCCATGTTCCCCAGCCCGACGACGCCGACCGTCACGAGGCCAGCTCCTCGAGGAGGATCGGCACGCCCACCGCGCAGGAGTGGACCCCGATCAGGCTGGCCAGCTCGATCACCTCCATGATCTCCTCGCGCGTCGCGCCGTAGCCGAGCGCGTTGCGGATGTGCTGGCGCAGGCCCGGCTCGTAGAGGTGGGTCGCGGCGACATCGAAGGCCGTGTAGATGAACTCCTTGACCTTGGGCTCGAGCACGCCGCTCGTCCACGGGACCGACGAGAAGTGCGTGTAGGCCTCGAAGAAGTCGGGGTCGAGCGCGAGCACGTCGTCCCAGAACGCGTGCCAGTACCCGCGCTTCTCGGTGAACTCCGCCTTGAGCCCGCGCTGGCGCTCGCTGAGCTCGCGCGGCAGCGGCTGACCGGCGGCCTCGAGCTCCTCCACGAGGATCGGAACGCCGATGTTGCACGCGTGGATGCCGAGCGTGCTCGTCAGCTCGAGCACCTCCATGATCTCCTCTTGCGTCGCGCCCGCCTCGATCGCGTTGCGCATGTGCTGGCGGATGCCGGGCACGAACAGGTGCGTCGCCGCGGCGTCGACCGCGACGAGCACGAGCTCCTTGACCTTCGGCTCGAGCGCGGTGTGCTCGAACGGGACCGTCGAGAACTTCGTGTAGGCCTCGAAGAAGTCGGGGTCGAGCTCGAGCAGCCCGTCCCACAGCGGGGTCCAGAAGCCGCGCGCCTCGATGAAGGCCTCGCGCAGCTGACGGCGTCGGTCGTCGCCACCAGGGCGCCGCAACTCGTCGAAGCCGCCCTGCTCTCTGTCGTCGTCTGTTCTCGCAGTCATCGAATCTCCACAGCGAAGTCGTTGACGCGCGGGTAGCGCTCCATGACGTCAGGGTCGTGGCCCGGCACGAGGTCGCCCGGCAGCGCGCGCAGCGTGTCGTAGGCCTCGTACATCTCGGCGAGGTCGGCGATGACCGCGAACGGGCGTTCGTGTTCGAGCTCGTCGTAGAAGTGCACGGCATCGGACGCGAGGGTCACGCCGGGGACCGATACGGCCATCTGACCGGGCGTGTGGCCGCCGACGTGGATCACGCGAACGCCGTCCGCGACCTCCTCCCCGCCTTCCAGCCGGCGCACGCGACCGTCGGCGACGGCGGCGCGGATCGCGTCGAGCTCGCGCTCCTCGACCGACTGCGCGAACTGGCCACGCAGCCCCATCGGGCTCAGCCAGAAGTCGACGTCGCGCGCCGGGACGAGCAGCTCGGCGTCCGGGAACGGATCGAGGTTGCCGGTGTGGTCCCAGTGCAGGTGCGTGAGCACGATGCGCGAGACGCTGTCGGCGGTCACGCCGAGCTGAGCCATCGCGTCGACCGGATCGATGCGGACGGTGCGCCCGCGCTTGCGGCCCGCGTCGCGATGAAAGCCGGTGTCGACGAGGATCGTCTCGCCGTCGCTGCGCAGCACCCAGAAGTAGTAGTCCAGGCGCGCGGGGCCATCGGGCTCGCCGTAGGCCGACCAGCGGTAGTACGCCTCGCTCAGCGTGGTGTCGAGCGTCCCGTAGCGCGCCGCGACGACGCTCCACTCAGCCATCGGCGACCTCGACGCCCGCCCATTCCTCGACGAGGCGCACGAACTCTGTGCAATCGGCGCCCTCGTCCGTTTTCGCGGCCGCGAGCGCCCAGAGCTGCGCGACCGCTCCGCCGAGCACCATCGGGAAGCCTTGACGCTGCGCCTCGGCGAGGCACAACTGGACGTCCTTGTTCATGAGCTCGAGCCGGAAACCCGAGTCGAACTGCCGCGTGAGGACCTGCTTCGGGAACTTGTCGGCACTCGCGGTATTGCGGCCGGTGCTCGAGTTGAGGACGTCGATCAGCGTGCCCGCCGACAGCCCGCCGCGGACCCCGAGCGCGACCGCCTCGGCAGTGATCGCGATCGCGGTCGCCGACAGCAGGTTGTTGACGAGCTTCGCGAGCTGCCCCTGCCCCGGCTCGGCGCCGACGAGGACGACGTTGCGGCCGAGGACCTCGAGGACCGGGCGGACCCGCTCGAACACGGCCTCGTCGCCCGCGGCCATGATGGTCAGCGTGCCGGCCTCGGCGCCCGCGACGCCGCCGCTGACCGGCGCATCGAGGCAGTCGATGCCGCCTGCGCGCATGCGCGCCGCGACCTCCGCGGCCACGACCGGGCCCGTTGTGGACAGGTCGACGTAGGTGCGCATCGTGGCGCCCTCGAGCAGCTCGCCGGCGACGGAGCCCACGATGGCGGGCGCCGGCAGGCTCACGAGCACGGTCGGCGCCGCGCCGGCCACCTCGGCCGCCGACGAACATGCGATAGCACCCCTGCCGGCGTGCGGCGCGATCGCCCCCGGCCGCGTGTCGAACACGGCAAGCGTGTGGCCGGCGTCCAGCAAGCGCGAGGCCATGTGCGTCCCCATCGCGCCCAACCCGACGAGGCCGATCGTCATCTCGTCCGACATTCGGGCGGCAGCTTATCCCCAGACGATTCCCAGCCCCGGCTCGGCCGCATCCAAGGCCGTCCGCCCAGCCTCTTCCGATCATGTCGACCGCTGCCACCCCCCTCCCTGCCGCGCGCACTCGGCGCGCCGCCACCGATTCCGTCCGCCGGCTCGCGCTGCCGCTCCCCGAGCTCGGCGCGCTCGTCGTGCTCACCGCCGTGCTCAACCTCTGGGCGCTCGACCGCAACGGCTGGGCGAACGACTACTACAGCGCCGCCGTGCGCTCGATGAGCTCGAGCTGGCACAACTTCCTCTTTGCGTCCTTCGATCCGAGCGGCGTCATGACCGTGGACAAGCCGCCGCTCGCGCTGTGGGTGCAGGCGCTCTCGGTGAAGCTCTTCGGCTTTCATTCGATGAGCATCCTCGTGCCGCAGGCGCTCATGGGAGTCGCGTCGGTGGCGCTCGTCTACGACCTCACGCGCCGGCTGTGGGGACGGCCGGCCGGCTTCGTCGCGGGCCTCGTGCTCGCCCTGACCCCCATCACCGTCGCGATCTCGCGCCACAACAACCCGGACGCGCTGCTCGTGCTCTGCTGCGTCGGCGCGCTGTGGAGCCTGGTCCGCGGGCTGCAGGACGGCCGCACTCGCTGGATCGTCCTCTCGGGCGTCTGCATCGGTCTCGGCTTCGAGACGAAGATGGGCGCGGCGCTCCTCGTCGTCCCCGCGCTCGCGCTGGCGTGGCTGTGGTTCGCGCCCCGCGGTCTCGGGACTGCGGTGCGCCAACTCCTCGCCGGCGGCGCCGCGATGGTCGTCGTCGGCGGCGCCTGGCCGCTGCTCATGGCGCTGACGCCCGCGTCGAGCCGGCCCTGGATCTCCGGCACGACCGACAACAGCATCTTGAGCCTCATCCTCGACTACAACGGCCTTGGCCGGCTCGACGGACAGCTCGGCGGACCCGGCGGCGGCGGACCCGGCGGCGGCGGTCCGGGCGGCGGCACGACCTTCGGCGGCGCGAGCGGGCCGTTCAGGCTGCTCAACGAGGCGCTCGGCGGCCAGGCGAGCTGGCTGCTCGGCTTCGCGGTCGTCGCGCTCGTTGCGCTTGTGATCGCGACCCGCCTGCGGCGCTCCGATGCGCGCGCCGCCTGGCTCATCGCCACCGGCGGCACGTTCGCGATCACGGCGATCGCGTTCAGCGAGGCCAAGGGCATCTTCCACCCGTACTACGTCGCCCAGCTCGCGCCGTTCACGGCGGCGCTCGTCGGGGCCGGAACCGGCTGGTTCCTCGCACGGCGCGGCGCCGGCATCGCTGCCGCCTTCGCGCTGGCCGCCGGCGTGGTGACCGAGCTCGTGGTGCTGCACCAGTACCCCGGCCAGCTCACGTGGCTGCCCGGCGTGCTCATCGCCTTGGGCCTCGTCGTCGCGCTCGGCCTGATCGCCGTCCGCACGCGGGCGGTCCGCGCGGCGCTGCTGGCGGCGGCGCTCGGCCTGCTCCTGCTCGCCCCGGCGAGCTGGGCGGTCCAGACCCTCGGCCACGCGACCCAGGGCACCTTCCCGGCCGGCGGACCGGCGACGATCGGCTTCGGCGGAGGGCCGGGCGGGCGCGGCGGAGGGCCGGGCGGCGGACCCGGCGGCGGCGGAGGCTTCGCACCGCCCTCCGGCGGGAACGGCTTTGCCCCTCCGGGAGCCACGCAGGGGGGCGCGACGGGCGGCCAGAGCGGCGGCTTCGGCGGGCAGAGCGGCAGCCAGGGCGGCCAGAGCGGCGGCCTCGGCGGTCAGACCGGCGGCTTCGGCGGCGGCGGCCCCTTCGGCGACAGCGGCTCGCTGACCGCGGCGCTTCAGTACGTGCAGCAGCACGGCGGCGGCACGATCGCGGTGTCCAGTCAGACCGGCGCGTCGACGGCGATCATCCAGTCGGGAGCCGACGTCGCCGGCATCGGCGGCTTCTCCGGGCGCGAGAGCGAGGTCACCGCCCAATGGCTGGCCGCGATGGTCCGGGAGGGCCGCATCCGCTGGGTCATCGCGAGCGGCAACAGCGGCGGCTTCGGCGGCAACGACGGCCGCGTCGGCAGCTCGAAGGTGATGGCCGCCGTCGCCCAGGTCGGCAAGCAGGTCACGCTCTCGGACGGCACGACGCTCTACGACCTCAGCGGCCAGGCCGACGCCCTGGCCGCTGCCTCGTAGCGTCAGGCCGCGCGATCGCGCAGCTCGTCCGCGGTCTCCATCAGCGGTTCGACATGCCGGTGCGCCAGGAGCGCCGGCATCGCCGCGAGCAGGAAGTTGAACGCGCGATAGGTGACGACCGCAGCGAGCGCGGGCGCCAGCGGCGCGCCGACCCAGTACAGCGCGTAGGTCATGAGCACCTCGGTGACGCCGGCGCCGCCCAGCGGGAGCGAGCGCCGCGTCGCCGCGTAGCCGGTGCCGTAGGCGATGATCACCCTGCCGGCATCGAGGTGCAGCCCGAACGTGCGCAGCGCGGCGTAGAACGCGCCGATGTCGGCGACCCAGTACAGCGCGGTGCCGACCCACGCGCCCCAGTGCTTCACCGGCTGCGACAGCAGCGTGTGGAGCACGCCGATGCCGTCGAGCAGGTCGGCGAGCCAGGCGCGCCGGCGCCCGCCGATGTGCGCGAGACGCTCGCGGCGGCCCGGCGCACTGGCCCACAGCGCGAGCGCGAAGCCGACCGGCACCCCGATCGCCCACGGCCACAGCAGCGACCCCATGACGTCCTCGCCCTGCACGAGGAACACGATCGCGACGATGCACGTCGTCGGCGCGAGCAGCGCCCACTCGAGCACGCCGAGCCCCAGCACGCGCACCCGCGCGCTGCGCTCGTCCTCGTGGAGGGCATGCAACGCCTGTTTGTCGACCCCGAATCCGCCCGCCACGTGGAACGGGCCGAACCCGGCGGCTACCACCCGCGTCGCGAGCGGGAGGGTGATCGGCGCGTGGCCGTGCACGCCGGCGACCGACCGGTAGGCCAGCGCGTACGCCGGGTACGTGATCGCCTCGGCCACCGCGATCAGGAGGATCCAGCCGGGCACGATGTGCTCGAACGCGCGCCCGACGGCGTCGGCGCCGGTCAGCTCGGCGATAAGGATCGCTCCGGCCGCCGCGATCGCGGTCGCCAGCGCGGAGACCGCTATCGGATGCCGCCGAAGCCAGCGCCGCACGCACCGACGTTACTGCGCGCGCCCGCGAACTCCCAGGCGCCTCCCAGGCGCATCCCACCGGCTTCCTACGTGACGAGACGACGCTGGGCGCATGACCCAGCAGACCCTCGCCGGCCGGAAGCCGGCGATCCTCGGCCGCGGGGCGCGATCGGCGAGCGTCGACGTCGTCGTGCCGGTGTTCAACGAGCAGGACGACCTCCAGCGCAGCGTCCGCGCGCTGCACCGCTACCTCTCGACGCAGTTCCCGTTCTCGTGGCGGATCGTCATCGCCGACAACGCGAGCACGGACGCGACGCCCGCGATCGCCTTGGCGCTCGCCGCGGAGCTGCAGGGCGTCGAGGTGCTGCGGCTCGGGCGCAAGGGCCGCGGCCACGCGCTGCGCGAGGCGTGGTTGCGCAGCGATGCGCAGGTGGTCTGCTACATGGACGTCGACCTCTCGACCGACCTGCGCGGCCTGCTCCCGCTCGTCGCTCCGCTGCTGTCGGGTCACAGCGACGTCGCGATCGGCAGCCGGCTCGCCCGCGGCGCCCGCGTCGTCCGCGGACCCAAGCGCGAGGTCATCTCGCGCTCCTACAACCGGCTGCTCCACACCGTGCTGCGCGCGCACTTCACCGACGCGCAGTGCGGGTTCAAGGCCGTGCGCACCGACGCGGCGCGCACCCTGCTGCCCGGCGTGCACGACGACGGCTGGTTCTTCGACACCGAGCTGCTGATGCTCGCTCAGCGCCGCGGCCTGCGCATCCACGAGGTGCCGGTCGACTGGGTCGACGACCCGGACTCCCGCGTCGACATCGTGCGCACCGCGATCGACGACCTGCGCGGCGTGGCGCGGCTGGCGTTCGCGGGCACGATCGCGCGCTTCGTGCTCATCGGCATCGTAAGCACCGTCGCGTTCGCGCTGCTCTACCTCCTCCTGCGCGGCCCGCTCGGCGCCGCCGGCGCGAACGCGCTCGCGCTGGCCATCACGGCGGTGGCCAACACCGCCGCCAACCGGCGGCTGACCTTCGGCGTGCGCGGGCGCGCCGGGCTCGCGCGCCACCACGCGCGCGGCGCGCTCGTCTACGTGCTGACGCTCGGGCTCACGACCCTCGCGCTCGCGACGCTGCACCACATCGACGCGACGCCGCCGCACGCCGTCGAGGTCGCCGTGCTCGTCGTCGCGGGCGCCGCGGCGACGGTGACCCGCTACCTCGCGCTGCGGCTCTGGGTCTTCGCGACCGGCGGCCGCCCGGCCTCGTCGGGCGCCGTGGCCACGATGTAGCTGCGCCTCGACGGTGCGACCATCTGGCACATGGGACACCAGCGCATCGAGCACCACGCCACGACGACCGCCGATCCCGCCACCGTCTATGCGCTGCTGCGCGACGGCGCGAGCTGGCCGACCTGGTCGCCGATCGAGTCCTTCCGGCTCGAGCGGCCGGGCACCGACGAGCCCGAGGGCGTCGGCGCGGTGCGCGAGCTGGTCAACGGGCGCATCACCGGCCACGACACGATCGTCGAGCTCGTACCGGACCGCCGCTTCTCGTACACGCACGTGTCGAGCCTGCCGGTCCGCAACTACTGCGGCGAGGTCGACCTCGAGCCGGCCGGCGAGGGGACCGCGATCCGGTGGGTCACGGAGTTCGACCCGAAGTACCCGGGCACCGGCTGGCTCGTGCGCAACCTGCTCGACCGCTTCATCGCGCAGTGCACCAGCGGGCTCGCCGAGCACGCCGCGGCGCTGAACGCTTCGGCCGCGGGCTGAGACCCGGCGCGTTTGTCACGCCGCTGCGCCCGCGGGTAAGGTCGCATGAGGCGGCGGCCCAGAAGATGAGCGCAGGGATCGAAGTCACGGAGTCGGACCCCCTCGAGGCGGGTCACGAAGCGCTGCGGCGCGGGGAATGGGAGCAGGCCCGGGCGCATTTCGAGGCGGCGCTCGCGGAAGGCGAGACCGCCGACGTGATCGAGGCGCTCGCGATGGCGGCCTGGTGGCTCGACGACGGCCAGGTCGTGATCGAGTCGCGCGAGCACGCCTACCGGCTCTTCCGCGAGCAGGGCGAGAACCTGGCCGCCGCGCGGATGGCGACCTGGCTGACCTGGGACTACCTCGCTTTCCGCGGCGAGGCGGCCGTCGCCAACGGCTGGCTGCAACGGGCGCACCGGCTGATCGACGGCCTCGACGTCGCGCCCGAACACGGCTGGCTGGCGATCCGCGAGGCCGAGATCGCCTACCTGCTCGAGAACGACCTCGTCGCCGCGCGGCGGCTCGCGCACCAGGCCCTGGAGGTCGGGCGCGCCATCGGCGACGCCGACGTCGAGCTGTCGGCGCTCGCGCTCGAGGGGATGGCGCTCACCAGCGACGGATCCGTCGCCGAGGGGATCCGAATGCTCGACGAGGCGTCGGCGGCCGCCGTGGCAGGCGAGATCTCCCAGCTGTGGGCCGTCGGGCGGGCGTGCTGCTACCTGGTCACCGCCTGCGAGCGCGTGCGGGACTTCGAGCGTGCGGCCCAATGGAGCACGCGCATGATCGAGTTCGGCGAGCGCTGGCGCATCCCGCACCTGTTCGCTGTCTGCCGCGCGCACTACGGCGCCGTCCTGGTCTCGCGTGGCACCTGGGCCGAGGCGGAGGTCGAGTTCGCGGCCGCGATGCGCACGTTCCAGGAGTGCCGTCCGGGGATGGGATTCGAGGCGGTCGTGCGGCTCGCCGAGCTGCGGCGCCGGCAGGGACGGCTCACGGAGGCGACCGAGCTCTTCCGCCAGGTCGAGTTCCACCCCATCGCCCGCCTCGGGCTCGCCGCGGTGGCCCTCGACGGCGGCGACGCCACGCTGGCGGCGGAGCTCGCCGAGCGCTTCCTGCGCCAGTTGGGCGACGAGAACCGGATCCAGCGCCTCGCGGGGCTCGAGCTGCTCGCGCGAGCGCTCGTCGAGCTGGACGAGGGCGACCGCGCCAAGGTCGCGGTCGGCGAGCTGCGCGAGCTCGCCGATGACCTTGGCACCGATTCGCTTCGCGCGTCGGCGCTGGCGGCTGAGGGTGCGGTCGCGGCCGCGACGGGCGAGCCCGAGGCGGCGTGTCGTTGCTACGAGGACGCGGTCGACCTGTTCCAGCGCAACGGCGCGCCGTTCGAGACGGCGCTCGCGCGGACGGAGCTCGCCCGGGTGCTGCGCGCGCTCGGTCGCACCGAGGCCGCGGAGCGCCAGGCCCGTGCGGCCGACGAGGCGATGCGCGCAATCCGCGCAGCGGCCGACAACGCGCCGGTCACGGAGCTGACCGCGCGCGAGGTCGAGGTCCTCCGGCTCGTGGCCGATGGCCTCACCAACCCCGCGATCGCCGAACGGCTCGTGATCAGCGAGCACACCGTCCATCGCCACCTCGCGAACATCCTCATGAAGCTCGGCCTCTCCTCCCGCGCGGCGGCCGCCGCTTGGGCCGCGCAGCGCGGCCTCGTCTGACCTGGCCCGATCGGGCCATATCGACGTGGCCCGTCAAGTTGGCCCTCCAGGGCGATGTCGGCGCGTCCTGTGCGAGTTAGACCTACGCACCATGATCTACGAGCGATTCTCACCCCCGGCGGAGCACCTCCCCGGCGACGAGGAAAGTGGCGAGACGGCGGTGGTGGATCCGCGCGCGCGGCCGCCGTACTTCGCCTACGTGGCGGCGCTCAACGCCATGGACCAGCCCGACGACGCCGAGGAAGAGCGTCATGTCGATTAGCTTCGGTCAGCAGATTCCCGGACTCACGCACGACGGCAAGGTCCTGCACGCGGCCGTCTTCAACGAGAACGAGGTCCGCGCGGCCGCCGGACTCACGATGGTCATCGGCGCCGTGGCCTTCTGCTTCGCCTACTTCAACAAGGACTACACGCCGCTGCAGGCGGTGACGACGTTCTTCTTCTTCGAGTTCCTCATCCGCGTCACGCTCGGCCTGCGCTTCAGCCCGGTGGGTCTCGTCGCACGCGTGCTGACCCTGCGCCCGGCGCCGGACTGGGTGTCCGCCAAGCCAAAGCGCTTCGCCTGGACGCTCGGGCTGGCCATGTCCTTCTCGATGATGGTCATCACCAACAGCGGGATCCGCGGGTATCTCCCGCGGACGATCTGCCTGATCTGCCTGACGCTCATGTGGCTCGAGTCGGTCCTCGGGCTCTGCGTCGGCTGCGAGCTGCACCGCTTCCTCGTGCGGCGCGGCTGGGCACGCAAGGACCCGGCCTTCGAGATCTGCAGCCAGGGCGCGTGCGAGCTGCCGGCGAGGGAGGCGTGATGGCTGCCACGCTGGCAACGACGCACCTCGACGAGCTCCTGCGCGACACCGCGATCATCGACGAGCTGCGCGCGACCGACTATGCGCGGCTGGATGCCGAGGGCGACGTCTACCTCGACTACACGGGCGGCAGCCTCTACGCGGAGTCGCAGATCGCCGAGCACCTGCGCTCGCTGGGCGGGGGCGTCTTCGGCAACCCGCACTCGATGAGCCCGACATCCTCGGCGTCGACGGCGCTTGTCGAGCGAGCGCGGGCGGCCGTGCTTCAGTACTTCAACGCGCCCGAGGGCGAGTACGAGTGCATCTTCACGCAGAACGCGACCGCCGCGCTGCGGCTCGTCGGCGAGGCCTACCCGTTCGAGCGCGGCGACCGGTTCCTCGCGACCTTCGACAACCACAACTCGGTCAACGGCATCCGCGAGTTCGCGCGCGCGAAGCGCGCGGAGACCGTCTACGTCCCGCTCGAGGCGCCCGACCTGCGCGTCGACGACGACGTGCTCGAGCGCTACCTCGACGACGCCCCCGGCGAGCACAACCTCTTCGCCTACCCAGCGCAGTCGAACTTCTCCGGCGTCAAGCACCCGCTCGAATGGATCGAAACGGCGCACGACCGCGGCTGGGACGTGCTCGTCGACTGCGCGGCCTTCGTGCCCACCAGCCCGCTGGACCTGTCGGAGCACCAGCCGGACTTCGTCGCGATCTCGTTCTACAAGATGTTCGGCTACCCGACCGGGATCGGAGCGCTCATCGCGCGCCGCGACGCGCTCGCCCGTCTGGAGCGGCCCTGGTTCAGCGGCGGCACGGTCCTCGCGGCGAACGTGCAGGGCGAGCTCGCGGTGCCACTCACCGGGCACGCGCTATTCGAGGACGGCACCGTCAACTACCTCGGCATTCCGGCCGTGGAGATCGGGCTGCGCCACATCGAGCGGATCGGCATCGACACCATCGCGCGCCGTGTGGAGGCGCTCGGGACTCGGCTGCTCGAGCAGCTGCAGGACCTGCGGCACTCCGACGGCAGCCCGGCCGTCCGCATCTACGGCCCGACGACCTGGGACCGCCGCGGGGGCACGATCAGCTTCAACTTCCTGCACCCCGACGGGCGCGAGATCGACGAGCGCTACGTCGATCGTGTGGCCGCCGCGCACCGGATCTCGGTCCGCACCGGCTGCTTCTGCAACCCCGGCGCGGGCGAGACCGCGTTCTCGATCTCCCGCGACACACTCATCGGCGCCGAGTTCGCCGACGGGATGACCCTCGACGACTACATCGACGTCGTCGGCCTGCCGACCGGCGGCGCCGTGCGCGCGTCGGTCGGGCTCGTGTCGAACCTGGCGGACGTCGAGCGCTTCATGGAGTTCGCGACGGCGTTCTGCGACCTCATGTCGGTGCCGGCGGATCTGCCGCCCAGGCTCGCCTGCTAGCGAGGTGCGCCTGGGGGCGCAGCGCCTGTCGCAACGACGCCATGAGATCGCGCAGGATCACGTCGAGGAAGACGTGCGACCCGGCGGTCTCGCCGTGGTAGAGCGGCTCGAACGCGTCGCGCGGGACGACCAGCAGCAGCGCGCGCTCGCGTGTCGTCTCGGTCACCGGGGACGGCGCTCCGTCGATGAGGCTCTCGTGGCCGAACGCCCGCCCGGGCCCGGCAAGCCCCACGCGAATGCGACGCCCGCGGCGCACGATCACGCGTTCCACGGCGCCGTTCATCGTCACGTAGCACGCGGTCGCGGGCTCGCCCTCCGCGATGAGCGTCCGACCGGCTGCGCAGCGCATGTAGCGCCCGGCGGTGAGGAATCCCCAGAGCGCGAGCGGCTCGACGGCGCGGAAGTCGGCCAGGCGCCGCACGTACCGGCTGTCCGGCGCCCCGGACGGCTCGAGCTCCGCGCGCGGGTGCTCGAGCGGCTCGCCGCCCGCGCCGTCGCCGTCGCCAAGCGACGCCGCCAGCCTCGCCAGCTGCGTGCGCAGGCGCTGGCAGGCCACGTCGGCGAAGCGGCGCTTCAGCGCGAACGCCGTCGGGTGGCGCCGCGAGACGAGCGCGGCGAAGTCCGAGCGGCCGAGGAGGAGCACGCGCGTGGGCTCGGTCGCACGCGCGGTCCCCGAGCGCCGTCCGCCGTCCAGGAGCGCGATCTCGCCGAGCACCTCGCCGGGGCCCACGGTCGCCACCTGGGTTTCGCTGTCCCCCGGCAAGGACAGCGAGACGGCGACGTTCCCGTCGACCACGATGTGCATGGCGTCCGCCCGCTCGCCTTCGCGCCAGATGACGTCGCCCGCGCCCAGGACGCGCGGGCGCAGGAGCGCGGCCAGCTCTGCGAGGTCCCCATCCGCGATGCCCGCCAGAAGCGGAACCGATCCGAGGAAGGACGCGGTGTCAGACATCGAGGTCCAGCGTCTGGACGTCGACGCCGCCGGCGACCGTGCGCGCGGTGACCACCGAGTACTCGGGCACCTCCAGCCAGCCGGTGGTGTCGAGCGTGAGCGGCTCGGAGGCGATGAGCACCGAACGTCTCGTGTCGCCCGCGACCGTGTACCAGAGGCTCACGTACGGCAGGTCGGTCTCGAGCAGCGCGTCCTCGTCGGGATACCAGCCGTAGTCGAACGAGAACCGCGTCGCGACGAGGTCACGGCCGGTCGTGAGACAGAGGTTGGCCGGCGAGGAGGTGTCGATCCCGTGACGCGCGCGCACATCGCGCAGGATCCGCAGGGTGGACGCCGCGGCGTCCGCGAGCTCGTCGGCCTCCGGCGTCCCGTACGGGTCGGTGAGCCGCGAGAGCACGAGCGCGTAGATCCATTCGGAGTCCGTTGTGCCCTCGATCCGCCGCGCCAGCTCGGGGCCGATGTACTCGAGGAGGTCGTACCGCATGCGTCCGAAGTCGCGCAGATGGCCGTTGTGGGCGAGCACCACCCGTGAACCCGCGAAGCGGAACGGGTGCAGGTTCGTCTCGCCCACGAGCACGTCTTCGTCGTTGGTCACCCCGCGCACGTGTGCGACGAGGCAGGTCGGCGCGAGCTTGCGCGCGAGGCTGCGCAGGTTGCGGTCGAAGGCGGGCAACGTCGTCGACCGGTACGTCAACGGGTCCTCGGGCTCGATGGAGTGAGGCTCCCAGGCGGCCATGCCGAACCCCGCGAGGTTCAGGAACGTCGGCATCATCCGCGGGTTGTAGGTCTGGCGGACGAGCGAGCTGTCGCTGTCGAACAGCACCTGTGTCAGCGAGAGAGGCTCACCGAGGTAGCCAAGCACGCGACACATGGGACGCTGATCGTAGACGCGGCGGGTGCCGCACGGTTAGCCTCAGCCGCGTGAAGGCATTCAGATGCGGCGACGTGGTCACGGGCTGCACGGCCGAGTTCGAGGCCGAGTCCCAAGACGAGCTGTACGAGCAGATCCGGGCGCACGCGCGCGACGATCACGGGATGGACGAGGTCCCGCCCGAGGTCGTCGACGAGATCAACGCGGCGATCTCGGACCGCTGACCAGCACCACCGACGTGTCGATCTGGCGCTCGGGAATCGTCCAGTAGGTCCTGAGCAGCGCCGCCGCCTGCTCGCGCGAGACGAGCTCGAAGCCGTGGCGGCGATAGAACCGGATCGCCCATTCGGCGTCCGCCCAGGTGCCCACCAGCATCCGCCGCGTGGCCGACGCGAGGAGATGCTCGAGCAGCGCGCCGCCGACCCCGCGGGCCTGGCTGGCCGGGGCGACGTACGCGTGGCGGATGAGGTCGACGTCGCTCAGGCGCTGGATGCCCATCACGCCGATCAGCGCGCCGTGGTCCTCGTAGCCCCAGAACTCGACGCCCGCCGCGATCTCGCCCTCGAGCGCGGCGAGCGGCATGTACGGCTCGTGCCAGCGATCGGCCGGGATGACGCCGCGATACGCCTCGGCGGCGGAGTTGACGATCTCGAAGATGTCCGTCAGGTCGTCGTCGCGACAGCGGCGGATCGCGGTCATCCCGCCAATCTACGGACGGCCCGCGTGGGGCGCGGGCGCCCTCACGCTCAGCACCCGCCCGGTCGGCGGGCCCTCGCCGATGCCCTCGGCCCCGCGCCACTCCTGCGCCATGACGAAGAGCGTGGCGCCGTCCGCACCGCCGAGCATGCAGGCAAAGCAGCCGCGGTCGACCTCGACGGCGTCGAGTATCTCGCCGCCCTCGCGCACTCGCACGCAGCGCCGGTTCGGCACGTCCGCGTACCAGACCGCGCCCTCGGCGTCGATGCAGATGCCGTCCGGCACGCCATCGCCGAGGTCGGCCCACACCCGCCGATTCGACAGGCCTCCGTCGTCCGCGATGGCGAACGCGGTCAGCTCCCGCCCGTAGGAGTCGGCGACGATCAGCGTCGCGTCGTCGGGCGTCACCGCCATCCCATTCGGGAACGCGACCCCGTCGGCAACCCGCCGCGCTGGGCCGT
>DATFRW010000013.1:0-10796 GCA_035262945.1 Solirubrobacteraceae bacterium
GGCGCCGTGGCGCGCGACCTGCGCGTCGGGCTGCTCGCCAGGCGGGCATGGCCGGCGATCGCGCTCGCGTCGGCGCTGGTCGTCGCGGGCCATGTGCTCACCTTCCTGCTCGCCGCGCGGTCCGTCGGGGTGACCGCGCCGCCGTCGCAGATGCTCCCGCTCGCGCTCCTCGTGCTCGCTGCCGCGGCGCTGCCGAACGTCGGCGGCTGGGGCCCGCGCGAGGGCGTGACGGCGTGGGCGTTCGGCGCGGCCGGCCTCGGCACGTCGCTCGGGGTTGCCACCGCGGTCGCCTATGGCGTAATGGTGTTCGTCGCCACACTGCCCGGCGCCGCCGTCCTCGCCGCGGCCTGGGTACACCGAGAGCGAACTGGACATGCCTGACCGCCCCTACACCCTGCTGAGCTGCAGCGTGTCGCTCGACGGCTACCTCGGCGAGCAGGCGCGGCGCCTCGCGCTCTCCAACGAGGCCGACTTCGATCGAGTGGACGCGGTGCGCGCCACCTGCGACGCGATCCTTGTCGGCGCGGCCACCGTGCGTATCGACAACCCGCGGCTGCTCGTGCGCTCGCAGGCCCGCCGCGACCGGCGCCGAGCCCACGGCCTCGCGCCGTCGCCGATGAAGATCACGGTGACCGACCGGGCCAACCTCGACCCGCGCTCGAACTTCTTCACCGCCGGCGCCGTCGAGAAGCTCGTCTACACGTCGAGCCCGCGGGTGGCCGACGCGCGCGCCCGGCTCGGGCCCGTCGCGACGGTCGTCGACGGCGGCCGGCATGTCGAGATGCGGCGGCTCGGCGAGGACCTTGCCGAGCGCGGCGTGGCGCGGCTCATGGTCGAGGGCGGCGGCATCGTGCACACGCAGTTCCTGGCCGACGACCTCGTCGACGAGCTGCAGCTCGTCGTGGCGCCGTTCTTCGTCGGCGACTCGAGCGCTCCGCGCTTCGTGACCGATGGGCGCTTCCCGTGGAACCCCGCGCGACGCGCGACGCTCGCCGAGGTGCGCCAGATCGGCGACGTGGTGCTGCTGCGCTACGCGCTCTCGAACCGGTTCCGGGACGACTGACCGTCAGCCGGTCGCCGGCGTCGAGCCGAACGCGGTGAGGAAGCGGTCGCGGAACGCATCCATCGGCCAGACCGGCGCGTTCGGGCTCGGCAGCATGCCGTCCTGCCAGCCCCATCCCGAGATCTGGTCCATCACCTTCGGATCGTGGGCGATGACCGAGATCGGGACGTCGTGCGTCGCGCCCTGGCCGGTCACGAGCGTCGCCGGCTGATGGTCGCCGAGGACGACCAGCACGAGATTCTTGTCGTGGGACTGCTGCACGAACGAGAACAGCGAGCGCAGCGAGTACTCGATCGAGTGGCCGTAGGCGGAGCGGGCCCGCTTGGCATCGCCGAAGAGCGATGCCTTCGTGGCCTCCGCCGGCGGGATCCGGTTGAAGATCGACCCGTCGCCGACCTCGTTCGACGGGACCAGCCGCGGGATGCGCGTCCACGGCGCGTGGCTGGAGATGAGGTCCACCTCGGCGAAGAGCGGCTGCCGGTCGCGCTTGGCGAGCTCGAGACGCTGGAGGGCCATGAAGGTGTACTGGTCGGGCATCGGCGGCAGGCCGAAGTCCGGGCCGCGGTAGCCGAGGTTGCGGCGGTCGTAGATCTTGTCGTAGCGGTAGTAGCTGAAGCCCTCGGGCCACGCCCGGCGGTTCGCGGGCATCACGCCGACCGCGCGCCATCCGGCGCGCTTGAACGCGCGGGTGAGGGTGAGGCGGTCGTTCTTCACCAGCTGGTCGTAGCGGCGCTGGCCGTCGACGCGGATTCCCGACTGCAGGGTCGAGTGCGCCAGCCAGCTGAGGCCGCCGAAGGTCGGCGAGGTCAGAAAGGCGCTGCGCGCGGAGAACCCGGCGGCCCGCAGCTGCGCGTCGCCCTTCTGGAGCACGGCGTCGACCTGCGGTGCGAACGCGGAGTCCTGGACTGCGACCCTGCCGTAGCTCTCGACGAAGACGAGCAGAACGTCCTTGCCACGCAGACCGGTCAGGAGCTCGTCGCCCGGACTGGCGCCGAAGCGGTCATGGGCGAGCTGGCGGGCGAGGACCGCGTGGTCCTGGAGGCCGGTCCGCACCGCTTTGACCTCGTCGACGGCGAGCGCGGCCGCGCTCGAGGAGGCGACCGGCGCGCCGACCACGCGGAAGGCCACCCAGACGACGCCGAGCGCCGCCGCGGCCCGGAGCGCCCAGACGCGGTGGCCGGCCGCGACCCGCGTCACCCGCAGCAGCGCGACGACGGGGATCGCGAGCAGCGCGATGACGAGCAGCCCGATGACGGCCACGAGGACGTCCGCCTGCGACCGGCCGATCGCGTCGCGCAGCGTCTCGATGCCGATCCCCACGTAGCTCGAGTCGTCGACGGGCTTGAACGGGCGGTCAAAGGCGGTGAAGAACCCGATGTCGAGGACCTTCACCACGACGACGACGCTCAGCACCGCTCCCACGATCACGACCAGCACGCGGCGCGCGGTGGCGGGCAGCACGACGGCGAGGGCGACGACGACGAGGAGCTCGAGCGGAAGGCGCACGAACGCGCTCAGCGCGAAGTCGCTCGGCTGGTTCGGGGCGACGAGGGCGGCCCAGACGAGCAGCACGGCGACGACCGTGAGCGCGACTCCGGCGCCGGTGCGCAGCGGGGCACGGTCGCGCGCGGCGATGCGCGCCTCATGCCGGTGGCGCCAGAGCCACCACACGCACTGGGCGAACGACGCGGCGAGCGAGGCGAGCGCAATCGCGAGAAGGACCTGCGTGAGCGCCCGGGGCAGGACTCCGGCGGCCGCGACGGTCAGCACGATCCCCTGCACCGCCGTGACCACCTTGCGCCAGCGGCGCGATGGCAGCGCCGCACGCATCCACGGCAGCGTCCACTCGCCCACCAGGTACACGTAGCGCGCCGCCCCGATCAACAGCACCCAGGCGCCGTAGGCCGAGGCGACGTAGACGCTGAGCGTGAGGATGAGGAACGCGTCGATCTCGCCGTCGAAGCGCGCGCCCAGGTCGGACTCCGTGCCGCTGCGCCGCGCCAGCCATCCGTCGATCAGATCGAGCGCGAGCGCGACGGCGGCGAGCGTGACGTACAGGGCGACCGGCGTGTCCGCCGCGAACGAGTCCGCGGTCAGGGCGGCGAGGCCCACGGCGAGCGTGGCGCGGACGAGCGTCACCCACGACGCCGGCCCCAGTCCGTCGGGCCCGCGGGTCAGGGCGCGCGCCAGCGCCACCGCGATGATCACGGCGCTCGCCACGCCGACGATCCAGCCGGCCGCGCCGAGCCCGACGCTCCCTGTCAGGAGGGCGAGCAGCAGCAGCTGCGCGACGAGCCCGGCCGCCGGTCCGGCGTGACTCAGTCGCACCGTGCCTCCCCGGTCGTGCGGGAGGATCGGGTTCGATGAGCCAGGACGACCGAGCGCTGCTCGACACCGCGCTGGACCGGGCGCGAACTGCGGCGTTCGCCCCCGGCGAGTTCGTCGGGCAGGAGAGCTTCATGACCGCCGGCGAGATCCGGGCCCTGGCGGCGCGAGCCGGCATCGGTCCGGGCGTCTCCGTGCTGGACCTGTGCTGCGGCGTCGCCGGGCCGGGGCGCTTGCTCACGCGGGAGCTGCACTGCGCCTACCTCGGGGTCGACGCCAGCGCGAGCGCCATCGCGCTCGCCCGCAGACGCGCGGGTGATCTGCCTTGTCGGTTTGCGGTCGCGCAGATCCCGCCCCTCCCAGCAGGTGCGTTCGACATCGTCCTCCTCCTCGAGACGATGCTCGCCTTCGAGGACAAGGACGCCATCGTCCGCCAGACCTTCCCGGCACTGCGGCCGGGCGGGCGGTTCGCGTTCACCCTCGAGGAGGGCCAACCGCTCACGGCCGCGGAGCGGGCGGCGATGCCCGGCGCCGACACCGTCTGGCTGACCCCGCTCGACGAGGTCACCGCGTCCCTGGAGCGCGCCGGGTTCGTCGTCACGTGGCAGGAGGACCACAGCCGCGCGCACCGCGCGACGGCGCAGGCACTGGCGGCCGCGTTCGGCGCGGACGGCGAGGCCATCGCCGCGCAGATCGGCCGCGCGGCGCTGGGCGACCTGCTCGCCGCGCACCGCCTGTGGATCGACTGGCTCGGCGAAGGCCGGGTGCGCAAGCTCGCGGTGGTCGCGGAGCGCGCCTGAGCACGCGCTTAGACTCGCGCCATGTCGGCGCGCCCGACAGGATCGCGGGTACGCCTGGCCGAGTTGGTCGCGATGATCTCGCTCGGGACCGACCTCGGCTTCGGACAGCCGATGGAGCACGTGATGCGCCAATCGCTGATCGCGTTGCGTCTCGCCGAACGGCTGGGCCTCGATGAGGCAACCCGGGTCGTCGTGTACTACGTCGGTCTCATCGCCTGGGTCGGCTGTCACGTCGACGCCTACGAGCAGGCGAAGTGGTTCGGCGACGACATGGCGCTGAAGGCAGACGCCCACCACGTGGACATGGTCGGCCTGCGCGCGAGGGCGTTCACCCTTGGGCACGTCGGGGCCGGGCAGGGATTGGCGGAGCGGGCCCGCGTCGGCGTCAGGTACTTCGGCGACGGGCGGCGCGCCGCGAGCGAGATGGTCGAGAACCATTGGGCGGCGACGAACGACCTGGCCGCGGGCCTCGGGCTGAGCCCGGACGTGCGCGAGAGCCTCTATCAGACATTCGAGCGCTGGGACGGCAAGGGCGTGCCGGCCGAGGCCAAGGGCGACGAGATCCTCATCGCGGCGCGCCTCGTGACCCTCGCCGACGTCGTGGAGATCTACCACCGCGCCGGCGGCGTGGACGCGGCGGTCGCGGTCGCCCGCGAGCGGCGCGGCACCCAGTTCGATCCGGCGCTCGTCGATCTCTTCTGCTCCGAGGCGCCGCACCTGTTCGACGACATCGACTCGATGACGACGTGGCCCGCCGTCATCGAGGCCGAGCCCGCGCTGCAGATCGTGCTCTCCGAGGATGAGCTCGATTCCGCGTTGGCCGCGATCGCCGACTTCACCGACCTCAAGTCCCCGTGGACGATCGGCCATTCGCTCGGCGTCGCCGATCTGGTCGGCGCGGCCGCGACCGTCTACGGCTTGGCGGACGCCGATGCCACGCTCGCGCGCAGGGCGGCGCTGGTGCACGACCTCGGCCGCCTCGGCATCTCCAACAAGATCTGGGACAAGCCGGGGCCGCTGACCCCGGCGGAGCTCGAGCGGGTGCGCCTGCATCCGTACCTGACCGAGCGCATGCTCGCCTCGTCGGCCGCGCTGTCCGAGCTGGGCGCGATCGCCGTGCAGCACCACGAGCGCCTCGACGGCTCGGGGTATCCGCGCGGGCTCTCCGGCAACGCGATCGCGCCGGCGGGGCGGATCCTCGCGGCGGCCGACGCCTACCACGCGATGACCGAGCCGCGACCCCATCGCGCCGCGTGCACCAGCGAGGAGGCGGCGGCAGAGGTGCGCGCGGGCGTCCGGCAGGGGCTGTTCGACAGCGACGCGGCCGATGCCGTGCTGCGCGCGGCAGGCCATCCCGCCCGGCGCCGGCGCGAATGGCCCGCGGGCCTGACGAGCCGCGAAGTCGAGGTCCTGAGCCTGCTCGTGCGCGGGCTGTCGAACAAGGAGATCGCCGAGCAGTTGGTGATCTCGCGCAAGACGGCGGGCAGCCATGTCGAGCACATCTACGCAAAGATCGGCGTCTCGAATCGCGCTCGGGCCAGCCTGTTCGCGATGAAACACGGCCTCATGAGCGCCGACTGAAGATCGGGCGAACGCCCGATGAAGGGGCGGCCGGCGGACCGTACCGTCGCCGGCATGACCAGCCTCACCCCCATCGGCCCACTCGGCAAGCTCGGCGGCTTCGCAGCCGGACACCTGCGTGCGGTGATCGCCGTCTGGGCGGTCGTCGCGGTCGCGCTCGCGGTCTTCGCCCCCAAGGTCGAGACGGCGCTGTCCGGCGCCGGCTGGCAGGCGGACGGCTCCGAGTCCGTGCAGGCACGGACCGCGATCGAGCGCAGCTTCCCGGGGCTCTCGAGCTCGGCGCTGACGGTCGTCGTGCACTCGCCGTCGGTGACGACCTCGGCGCCCGAGTTCCAGCGCGCGATCCGCCGCGTCGAGCACGTGCTCGCCGGGGACCCGCGCGTCGCGTTCGTGCAACTCCCGCGTCCGGGCGCGAGCATCTCGCGCGACGGACACACGGCGGTCGTCACCGCCGGGGCGAACGGCGACCCGACGGCGATGGTCGCGGCCGCTCACGCGCTCGACTCGAAGCTGGCGGCCGCCCGGACGCCCGCGGTCGCCGTCTCGCTGACCGGGTCGTCGGGCATGTGGAGCGACTTCAACGCCGCGAACAAGGCGGCGATGATGAAGTCCGAGCTGCTCTCCTGGCCGGTGACGATGGCGATCATCGTCCTCGCCTTCGGCTCGCTCGTCGCCGCGGGTCTGCCGCTCCTGCTCACGATCCTCGGCCTGGTCGCCTCCGCCGGCGTGCTGGCGCTGATGACCAACGGCTTCGACATCTCGATCTGGGCCATGAACTTCGCGCTGATGTTCTCGCTCGCGCTCGGGATCGATTACGCGCTGTTCGTCGTGCACCGCTTCCGCGGCGCCTTCTTCGGGGCGCGCCTCCCGGTCCGGGACGCCGTCGAGGTGACGATGGACAGCGCCGGGAAGGCCGTGCTGTTCTCCGGGCTGACCGTGCTCGTCTCGCTCTCGGCCGTGCTGCTCGTGCCCAGTCCGGCGTTCCGGTCGACGGCGCTCGGGATCATCATCAGCGTCGTCTTCGTGCTCGCGGCGACGCTGACCCTGCTGCCCGCGGTGCTCGCAAAGCTCGGGCCGAGGCTCGACGCGCTGCGGCTGCCCTGGGTGCCCGCGGAAGAGCACCGCTCGCCGCGCGCCGCGCGCTGGGGCGAGCGCCTGTGGCGCGACGCGCACCTCCTCGGCCCCGCCGCGGCGCTCGTGCTCGTCCTGCTCGCGCTGCCGGTCCTCGGGCTGCGGACGGCCATGCCGTCGATCGGCGTCATCCCGAAGTCCGACGGATCTCGCACGGGCTACGAGCAGCTGCAGCGAGCCTTCGGCCCGGGCGCGCCGTCGACGCTCCAGATCGCCGCGCCGCAGCCCGACGCCGGCGCCGTCGCCGCCGTCGCTCGCCGCGACCCGGGCATCGCCCGCGTGCTCTCGCCGCAGCCCGGAGCCGGCGGCGTTGGGCTCGTGCAGGCGATCCCGAACGCCGACCCAGCGAGCCCCGCAGTCGGCCGAACGATCGACCGGCTCCGGGCAGCCCTCCCGTCCTCCGCCCTCGTCGGCGGCCAGGCCGCGGAGAACCACGACCTCGCCCAGGCGCTGCGCGAGAAGACGCCGCTCCTGATCGGCGTCGTGCTGACGCTCGGCTTCCTGCTGCTGCTCGTCGCGGTCCGGGCGCCGTTGATCGCGCTCCTGGCGGTCCTCACGAACCTGCTCGCCACCGGCGCCGCGTTCGGCGTCGGCCGGCTGATCTTCCAGGACGGCCACGGCGCGGGGCTGCTCGGCTTCGCGGCGCAGGGCTACATGGATGCCTGGGCGCCCGTCTTCTTCTTCGCGATGGTGTTCGCGATCTCGATGGACTACACGGTGTTCCTGCTCGCCTCGGCCAGGGAGCACTGGGACCGCTCACGCGACCCGCGGGCGGCGATGGTCGGCGGCCTCGCGCAGTCGGGGCGCGTCATCTTCGCCGCCGCGGCGGTGATGGTCGCGGTGTTCTTCACCTTCGCGCTCTCAGGGCCGCTGCCGCCGAAGGAGATGGGCGTGATCCTCGGGGTCTCTGTGCTGCTCGACGCGATGCTGGTCCGGCTCGTGCTGCTCCCGGCGCTGCTGCGGCTGTTCGGGCGCCACGCGTGGGCGCTGCCGCGCTGGATGGACTGGGTCCTCCCCAACGTCCGCTTCGGGCACTAGCCCGACGCGGCTGACGCGGCGGCGGCGCTCACCCGCGGGCCGACGTCCGCGAGGACGATGGCCTCCACCGGCTCCTCGGCGATCGGCCGTCCGCGGCAGCGCTCGACCGCCTCCTCGAGCGTGGTCGGGGCGCCGCCCGTGTGCAGGACGGCGAAGATCGCTGCGCCGGCCTCGAGCGTTGCCGCGATCTCCTCGATCAGCGCCCGCGGAACACCATCTCGGTGCTCGGCGAGCGTGCGCTCGGTGATGGCCTGGCGGCGGCCCGGGTCGAGGCGGAAGTCGAGCATCGCCGCGAACGTGCCGCCGGCCCGCCCGCTGGCGAGGTCGACGGCCGCGAACTCGCCGCTCGCTTCGTCGTGCGACACGAAGAGCGCGTCGAGCAGAGTCACGCCGCCCTCGAGCTGCATCCGCTCGACCGCTCCGACCAGTCCGCCTTCGAAGACCGCCCCCGGATCGAAGCGATAGACGCGAAGGTGCGCGCTCATGGGCGCAGCATCGCACGGCGGCGAGCGAGCTCGCATAACGACCGCGTAAGCGGCGCTGCCCATACGGGGAAGGGCGCAGGTGAGCACGCGTCTGGTTGTGCACGCTCACATCCTCAAGAGGGGGGATTTCACATGGCAATACGAGCCGTGGTCAGTACCGCGCTCGCGCTCAGTGCCGTCGGCCTCATCGCCGCCGGCCCCGCGAACGCGGCGTTCTCGGTCGTCCCAAGTCCCAACGCGGGCGCCGGGAACAACATGCTGAACGGCGTCAGCGCCGGCTCCACATCGGACGCCTGGGCGGTGGGGACGGTCGGCTCCGGCCGGGAGGACTTCGGGACCGGCACGCTCACCGAACGCTGGAACGGGGCCGCATGGACCGTGGTCCCGAGCCCGGACACGCTGCACATCGACGACGTGCTGAACGCGGTCGCCGACCTGTCGCCGAGCAATGCCTGGGCCGTCGGCCTGGTCAAGACGACCGGCGTCAAGACGGGTTCACCGCTCATCGTGCACTGGAACGGCACGAGCTGGCAGACGGTCGCGTCACCCGCGGGCGTGTCCGGCAAGCTGCGCGCGATCAGCGCCGACAGCGCGAGCGACATTTGGGCCGTCGGCGACGACGGGCGCGGTCACGCGATCGCCTTCCACTCGAACGGCACGTCGTGGATCCCCGCGACGCTCCCCGCAATCGGCATCGACAACCTCCAGGGCGTCAAGGCGTTCAGCCCGTCCGACGTCTGGGCGGTCGGCGGCCTGACGCCATCGTCCGGCACGTCGCAGGGACAAACGCTCGTGATGCACTGGAACGGATCGACCTGGTCGGTCGTGCCGTCGGCCAATCCGGACCCGAACGTCGACACCTTCCACGCCGTCGACGGCGTCTCGACCAACGACCTCTGGGCGGTCGGTCAGCAGGCGCGGTCCACCAGCATGACCGGCGTCGCTCCCGGCACGCGGACGCTCGCCGAGCACTGGAGCGGCACG
Source organism: Solirubrobacteraceae bacterium (assembly GCA_035262945.1). Lineage (GTDB taxonomy): Bacteria > Actinomycetota > Thermoleophilia > Solirubrobacterales > Solirubrobacteraceae > JAOPZW01. The sequence continues at coordinate 9,408 of DATFRW010000013.1, forward strand.
CGCTGGACGGCCGTGACGACCCCGAACAGCGCCAACGACAACTCGCTGAACGGCCTCGCGGCACTCACATCGGCGAGCGCGTTCTCGGCCGGGACGTCGACGCAGCCCGGCGCCTCGATCCCGGTCAACCGGACGATCGCCGCGCGCTGGAACGGCGCGAGCTGGCTCGCCGACCCGAGCGGCAACGTCGGCACCAGCGACAACCTGCTCAACGGCGCGGCCGCGATCCCCGGCACCCACTCGGCGTGGGCCGTCGGCTTCCGCCTCACCGCGACAACCGCCGCCCAGACGCTCATCGAGCAGGACACGTCGGGCTAGCAGGAGCCGCAACGGCCGGCGATTCATGACCCGGGCCGTCGGGTGCTCGCCGCTTCGGTCATCGTGCTCTCCCGTTGCTTGTCCTGCAGCGAGATGAGGCGCGGCGATGATGCGGCGGGCGCTCGCGGCCGTGCCGCCCGCGTCCGGCGCGGTCGTCATGGCGACGGGCATCGTCTCGATCGACCTGTCCTCCGCCGGTCGCGAGACGCTTTCGCGCGTCCTACTGTGCATCGGCACAGCCGTGTGGCTGGTGCTGGGCGCGTTGCTCGTCGCTCGCGCCGTGCTCGACCGCCCCCGAGCCCTGCGCGAGGCGACGTCCCCCGCGGCACTGACGGGCGTGGCGGGAACCGCGGTGCTGGGGACGCGCTACACCCTGCTCGGCTGGCGGTGGGCCGGTGTGGCGCTGCTCATCGTCGCATTCGGCATCTGGCTCGTGCTGCTGGGACCGGTGCTGCGGCACTGGGCGACGCCGACGGTCGGCGTGTCGTTCGTGCTCGCCGTGGCGACGCAGGCGCTCGCGGTGCTCGCGGCCACGCTCGCCACCAGCGAAAACGCGCGCTGGCTCATCGACGCGGCGCTGGTGGCCTTCGCGCTCGGCCTGGCCTTCTACGCGTTCGTGATCTCGCGCTTCGACTGGCGGCAACTCGTGATCGGGCGCGGCGACCATTGGGTCAGCGGCGGTGCGCTGGCCATATCGGCGCTCGCCGCCAGCAAGATCGCGCTGGCTGCCAAGGACCTCGGCGTGATCTCCTCGCCCCCGAAGATCGCGCAGCTGGTCCTCTGGGCGGCCGCGATGGTCTGGCTGCCCGCGCTGCTGGGCTTCGAGCTGCTGTTCCCGCGGCTTGAGTACGACATCCGCCGCTGGGCGACGGCCTTCCCGCTGGGCATGTTCGCCTCGTGCAGCTTCGCCGTCGGCGCGGCCGTCGATGCCGCCGGGATCACGCGCTTCGCGCGGATCTGGGTATGGGTGGCGTTCGCCCTCTGGTTGGTGCTGTTCACCGCGCTCGTCCGGCGCTGTGCGCGCGCACTGCATCAGTCGCGCGCCGGCCAGGCTTAGGCGCCGGCGCCTTC
>DATFRW010000014.1:0-12796 GCA_035262945.1 Solirubrobacteraceae bacterium
GCGGCCGTCTCGATCACCGGCGGCAGCCGCCGGTCGATCGACGCCTCGACGGTCACGGACATCGGCGCGCGGCGGCCCAGCGCCTCGACGGCGGCGACGAGGCCGCGGTCGGCGAGGACGGGCGGCGCGATGCCGCGCGCGAGGTCGCGCAGCTCGGCGATCGCGGCGCCGGCCTCGTGACGCGCCGCCCGGACGAGGTCGGCAACCTCGGGCTGGTCGCCGAGGCGCTCCTCGGCGCGGCCGAGCTGCATGCTCAGCGCCACGAGCCGCGCCTGCGCGCCGTCGTGCAGGTCGCGCTCGATCCGCCGCAGCTCCGCGGCCTGCACGTCGAGCGCGCCGCGCCGCGTGCGGGTGAGGACGTCGACGCGCTCGGCCAGCTCGCGCTCGCGGTCGCCGGACGCGCGCTGCCACACGGCCGCGATCGCCGCGTGCGTGGCGAGCAGTGCGCCGAGCCCGAGGACGACCCAGATCGGCCAGAACGTGCCGCCGCCGGCCAGCGCCCAGACGGCGATACACACCGCCAGCGCCACCACCGAGACGGTCGCGTGGATCGCCACACCCCGCGCGTAGCCGGACGTCCTGGCCGAGACAAAGCGAATTCCGGCGTTCAGCGCGAGCGGGATGGCCAGGCCGAACCACACCCAGACGGGCCAGAAGTAGCCGCCGTCGCCGGTGAGGCCCCAGATGAGCGTCACGAGGACGCCCACGAGGACGCTGATCACGGCCTGGAGCGCGAGCGCCTCGCGTGCGTCAAGCCGCCGGCGCGGCGCCTCGGGCGCGGGCGTCGTTGCCGCGGGCGCACCGTGCGCGTCGAGCAGCGCCTCGGCGATTCTGGCCTCGCCCAGGGCCATGCCGCGCAGCAGCGCCACGGTGATCATCGCGAACGGAATCGCGAGCGGAACGGCGAGGAACGCCTCGCCCAGACTGTCGACCCGCCAGATGCCGTAGTCCGCTCCGTCGGGCAGGCACCAGTACCACGCGGGCAGAAGTGCCGTGCCGATGACGTAGGCGACCGAGGTCACCGCCGCGATCCCGAAACCGAAGCCGACGATCGAGTGGATCACCAGCCATGCGAGGTCCCTCCAGGTCTGCCCGTCGCGCAGGGTGGTCGACAGCCGCTGGAGGAAGCGCTGGCCGGTCTTGTCCCGGTAGCGGCCATGCAGCCGGCGCCCGAGCACGAGCGCGGCGTTGTGGCGGTCGAGGTCGGCGGCCCACCGGAAGACGATGGCGCTGACGAGGATCACCGGGAGCCCGATGATGAACACGGCCGTTACCAGCGACACCGTCACGCCCGTGACCCAGATCCCGAACGCGAGCACGCTCGTGAGCAGACCGATCGTCAGGTACAGCGCGTCGAGCCCTGCGCGCTTGAGCACGCGGGAGAGCGTGTGCCCCAAACCGGGCGCCTCGAGTGCATCCGTGGCAGTCGTGTCCGAAATCATGCCTGGAGGGTTCCAGCGGGGGCGCTCGGTTTCGCTGGGGCGCGACACCGTTCATCCTGGCGCGCGCCCCCGGCGAGCGAGGTAGGGCAGGCCCTACCTCACGCGTAGCGCGCGACGACGCCGTCGGCCACGAGCTCGAGCGCGTTGCGCTGGCGGGCGGACAGGCTCGCCGGGAGCGCCGACTTCGCCTCGGCCACGACCTCGAGCGCCCGGCCGCGCGCCTCGTCCAGCGCTCCCGTCGCGGCGATCCGATCGCACACGTCTTCGGCGGCCGCCGCGGAGTCGATCGTGCGCGGGTCCAGCGCGGCGAGCTGGGGGTCGCGCTCCCGGGCGAGGATGAGCGGCAGCGTGACCGTGCCGTCGAGCAGATCGGTGCCGCGGTGCTTGCCCGTGCGCGCCGCGGGCCCTGAGACGTCGAGGACGTCGTCGAGCAGCTGGAAGGCGAGGCCGACGCGGCGCCCGAAGTCGCCGAGCACGTCGTGGTCCATCCCCGCCTCGAGCGCCCCCAGCCGGCACGCCGCTTCGAACAGCCGAGCGGTCTTCAGCTCGCAGCGGCACATGTAGCGCACGACCGGGACGGTGGCGTCCCACGCGTCCGCGCGCTGGAGCAGCTCGCCGCGGGCGAGCGCCGAGGTCGCGTCGGAGAGCACGCGGACCTGATCGATGCGCCCGTTGCGCGTCAGCTCCGCGAAGGCACGCGCGAAGAGCAGGTCGCCGGTCGCCGTGGCTGCGCCGCGGCCGCCGGTGGCAACCACCGTCGGGATGCCCCGGCGCAGCGATGCGCCGTCGAGGACGTCGTCGTGCACGAGCGTCGCCGAATGGATGAGCTCCACCGCCGCGGCCGCGCGCACGAGCCCGTCGCCCGCGTCGCCGTCGGCGGCTAGGAACACGAGCAGCGGTCGCAGCCGCTTGCCGCCCGCGGCGATCGTCGAGCTCGCGTGCTCGGCCAGCGATTGGCCGTGATCGCGCGCCAGCTCGGCGAGGCGCTCCTCGACGCGGGTCAGCAGGTCGGGGATGTGATCCCCGCCCGCGCGCACGACCTCGGTGACGTGCTCCATCGTCGGCATCGGTTACTTGGTCCCCACGTGAAGGGCGATGATCCCACCAGCCGTAAGGATCCAGCGGATTTCTCGTAGGCCCGCTCGCGCCATGGCCGCCGCAAGCCCCTCCGGCCCGGGAAATCGCTTCACGGAGCTCGGCAGGTAGGTGTAGGCCTCGTCTTCCCCGGTGAGGCGCCCGATGAGCGGCACGATGCGATCGAACCACACCGAGTAGAAGGTCGACAACGGCGGCCGGTGCGGCGTGGTGATCTCGAGGACAACGACCCGCCCGCCGGGGCGGACGACGCGCGCCATCTCCGCCAGGCCGCGGTCGAGGTCCGAGAAGTTGCGCGCGCCGAAGCCGACGGTGGAGGCGTCGAAGGCGCCGACGTCGTAGGGAAGCTCGAGCGCGTTGCCCCACTCCCAGCGCAGCTCGGGCGCCTTCGCGCGCGCCCGCACGAGCATCTCCTCCGAGAAGTCCGAGCCGATCACCTCGCCTGCCGGCCCCACGCGCCGCGCGAGCTCGATCGCCAGGTCCCCGGTTCCGCAGGCGACGTCGAGCGCACGGCCGCCCGGCGCGAGCGCCGCAAGGTCCGCGGCCCGGGCGCGCCAGCGATGGTGCAGCCCGGCCGTCATGACCGAGTTCATAACGTCGTAGAAGCCCGCGATGCGATCGAACATCGCGCGCACCTGTGGCTCGGACAGCGTGCCCGACCGGGGCGTCCCCCCGCTCATGAGCGCAGCAGGGTCAGTCGCCCTTGAGCTGCGAGACGTAGGTCACCAGCGCGTTGAACTTATCCGGCGAGTTCTTCTGGAGACCACTGAACGACGGCATCGGCGCCGTCGGGTTGACGAGGGTGCGGGCGATCGCCTCCGCGGGCAGCCGCGCCCCGATGTCGGTGAGGTGCGGGCCGGGACCGTCGTTGCCGTTCTCGCCCACCTTGTGGCACGCCAGGCAGCCGGACTGCGCCATCACCTGCTTGCCCTTCTCATATTGGGCGAGCATCTGTGGCCCGAGCGCCTTGACCCTGGCGGGTGTGGCAAGGTCGATCTGCGTCGGCGCGCCGGCGTTGGCGCCGAGGTAGGTCAGGTAGCCCATCGCGGCGATCGTGAAGAACGCCGCGGTCATCGCGATCGGGCGGCGCTCCGGCCGGCGCTCCGGCCCCCGGTCGTAGAACGGAAGCAGGAAGAGCAGGATCATGCAGACCGTCGGGATGCCGATCGTCGCCAGCGCGACGAGGCTCGGCGGCTTGATGACCCGCAGCAGCTCGAAGAGGAAGAAGAAGTACCACTCCGGCCGCGGCGTGTACGTCGTCGTCGTCGGGTCCGCCTTCGGCCCGAGCTCGGCGCCGAGCGTGAGCGACAGCAGGATGATGACGCCCACCGTGATGCACGCCATCACGGAGTCCTTGGCGACGGCGTACGGGAAGAACGGCTTGCCCTGCGCCTTCAGCAGCGAGTACTCGCGGAGATAGGCCTCCTTCTCGGCCTTGTTCATCGCGAGCACCAGCCTTGCGGCTCGACGGCAACGAAGGGCGAGCTATGGCGCGCTGTCACAGGCGCTCCTCGTTGAACTCGCCGTCGACCTCCGCGCGCAGCCACGGGGGCGCCGTGGTGCCGAGCTTGGTGACGAGGTAGAGGTGCGCCCCGATGAGCGCGATGATCGCGCCGGGGACGAGGAGCATGTGGATCGAGTAGAAGCGCGACAGCGTGGTTGCGCCGAACTCGGGCCCCGCCCGCATGAAGTCGGCGAGGTACGGGCCGATGATCGGGCCGGTGCCCGTGATGTTGACGGCCACGACCGTCGCCCAGAACGACCGCTGGTCGAACGGGAGCAGGTATCCCGTCAGCGCCATGACGAAGGTCAGGATCAGCAGGGCCACGCCGATGACCCAGTTGAGCTCCCGCGGGTACTTGTACGCGCCGAAGAAGAACGTGCGCGCCATGTGCAGGAAGATCAGGATGACCATCACCGTCGAGCCCCACTTGTGCATGCCGCGCACGAACTCGCCGAGGAAGGCGTCGTTGGTGATGTAGCGCGCCGACTCGTACGCCCGGGTGGGCGACGGGTCGTAGTACATGGCCAGGAAGACGCCGGTGATCGCCTGGTTGAGGAAGGCGAACAGCGTCGCCGACCCCAGCGTGTAGAACCAGTTGGTCCCCTTCGGGACCTTGCGGAACATCACCCAGCGGCCGGCGCCCGAGAGCGCGGTCCGCTCGTCGATCCAGTCGACCGCGCTGATGCCGGCCTCGGCGGCGTGGTGCGCCGGGTGCGTCGGGCCGTTCTCCTCCCCCGGCCGCTTGGGGCGGGGCTTCAGTGCGGGTGGTAGCGGGAGATTGGGCATGGCCTAGGACTGCGGAGGCGGAAGCTTGCGGACGGTCGGCCGCGACGGATACAGGTACTGGCCGATGCCGTCCAGGGGCTGGGCGGGATCGCGCGGCGAGAAGCGGTGCAGCTCGCTGTTGACGGAGTAGCGCGGCCCGAGCTCGACCTGGCCGTTGCGCACGCGCGTGTAGAAGCGGTCGAGCGGGCGCACCGGCGGGCCGCCGTCGACCAGGCCTTCGAAGTTGTAGACGCCGCCGTGGCACGGGCAGATGAAGCGGCTGGCCGCCTCGACGAAGCGCACCGGGCAGCCGAGATGCATACAGCGCGTCGAGATCGCTACGTACTGGTTGTACTTGTCCGGCTTGTCCGTATCGATGTTCGGGTTGCGCTTGCGCACGTAGGCCGTCGACTTGCCGGCCTGACCGATGCCGGCCACGATCGTGATGACCTTCGGCACGTACGTGGTCTCGGGGAACTCGTCCGGCGTCCCGACCGCCTGCCACTTGAGCTCGGTCCGCTCGAAGACCGGGCCGAGCGCGAATCCCAGCGCCGGCAGCGCGATCGCGGAGACCGCGACGGCTCCCGCGATGTTCACCGTGCCGGTCATGAAACGACGGCGCGTAACCGTCTCGCCCTCGAACGAGCCGGGGATGAGACGGTCCGACGTGTACTTGCTCTTGGTCTTTCGGCGGTCGTCTGCCATGCGGGGCGGCGAACCTTATCGACGGTCGCCGGGAGCGGGCGAAGCGGCTCGCGAAAGTCTACGTGTCGGCGCCGGTCCGCTGGCGGGCCGCGGCGGCAAGCGCGGCCGCCGCACCGGGCTCGCCGGCCCGTGCCGATTCCTTGGCGTCGCGCAGCGCCGGAGACGTCCCCCAGCCGATCGCCGCGATGCCGGCCTCCCACACGGCGTCCGCGAGCTCGGGCTGGTCCTCGGCCTGGGCCTGCGCGCACAGCGCGATGACGTCGGCAAGCTCGCTCACCGCCTCGAGGTCGCCCAGCGCGGCCAGCCGCGCGAGGCCGAGCGCGTAGAGGCGGTCGCCCGCGAGCAGCGCCAGGTCCGGCTCGATCGCGTCGAACAGGCGCGGCGCGCCGTAGTGGAGCAGCTCGCCCTCGCGGATCGCCTCGATGACGAAGGCGATGTCGTCCTCGCGGCCCGCCCACCGCGGTCCCGCGGCCACCGACGCCCCGAGGGCGCCGTCGGCGGCGGGTTCGGGGCCCAGGGCCTCCGCGATCAGGTCGCCCTCGGCGAGCAGGGCGCCACGGACCGCGGCCAGCGCGCTCAGAAGGCCTCCCTGAACGCAGCCGCCGCCGCGTCGACCGTGCGGTCGATGTGCTCGTTCGTATGCGCGAGGGACGGGAACCAGGCCTCGAACTGCGACGGCGGCGGGTAGACGCCGCGCGCGAGGAGGTGGCGGCACCAGGTGCCGAACCGCTCGAGGTCGCAGGCCCGGGCGCCGGCGTAGTCGCGGACCGGCGCCTCGGAGAAGAACACGGTGAGCAGTCCGGGCGCGGTGACGACCTGGACGGGCAGGTCACCGGCGGCCTCGCGCAGGCCAGCGGCGAGCGTCTCGGTGCGGCCCGCCAGCATCGAGTACGCCTGCTCGTCGAGCAGCGCCAGCGTCGCGAGGCCGGCGGCCACCGCCAGCGGATTCCCGGACAGCGTGCCCGCCTGGTAGACGTCGCCCGCCGGGGCGATGCGCTCCATGAGGGCGTGCGGGCCGCCGTACGCGGCCGCCGGCAGGCCGCCGCCCATGACCTTGCCCATGATCGTCAGGTCGGGGAGCACGCCGGTGAGCTCCTGCGCGCCGCCCGGCGCGACGCGGAAGCCGGTGATGACCTCGTCGAACACGAGCAGGGCGCCGGTCGCCGACGCGCGCTCGCGCAGCAGCTCGAGGAATCCCTGCCGCGGCAGGACCAGGCCCATGTTCGCGGCGTAGGGCTCGGCGAGGATCGCGGCGAACTCGTGCTCGGCGGTGGCCCGCGTGACCGCTTCGGCGTCGTTCCACGGCACGATCACGGTCGCGGCGGTCGCCGCCGCGGTGACCCCCGGGCTCGACGGGATCGCGCCCGTCGCCAGCCCCGAGCCGCCCTCGGCGAGCAGGCCGTCGACGTGCCCGTGGTAGGCGCCCGCGAACTTGAGGATCTTCTCGCGCCCGGTCGCGGCGCGGGCGAGGCGGATCGCGCTCATCGTCGCCTCGGTGCCGGACGAGGTCATGCGCACCATCTCGACCGCCGGCATCCGTCGCCCGATCTCCTCGGCGAGGTCGACCTCGCCCTGGGTCGGCGCGCCGAACGTCGTGCCGCGCTGCGCGGCGCGCTCGATCGCGGCGATCACGTCCGGGTGAGCGTGGCCGTGGATGAGCGGCCCCCACGAGCAGACGTAATCGACGTAGCGGTTGCCGTCGACGTCGATGAGCTCGGCGCCGGCCCCGCGCTCGACGAAGACCGGGTCGCGCCCGATCGACTGCATCGCGCGCACGGGCGAGTTCACTCCGCCCGGCAGGCGCTGGACGGCGCGCGCGTAGAGCTCGGCCGAGCGCGCGTCGGTGAGCGACACGGTCATACGCCGGCGTGTTCGCGCTCCCAGCGCTTGAAGTCGTCGGTGAAGTACAGGAGACGGATCTTCTTGAACTCCGTCGAGCTGTACAGAGTTGCGCGGCCCTGGACCTCGGGCGTGCTGTCCGCGATCGCGTCGAGGATCGAGTCGCACTCCTCCTTCGAGCGACCGTGCGCCATCGTGAAGATCGAGTACGGCCAGTCCGCGTAGGTCGGGCGCTGGTAGCAGTGCGAGATGCCGCGGAAGGCGGCCATCTTCGGGCCGACCTCGAGGATCCGGTCCTCAGGGACCTGCCACACGCCCATGCCGTTCGCGCTGAAGCCGGCGCGCCGGTGATAGAGGATCGCCGCGACCCGCCGCAGCAGACCGCGGTCGGCCATCGCGCCGAGGTGCTCGACGAGCGCGTCCACGCTCACGCCCAGCTCCGCGGCCGCGGGCGCGTACGGCTCGCTCACCACCGGCAGATCGCCCTGCGTCGCGCGGATGACCGCCTTGTCGAACTCGTCGTACGGCTGCTTGTCGAGCTCGACCGGGTCCTCGGCCACCGCCGCCTTCGCCAGCTCGTCGGTGCCGCCGACGAGCTCGAGGTCCATGCGGATCTTGAACAGCTTGAGCGTCGGCAGCTGGCGGATCGACTCGGCGCCGGTTAGCCGCTGCAGGACGTCCAGGGTGCCGCCCAGGCCGAGCGTGGAGTCCTCCTCGACCGCGATCGTGAACCACATGTTGAAGTCGTGGTTGCGCAGGTAGTTGTGGCTCACGCCCGGGTGCGAGTTGACGACCTTGGCCGCTCGCCACGGGTGCTCGGCGTCGACCTTGGCGGCCACGAGCATGGAGCCGTAGCCAAGCGCGCGCGTGTCGAAGATCGGGGTGACCTGGCGGATGATGCGCTCGTCGATGAGCTGCTGGACGCGCGCGAGGATCCGCTCCTCGGGCACGTCGAGCGCGCGGGCGACGGCCGCGTAGGGCCGCGGCTCGATCGGGAAGGCGCCCTGCATCTGGTTGAGCAGGCGCTTGTCGAACTCGTCGAGCGGGATCGCGGCGCCGTCCTTGCGGGAGCGAACCTTGGGTGTCACTGAAGCCATCGAGCGGCATCCTTCGCGTGGTAGGTGATGACGACGTCGGCGCCGGCGCGCCTGATCGACGTCAGCGATTCGAGCACGATCGCCCGCTCGTCGACGTACCCGGCGGCTGCCGCCGCCTTCACCATGGCGTACTCGCCGCTGACGTTGAACGCGGCGACCGGCAGGCGGGTCGTGTCCTTGACGCGGCGCACGACGTCGAGGTACGGGAGCGCGGGCTTGACCATGACCATGTCTGCGCCCTCTTCGACGTCAAGCATTACCTCGCGCAGCGCCTCGTCGCCGTTGGCGGGGTCCATCTGGTAGCCGCGGCGGTCGCCGAAGGCCGGCGCGGAGTCGACCGCGTCGCGGAACGGGCCGTAGAAGGCCGAAGCGAACTTCGCGCTGTAGGCGAGGATCGGCGTATCGGTCAGGCCATCGTCGTCGAGCGCGGCTCGGATGGCCCCGACGCGCCCGTCCATCATGTCGCTGGGCGCGATGACGTCCGCGCCGGCGCGCGCCTGCGAGACCGCGGTGCGCGACAGCAAGTCGAGCGACGCGTCGTTGTCGACGCTTCCATCGGCGCGCACGACCCCGCAGTGCCCGTGGCTCGTGTACTCGCACAGGCAGAGGTCGGCGATGGCGAGCAGGTCGGGGTGGGCGTCCTTGATCGCGCGCGTCGCGAGCTGGACGATGCCGTCGTCCTCCCAGGCGCCCGAGCCCTCCTCGTCCTTGTGCGAGGGGATGCCGAAGAGGATCACGGCAGGGATGCCGAGCGTCGCCGCCGTGCCCGCTTCCCGGACCGCCTCCGAGATTGACAGCCGCTCGACCCCCGGCATGGTCGCCAGCGGCGTGCGGCCCTCGAGGCCATCCTGGATATAGAGCGGCAGCACGAAGTCGCCGGGATCAAGCCGCGTCTCGCGCACCAGGTCGCGCAGGACCGGCGTGCGGCGCAGGCGGCGGAGGCGCGTTTGCGGGAACGGCATGGGCCCTACATCGTACGGCCGCGCATGGCCTCCCAGTCCTCGAGCGTGAGGGCGTAGACGTCGTGGTCCTCCCACACGCCGTTGATCCTGAGATAGCGCAGCGCGCGCCCCTCGAGGCGGAAGCCGACCTTCTCGGCGACCCGCACGGAGCGGATGTTGCGGGGGATGATCGCCGGCTGCACCCGGTGAAGCCCGGCGTGCTCGAAGGCGAACCGGCAGGCGAGGCGCACCGCGCGCGTGGCGTGACCGCGGCCGATGACGCCGGCGTCGATCCAATAGCCGAGCGTCGCGTTCTGCCACGGCCCGCGCACCACGTTCGACAGCGCCACGCGGCCGATGAGCCGGTCGCGGTCGCTCATGTCGAGCACGGCGAAGGCGTGCGCCGTGCCCGACGACCACGACCGCTGGTCGAGGTCGAGCTCCAGCCGTTGTCCGGCCTCGGTGTAGAAGCTCTCGTCGCGTACCGGGTCCCATGGCCCGGTGTGCTCGCGGTTGGCGATCCGCAGCGCCAGTTGCTCGCGCGCGTCGCCGGGCTCGGTCGGCCGGATCGCGGTCGGCGGGTCCTCGAGGCGGGTGCGGGGAGCGGTCATGAGAAGCGAGCGAGCGCGACGCGGGCGAGCGCAAGGTACGCGACCGCGAGCACGGCAAGGTGCGCGAGCGTCTGCGGCAGCCCCGGGCTCGTGCCGTTGATCGCCGCGTCGACCGCCTGGAGTGCGGGCCGGAAGGGGAACAGCGCCGACACCGCGCGGATGACGTCATAGAGCGACGCGGCCACCGACCCCGCCGGCACGAGGGCGAGGAAGGCCATCGGCAGCGCGAGCAGGAAGGCGAGCAGCGACGCCGCCCGCACCTCGCGCGTGAGGGCCCCGAGCGCGACGCCGAGTGCGCCGAAGCCGATGGCGCCGCCGGCCAACGCGACGACCCAGAGCGCGAAGCGCCCCCAGTCCAGGTGCACGAACAGGCCGATCCCACAGAGCATGAGCAGGGAGACGGCGAACGCGCATGCCGCCGCGAGCGTCACCTTCTCACCCAGGAGACCCAGACGCGAGACCAGCCCGCGCACGAGCCGCCCGAAGGCGTGCTCCTCGCGTTCGAGCGCGAGCATCCCCGACGCCAGCAGCACGGTGACGAACATGAGCGAGATCGTCACCGACACGGCGACGGCGAACGAGTCGAGCGACGTGCGGTGCCCGGAGAGCACGGTCCGCTTGACCTGCAGCGGCTGGCCGACCGCGGCGAGCACGTTGTTCGAGAGGCCGAGGTTCGCGATCGCCAGGTCCGTGAAGTCGATCACCGCCTGGACGTTGTGCGCTTCCTTGGATCCCGGCGGCAGCCGCCGCAGCGCCTGCTGCAGCTCGGTCTTTGACCGCTCGAGGCCCAGCACGTCGAACTTCTGGCCCAGCAGCGAGAACTGCCCGCCCTTGAGCAGCACGCCGAGGTACTTGCCGGTCAGCTTGGTGAGCGTGTCGGCCAGCGCCTTGTTCGCGTCGGCGAGGCGGCCCTTGATCGTGGACTCGACGATCTGGGCCTTGAGCGGGTCCTCGACGTTGTAGATCGCCTCGAGCGTGGGCGGCGACTTGCCGGAGAGGTTGATCGCGTCCTGCAGCTTGCGGGTGGCGTCGGGCGGCACGACGAGCGCGCCGAGCACCTCCCCCGACTTCACCATGTCGATCGCCTTCGCGCGGCTGTCGACCTGCACCGGGTCGATCGACTTGAACAGCTCCTGGGCGTAGTGGGCGACGTCGAGGCGCTGCCCGCCCACGCTGAAGCTGCGCTGGTCGGCCGGCAGCTCGTTGACGATCGCGACCTTCGGCTTGTCCGGCCCGCGCGACAGGGCGAGGCCGATGAGCACGGAGATGATCACCGGGTAGGCGACGAGGATCGCGACGAGCACGGGCGAGCGGCGCAGGATGCGCAGGTCCTTGAGCAGGAGCCAGCGCATGCGTCAGTGACCCCGCTCGTGCAGGAAGCGCACGAACGCGGCCTCAAAGTCCCGGGGATCGCCGCCGACCAGGGCCTCGAGGTCGGCGGGGGTGCCGGTGAACAGCACCTCGCCGTCGGCGAGGACGAGCACGCGGCCGGCGTAGCGCTCCGCCTCGCCGACGTTGTGGGTGGAGAAGACGACGGTCGTGCCGCGGGCGGCCAGCGCGGCGATGAACTCCCACAGCCGCTCGCGCTGGCGCGGGTCAAGCGACGACGAGGGCTCGTCCAGGGCGAGGACCGGGGGGTCGGCGAGCAGGCCGACCGCGATGTTCACCCGCTGGCGGTTGCCGCCCGACAGCGTGCCGAGCTCGTCGTCGGCGCGGTCCCCAAGCCCGGTCTGGTCGAGCATGCGCGCGACGACGGCGTCGGGGTCCGGCACGCGCTCCAGCCGCGCGAACAGCCGCAGGTTCTCGGCGACGCTGAGCTTCGCGTACACCGCGGGCAGCTGAGGCACCCACCCGACATCCCTGGGCTCGCGGCTCACCGTGCCGCTCGTCGGGGGCTGCAGCCCGGCGAGGATCGAGAGCAGCGTCGTCTTGCCCGCGCCGTTGGGCCCGATGATCGCGACGACCTCCCCCGGCCACGCCTCGAAGCCGACCCCGCGCAGCGCCTCGCGGCGCCCGTAGCGCTTCGTCACGGCGCTGGCCGCGATGGCCGCGCCCGTGGCTGTCGCCGTCCTCACGTCCCGGACGGTACTTGCGTGCGGTCGACCTCCGCGCCGCAGGTCGGGCAGAAGACGTCGGAGGGCCCAAGCTCGCCCCCGCATTCGCTGCACATCGATCTTCGGCCCGCCTTGACCCCCGCGACCTCGAGCGCGCTCATCGTCCCCCACGGCTCGAGCACGAGGTGCTCGCGCAGGTAGACCACGGTCTCGCGGATGACCGCCGCCACCGGCAGCGCGACGAGCGCGCCGATGATGCCGAACAGTTCGGCCCCGAACAGGAGGGCGAAGATGACGAGCAGCGGGTTGATCCGCAGCGCGTGCCCGAAGATCAGCGGCGACGCGACGTGGCCCTCGATCTGCTGGAGGGCGACGAAGAACAGCGCCACCCACAGCGCGGTGAGCGGGTCCTGGAACAGCGCGACGAGGACCGGTGGCGCGGCGCCGAGGAACGGCCCGATGTACGGGATGAGCTCCATGAGCCCGAAGAAGACGCCGAACGCGAGGGCGTACGTCTTGCCGTCGGGGAAGATGCCGACCGCGCCGAGGATCCAGAGCCCGATCCCCGCGCCCGCGCCCATCACGATGCTGAAGAGCACCTGCCCGCGGACGTAGCCGGCCACCGCGGACACGACGCGCGAGGGGTAGTCGTCCTGCTTGGTCCCGTCGCCGGGTGGCATGACCCGCCTGGCGAGCCCGCCTATTCGCTCGCCGTGGATGAGCATGTAGACCGAGAGGACGAA
>DATFRW010000015.1:0-18590 GCA_035262945.1 Solirubrobacteraceae bacterium
AAGCTCGCGATGCCGACCCGCCTCGTGGGTCAGAACGGCAAGTCCCTGCGCAAGACGACCGTCATCTCGAACACGGGCTGCAAGAGCAGCCGTCGTGCCAAGAACCGCACCTCGGCGAGCAAGTCAAAGAAGCAGCACCACACGACCAGCAAGACCCGGAAGGCCCGCGCCTAGGCACGGATCGCATCTTCGGGCCGCGGGCGGCCGCCCCCCGATTCGCCGCCCGCGGCCCGGTGAGGTGCCGGGGCCGCACCGCAAGTGCGGCCGCCCCGCTACGTTCTTGCTGACATGGCTCCACCCCCCGGTCCTCGCCGCCGGCTGCCTCATCAGCTGCCCGCCGGGCGCCATGGCCTGAGCCGCACGTTCGTCGAGCGCAACCAGCGCGAGCGGATCCTCGGCGCGGTCGCCGAGACGGTGATGGATATGGGCTATGTCGCGACGGCGGTCGAGGACATCATCGCCACCGCCGGCGTCTCGCGCCGCACCTTCTACAACCTCTACCGCAACAAGGAAGAGGCGTTCCTCGCGGCCTATGACGACGGGGTCACGCGCCTGTTCGACGCCGTGGAGATCGCCTACGGGAAGGGCGAGACGTGGCGGGAGCGGGCGCGCAACGGCCTACGGGCGTTCCTGGAGTCGCTCGCGATGGCGCCGGAGCTCGCGCACCTGAGCATCGTCGACGTGCTCGCCGCCGGCCCCGCGGCGCTGGAGAAGCGCGACGCCGCCATGCAGCGGTTCGCGGAGATGATGGAGGACGGGCGGGCGGCGGCCGGCGACGACGTGGCCGTGCCCCGCATGGCCTCGGAGATCGTCGTGGGCGGCATCCACGAGGTCATCTACTCGCGCATGCTGCGCAACGAGACCGCGTCGCTGCCAGCGCTGCTGCCCGAGCTGACCTATTCGATGCTGCTGCCCTTCGTCGGCCAGCCCGCCGCGTTCGAGGAATACGAGACGCTGCGCGGTCAGACCGCGCGCGCCTGAAGCGCCTCGGCGAGGTCCTCGCGCGAGCTGACGTCGAGCTTCTGGAACGTCCGCGTGAGATGGCCTTCGACGGTGCGGGCGGTGACGTACAGCGCCTGGGCGATCTCGCGGTTGGTGAGGCCCTGCGCGGCCAGCTCGGCCACGCGCCGCTCGCTGGCGGTCAGCGCCTCGACGCCGGTGAGCTGCGCCCGGCGCGGCTTGGCGCCGGTGGCGCGCAGCTCGGTCTCCGCGCGGTCGGCGACGGGGCGGGCGCCGGCATGGTGGGCGACGTCGAGCGCCTCGCGCAGCAGGTCGCGCGCCTCGCGGCGGCGGTTGGCGCGGCGCAGGTGCGCGCCGAGCTCGACCAGCGCGCGGGCGCGCTCGAGATCGCTGCCCGCGAGCGTCGCGACGGCCTCGCGCAGCAGCTCCTCGCCCTCGTCTCCGCCGATGACGATCCCGGCGCTGCGCAGCGTGACCCCCAGCGTGCGCGCAGCGCCGAACGCGCGAGCGAGCGCGAGCTCCTCGCGGACGAGCCGTTCGGCGGCCGCGGCGTCGCCGAGCGCGACGTGCGCGTGCGCCGCCGCTGAGCGCCACGGCAGGTAGCCGGGCGAGGTCGCGCCCGTGGCCAGCGCGATGCGGCCTGCCTCGAGGATGTCGGTCAGCCCCGCCTCCAGGCGCCGGCGCGCGACGTGCAGCCGACCGCGGGCGAGCAGGAGCGTGGCGCCGCTCTGGATGCGCGTGGGCTCCTCGGCGCCGAAGCGCTCGAGGGCCGCCTCGGCGGCGTCGAGGTCGCCCTGCTCGATGTGCGTGGTGACGAGGATGCCGGTCGCCACCGTCCGGTAGAGCTGCGGCGCGGGCAGGTCGGCCGCGTCGAGCACGGTGCGCGCGTCGCCGGCGGCGCCCTGCAGGTCGCCGCGGCGCAGCAGCAGCCACGCGCGCCAGGCCACGCTGGCGGCGAACAGCGCGACGTCGCCCGCGGCACGCCCCTCGGCCACGCCCGCGTCGAGCCGCGCCTGCGCCTCGTCGAGGGCGTCGGCCCACACCAGCGCGATCGACGCCTGGACGAACCACGGCAGGTCGGTGGGTGCCGGGACCGTGCGCGGCCCGGCCGCGAACGCGCGCCGCGCGAGCGCGGCTGCCGTCGCCGCGGGCTCGTTTGATTCCACCGCCCGCAGCGCGCCGACGGCGAGCACCTCGCGCGGCGCATCGGGGTCGTCGGCGCGGCGGCGCAATGCGTCGAGGCGATCGGCGAGCACGGGCGCGATGCTCGCGTCGATCATGCCGGCGCCGACCGCGAGCGCCTCGAGCTGCTCGCGGACGCGCGGGTCGCCGTCGCGCATGGCTTCGGCGGTGCGGTCGACGATCGTCACCGCGCGCGCCGACCGCTCGGTGCGGCCGAGCGTGTGGGCGAGCAGCAGCGTCGCGCCGAGGCGCACGCCATCGTCCTCCGCGCAATCCAGCGCCTGCTCCAGGTGCCGTTCGCCGCCGGCGTCGCCCGCCGTGGTCTCTGCGATGCCCAGCTCGAGCAGGACCTGCGCGCGCTCACCGCGCGGCGGCGGCTCGGCCAGCGCGCGGCGCAGGAGCACGACCGCCGACTCGGGCGCCCCGCGGCGCGCGGCGGTGCGGGCCGCCTCGGCGAGGCGCTTGGCGATCCACGGGTCGCCGGCGGGTTCGGTGGCCAGCAGGTGCTCGGCGCTGCGCTCCTCGCCGTCGAGCAGTTCGGCCGCGCGGCGGTGGGCGAGCGAGCGCTCGGCCCCCGCCAGCTCGTCGTAGATCCCGGCGCGTACGAGCGGATGGACGAAGGCGAGGGGGCGCCCGGGCGCGAGCAGGCCGGCGCTTACCAGCGCGTCGGCGGCGTCGGCGGCGGCCGCGGGCTCGAGCTCGGCCAGCGCGGCGGCGTGGGCGAGCTCGGCGTGCTCGAGCACCGCGAGCGCGCGGGCGAGCCGAACCGCCGGCTCGGGCAGGCGCGACGTCCGCAGGAGGATCCAGCGCCGGGCACCGCGGGCGCCTACCGCCTCGACGTCGGCCGCGGCCTCCGCGACGGGCTTGATGCGCTCCGCCCGCAGCGCGTCGACCAACTCGCGGACGAGGAACGGCGAGCCGCCGGTGGCGCGATGGCAGGCCGCGGCGAAGGCGACGTCGGGCGCGGTGCCGAGACCGGCCCCGACGAGTTGGCCGACGGCGCGGGGGCTGAGCGGCCCGAGGCGGACGACGCGCGCGGGTTCGGCGGACAGCAGGGCGAGCAGGTGGGCGACGTCGCGGTCGGCCTCCGGCCTGCTGGCGACGACGAGCGCGACGGGGAGCTCCTCGAGGCGGGCGAGCAGGAAGGCCAGGAAGCGCAGCGACGAGGTGTCGGCCCAGTGGGCGTCGTCGACCGCGAGGACGAGCGGCTGCTCGGCGGCCAGGTTCGCGCACAGCCAGTAGAGGCCGTGCAGCACCGTGAAGGTGGCGTCGGGCGCGGCGGCCGGCGCCTCGCCCTCGGCCAGCGCACCCGGCAGGCCGAGTACGCGCGCGGCCAGCCCGGCGGGGCCCTGCAGCAGGTCGGCGCGCCGCGCTTCGGGCGCATCGTGCAGCGCGGGCTCGAAGAGCTGGCGCACGACGCCGAAGGCGAAGTCGCGCTCGAGCTCGGCGCCGCGGGCGCGCAGCACGCGGACCGACTCCTGCTCGGCGGCGGCGCGGGCCGCCGCGAGGACCGCGGACTTGCCGATGCCCGCCGCCCCCTCGACGACCACCGCGGCGCCAACCCCCCAGCGGGCGCTCGCGATGGCCGTCTCGACGCGTGCCAGCTCGCCGTCGCGCTCGAGCAGGTCGACGGCGCTGGGCTGCGGTCGTATCGGGGCGGTGGAGGAGAGCGCGGCGCATGCTCTCGCGCGCGCGTGTGACGCGGGGTACGGACATCCAGCGTCCGGCGGTTCGGCCAGCCGCACCGTGGTATCGCCGCAAAGAAAAGTCAGGGGTCGGACCCCGGTGCGAACAGACGTGCGCAGACCGCACCATGGCCTCCCGATGTCGACCCTTGCCGCACCACGACCGCTCGACCCCGAGGACCTCGCGTCGCACATGGACCGCCTGCTGCGGTTCGCCCATCACCTCACGGGCCGCGACGGCGACGCCGAGGACCTCGTACAGGACACGCTCGAGCGCGTCCTGCGGCGGCCGCGGATGGTCTCCGGCAACGAGACGGCGTACCTGTTCACGGCCATGCGCAACACGCACCGCAGCCGGCTGCGCGCGCTGGCCAGCCGGGTGCGGACGACCGCCCTGCCGGACGATCTCGAGCCCGCCGACCATCTGGCCGAGGAGCGGCCGATGAACGCGCAGCGGGCGCGCGAGGTGCTCGACGCCGTCGCGGCGCTGCCCGAGCCGTTCCGTGAGGCGGTCGTGCTCGTCGACGTCCGGGGCTACAAGTCGGCGGATGCCGCCCGCGAGTTGGGGATCGCGGAGGGCACCCTGGCCAGCCGGCTGTTTCGCGGTCGGGCGCAGGTCGCGCTCGCGTGTGGGGCGTGAGCGTGCCATGCGCCTGCGCATGCGCCCGATCGCACCGGCGGACCGCGACCGCCTCGTGGAGGCGTTCGACGCGCTCAGCGAGCGGTCGCGGTACCAGCGGTTCCTCGGCCCCAAGCCGCGGCTGAGCACGCGCGAGCTGCGCTACCTGACCGAGGTCGACCACGTCAGCCACGAGGCGCTCGTCGCCGTCGACGAGGCGAGCGGCCGGATCGTCGGCGTGGCGCGCTACGCGACCGGCGGCGCGACCGAGCCGGTGGCCGAGGTCGCCGTCGCGGTCGTCGACGCCTGGCAGCGCCGCGGCATCGGCACCGCCCTGACCCGGCGGCTCATCGATCGCGCGCGGGCCAACGGCATCGAGCGGCTGACCGGGACCGCGCTGGGCGGCAACGGCGCGGCACGGGCGCTGCTGGACCGCCTGGGCTTCCGGGTGCACGGCGTGAGCGGCGGCGTGCTCGACGCCGCGCTCGAGCTCGCCTGACGCGCGATCATGCGCACATGGATGGGTTCCACGAGGGCCAGAAGGTCTGGGTCGAGCAGAGCGACGGGTCACAGCGCGCCGCCATCTTCGTCGGCGAGGCCGAGCTGCAGGCGTGGTTCGGCGGCGGCCCCGGCGTCTACGTCGTCTATCCGGACACCCGTTCGGGCGAGGAGGTGGCGGCCATCCGCGTCATCCCGCGCGACGAGTAGATCACCCGCGGCGGGTGATGCCGCCTCCCCCGGGGCGAGAGGACACTCGGCACCTCACCACATCTGAGGGGAGGTCCATCCGTGTCATCCACGCCCTATGTCCCGGCGGGCGGTAGCGAAGGCTACGACTCGCCGTACACCGCCTACGACGACGACGACCCCCACGGCCAGGGGCTTGTCACCTTCGCCGGCGTGATGCTCATGATCGCCGGGATCCTGAACACGCTCTACGGGATCGCGGCGATCGACAAGGCGAACGTCTTCACGCAGCATGCTCGGTACGTCTTCGGCGACCTCAGCACGTTCGGGTGGTTCGTCCTCGCCCTGGGCATCCTGCAGATCTTCGCGGCCTTCGCCATCTGGAGAGGCGCGCCGTGGGCCCGGTGGTTCGGCGTGGCGTGCGCCAGCGCCAACGCGATCCTCCAGGTGATCTGGCTGCCGTCCTATCCGATCCTCGCGCTGACGATCCTGCCGCTCGACATCATCGCCATCTACGGCCTGCTGGCCTACGGCGGGCGGCGCCGCAAGGTCCGCGAGGCGCAGGCACGCGCGCGGGGGTAGCTGCCTGGGGCGATGACGATCATCGTCTCCGGGACGCTGCACGTCGACCCGGCGCAGCGCGATGCCTACCTGCAGGCGCGCGTGCCGATCCTCGAGCACGCGCGCCGGGCGCCCGGGTGCCTGGACTTCTCGCTGACCGCGGACCTTCTGGACCCCGGGCGCATCAACGTCTACGAGCGCTGGCGCTCGAAGGACGACCTGCTCGCCTACCGTGGCGGCGACGGGCCGCAGCTCGACGAGAGCATCGCGGTGACCGCGGCCGACGTCGAGCTGCACCACATCAGCGCGAGCGAGCCGCCGTAGGTCACTCCGCCGCGAGCCACTCCTCGAACGTCGGCCCCGCGAGCGTGGCACCGGCGCTCGGCAGCAGGCCACCGTCCGCGTAGAGGGCCGCGGTGGGGTCGGAGGGGTCGCTGTCCTCTTCGACGACGCGGATGGTGTCGCCGCGATGGGCCACGAGCAGCTTCGCCATGTCGACGAGGTTCTCGACGCGCGGCCCGGCGATCTCCGTGATCTCGCCCGGCGCGCCGCCGTTGGTCGTCGCGAGGTCGGCGAGCGCCTCGCCCACCGTGCGGGCCGCCACGAGCTGGGTGCGCATCTTCGGCACGTAGGTCACGTCGCCGCGGTTGCCCCATTCGAGCAGCTGCCCGACGAGCTCGTGGAACTGCGACGCACGCAGGATCCGCGCGGGGATCGGGCCCGCGAGCATCGCCTGCTCGTGCGCGACCTTCGCCGCGCCGTAGCCACCCTCGAAGCGATCGGTCGCGATGATCGAGACGACGATGATCTCCTCGACCCCGGCGCGTGCGCCGGCCTCTTGGAGGTTGCGGGTCGCCGTCGTGAAGAACTCGGTCGCCGGGCCCTCCTCGGGCGACGGGCCCGTGGTGACGTCGACGATCCGCGCGGCGCCGGCGAGCGCGCTGTCGAGCCCATCGGCAGTGATGACGTCCACGCCGGTGGAACGTGCGATCGACACGACCCCGTGCCCCCGCGACTCGAGGACGTCGACGACATGACGGCCAACTCGCCCCGTTCCGCCCGCCACGGCAATCTTCATGGATGCCTGCATGGTCTTGCTCCTTGTCACATCGGCTGGTTGTCGTGGGTCAGTGCTGATGACACGCCGCAACAAAGGGATGTGACCGATGACCGACAACGAGTGGCTGGCTGAGCAGTTCGAGGAGCACCGGACCCACCTGCGGGCGGTGGCCTACCGGATGCTCGGATCCGTGAGCGAGGCCGACGACGCCGTGCAGGAGGCGTGGCTGCGGCTGAGCCGCAGCGACCCCGACGAGATCGACAACCTCGGCGGCTGGCTGACCACCGTCGTCGCGCGGGTGAGCCTGAACGTGCTGCGCTCGCGCAGGGCCAAGCGCGAGGAGCCGCTCGAGGTCCACCTCCCCGAGCCGATCATCGACCGCGCCGACGGCACCGACCCCGAGCACGAAGCCCTGCTCGCCGACTCCGTCGGACTCGCGCTGCTCGTCGTCCTCGAGACGCTGAACCCCGCCGAGCGGCTCGCGTTCGTGCTGCACGACATGTTCGCGGTCCCGTTCGACGAGATCGCGCCGATCGTCGGGCGCTCGCCCACGGCCGCGCGCCAGCTCGCCAGCCGCGCGCGCCGGCGCGTGCAGGGCGAGCGCGCGGTGCCGGACGCCGACCTCGACACCCAGCGCAAGATCCTCGACGCCTGGTTCGCGGCGGCGCGCGAAGGCAACTTCGAGGCGCTCGTGGCGGTGCTCGATCCGGACGTCGTGCTGCGCGCGGACCTCGGGCCCGGCGGATTCCGCGAGCTGCGCGGCGCCGAGGCGATCGCAAGCCAGGCGACCACCTATGCGCGGCTCGGCCTGGACGCCAGGCCGGCGCTCATCAACGGGACCATCGGCACCGTCTCGATGCTCGAGGGCGAGCCGTTCTCGGTCGGCGCGTTCACGATCACAGGCGGCAAGATCGTCGCGATCGACATCCTGGCCGACCCCGAGCGCCTGCGCCGGCTGGATCTGACAGTGCTCGACGACTGACCCCGTGCGTCTAGAGTCCGCCCATGACTCGGGAGCGCTGGATGGCGCTCTTCTTCGCGACCGGCTCGACGTGCTTTCTCATCGGGCCGTTCCCGGGCTACATCGACCTCGTCGGCCCCAGCGCCGACGCGGTCACGTTCTTCGTGGGCTCGGTGCTGTTCACCATCGGCGGCGCACTTCAAGTGTCGCTGAGCAGGAGCCGTGCGGACTGGTGGTCCTCGATCATCCAGTCCGCGGGCACGCTGTTCTTCAACGCGACGACGTTCAGAGCCATGGACACGGCGCTGTCGAACCCGGACTACGACAAGCTCGTCTGGCGACCCGATGCCTTCGGCTCGATCTGCTTCCTCGTCTCGGGCGTCATCGCCTACGCGGCCTCGGAGCGCCACGGCTGGCTGCCGGCGCGCGGCGGGCCCGGATGGTGGCAGCCGGCGGTCAACCTGCTGGGCTGCATCTTCTTCGGGATCTCGGCGGTCGCCGGCTACCTCGTGCCGTCGACGGGGTCGATGCTCGACCTGGCCTGGGCGAACTGGAACACGTCGCTCGGCGCCGCCTGCTTCCTGGCCTGCGCGGTCGCCACCCTGTTCCCGCGGGCGCGGGCACGCCTTGAGTACGCTGCCCCATCATCGAGCCCGAGCAGCTGACCGACCCCGTCGTGCGGGCGTTCGTCGCAGCCGTCAACGCCGGCGATCGCGACGCCTTTTTCGCGCTGCTGACGCCCGACGCGTCGATGTCCGACGACGGGTCCGAGCGCGATCTCGAGGAGTGGGTCGATCGCGAGGTCTTCTCGTCGAACGGGCGCATGCAGGTCGACACGCAGTCGCAGGACGGCCGCTCGCTCGAGGTCACCTACACGAACTCCACCTGGGGCGCGATGCGCACGAAGTGGCGCTTCGTCGTGGACGGCGACAGGGTGAGCCGCTTCGAGACGGGGCAGGCCTGACCCGCGACGCGCTCGTCGCGCTGCTCGCGAGCGAGGGTTTCGTCGCGGCGGAGGAGGAGGCGGACGAGCTCCTGGCGGCCGCTCAGGACGGCGGTGAGCTGCTCGACCGGCTCGTCGCGCGGAGGCGCACCGGCGAGCCGCTCGCCTGGATCACGGGCAGCGTCACGTTCTGCGGGATCGAGGTCCGCGTCGACCCGGGCGTCTACGTCCCCCGCTGGCAGAGCGAGCTCATCGCCACCCGGGCGGTCGAGCGCCTGCCGGCCGACGGGATCGCGGTCGACGTCTGCACCGGCGCGGGCGCGATCGCGAAGACGCTGAGCACCCGGCGCCCCGCCGCCCGCGTCGTCGCGTCCGACCTCGACGAGCGCGCGGTCGCCTGCGCGCGGGCGAACGGCGTCGAGGCCTACCACGGAGACCTCTTCGGGCCGATCCCGCGCGCGCTCGAGGGCCGCGTCGACGCCATCACCGGCGTCGTCCCCTACGTCCCGACGCCCGACCTCCCGCTCCTCCAGCGCGACACGCTCACGTTCGAGTCGCCGCTCTCCTACGACGGCGGCTCCGACGGCACGGACATTCTGCAGCGCGTCATCGCCGAGAGCCCGCGCTGGCTGCGGCGCGGCGGTGCGCTCCTGCTCGAGCTCGGGGCGGGGCAGCCGGAGGTGCTCGCCGATGAGCTCTTCAACTTCGGCTACGCCGAGGTCGGTGTGCTCCGCGACGACGAGGGCGACGTCCGCGGCATCGCCGCGACATACGCGCCTGTGTGACGACCCACACGGAAAGCAGTCGGGGCGGCCGCGTCCACCAAGGACATGCCCTCCTCCGCCCTGACCTCCTTCGCCTCCGACGCGCACCGACTCATCGACGACCCCCATGCCATCGGCGAGCGCCTGCGCGAGCTCCTCGCGCAGGACGACTGGCTGGCTCCCGAGCACCGCGTACCCGACCACGATCATTACCGCCAGCACCTCCTCCACGTCTCCCCCGACCGGCAGCTCTCGATCGTCGCCCTCGTGTGGCTGCCCGGCCAGCGCACGCCGATCCACGACCACGTGTCGTGGTGCGTGGTAGGCGTCTACGAGGGGCGCGAGCTCGAGACGCGCTATCGAGCCGTCGAGGCGAATGGCCGGCGCTGGCTCGAGGAGAGCGACAGCGTCCTGGCCGATCCCGGCCACGTCGAGGTGATCGTGCCGTCCGACGAGGAGGACATCCACGCCGTCACGGCGGTCGGCTACGAGGCCACGATCTCGATCCACGTCTACGGCGCGGACATCGAGCGGCTCGGCTCGAGCATCTACCGGCGCTTCGACGACTGGCCCGTCGTGAGCGCCACGCCGAGCTGGCGTTAGGCTGCGCTCGGCCATGCCGATCGCGACGAACACGGACTTCACGCGCGAGGAGGTCCGGCTCGCCCTGCGCAACCCGGGCATGCCGCTCGAGGCGCTGCGCCGCGACGTCACACCGATCGGCATGCACTACGTCCTCGTCCATTTCGACATCCCCGACGTCGACGCGACGACGTTCGAGCTCGTCGTCGACGGGCGTGTGCGGACGCGGCTGTCGCTGTCGCTCGACCAGCTGCGGGCGCGGCCGGCGGTGACGACGCCCGTGATGATGGAGTGCGCCGGCGGCGGCCGGGCGCACCTGACGCCGCGCCCCGTGTCGGCGCCCTGGCACGACGAGGCGATCGGCTGCGCCGAGTGGACCGGGACGCCGCTGC
This sequence comes from Solirubrobacteraceae bacterium, assembly GCA_035262945.1. Taxonomy (GTDB): domain Bacteria; phylum Actinomycetota; class Thermoleophilia; order Solirubrobacterales; family Solirubrobacteraceae; genus JAOPZW01. Next base: position 10,397 of record DATFRW010000015.1, read on the forward strand.
GCGGCGTGCTCGAGGAGGCCGGACTGCTCGACGACGCGGTCGAGCTGCTGTTCACCGGCGCCGACCGCGGGCTCGACCAGGGCGTCGAGCAGGACTACCAGCGCAGCCTCACGGTCGACGAGGCGATGACCGACGGCGTGCTGCTCGCCTACGCCATGAACGGCGAGCCGCTCCCGCCGCCGCACGGCTTCCCGCTGCGGCTGCTCGTGCCCGACTGGTACGGGATGGCGTCGGTGAAGTGGCTGCGGTCGATCACCGCGATCGCCGAGCCGTTCGAGGGCGTGCAGCAGACGCAGCTGTACCGATACCGGCGCTCGGAGGACGAGCCGGGCACGCCGGTCACGCGCAAGAAGCCCCGCGCGCTCATGGCGCCGCCCGGCATCCCCGAGTTCCTCTCCCGCACGCGCCACGTGCCCGCCGGCCGCACGCTCGTCGAGGGCCGCGCGTGGTCGGGCGCCGGGGCGATCGAGCGCGTCGAGTTCAGCGCCGACGGCGGCGCCACCTGGGGCGACGCCCGCCTCGGCGAGCCCAACGGCCGGCACGGCTGGCGGGCGTGGTCCTTCGAATGGGACGCGACGCCGGGCGACCACGAGCTCTCGGCTCGCGCCACCGACGCCGCCGGCGACGTCCAGCCGCTGGACAGCGAGGACGCGTGGAACCTCGGCGGCTACGGCGTCAACGCCGTTCAGCGCGTCGTCGTCCGCGTCAGCTAGCGCGTCGCGGCACGCGGTAGTGCACGTGCGTGACGAGGTCCGTCCCGCCCATGTAGAAGCGCTCGAGGTCGAAGTTGCCGACGCCCTCGAAGAGGCGTTCGCCCTGGCCAAGCACGACCGGCGCGATGTGCAACCGCAGCTCGTCGATCAGCCCGGCCGCGAGGTACTGGTTGACGGTGTTGGCGCCGCCGGCGATGGCGACGTCGCGGTCGCCGGCGGCGTCGCGGGCACGCGCGAGCGCGGCCTCGATCCCATCGGTGACGAAGTGGAACGTGGTCCCGCCCTCCATCGGCACCGGCTCGCGCGGGTGGTGCGTGAGCACGAACACCGGCGCGTGGTACGGCGGGTCGTCGCCCCACCAGCCCTTCCACTCGAGGTCCCATTCGCCGCGGCCCGGGCTGAACATGTTGCGGCCCATCACGTGCGCGCCTGCCGCCACGATGCCGTCGATGATCTCCTTGTGCGCCTCGCGCTCCTCGATCATCCAGCGGGTCAGCGGCTCGTGGGCGCCGTCGCCGAACGGCTCGTCCAGGCGCTGGTTCGGGCCGGCCGTGAAGCCGTCCACGGAGATCGCCATGTCACAGATGACCTTGGTCATGTCGTTGCCTCCGAGTGTCGTTTGCGTTCACCCGAGGATCGAAGCCGCACCGGGTTTCTCGACATCCACGACGACGGAGCGGCGAAGGAGTCGAACCTTCCAGCCGTGTCGCACGGCTCCCCCGGCTTTGAAGGCCGGTCGGGGCACCGGCCCCGGGCCGCTCCATGCGTGAACGCTAGGCGACCGCGATCGCGCCCGGCGGCCCGGCCACCAGCCGCCCCACCACCGCGCCCGGCACGGCGGCCGCGCGCGCGGGATCGATCGCCACGAGCAGGCCACCCGACGTCGTCGCATCGCAGACCAGGCGCTCGCGCCACGGCGCGACGCCCTCGGCGAACGACGCGAAGTCCTCGGCGTAGCCGCGGTTCGCGCGGCTGCCGCCCGAGACGGCGCCGTCGTCGGCCAGCAGCGCCTCGACGCCCTCGATCGCCGGAACCGCGGCCGCGTCGACCTCGGCCGCCACGCCGCTCTCGCGCGCCAGCGCGTGGAGGTGGCCAAGCAGGCCGAAGCCGGTCACATCGGTGATCGCAGAGGCGCCGGCCTCCACTGCAGACGCGCTCGCGGCCGCGTTGAGCGTCGTCATCACCGCGACCGACCGTGCCAGCAGCTCGTCGTCCGCGCCCCCGCGCTTGCGCGCGGTCACCACCGCGCCGACGCCGAGCGGCTTGGTGAGCACGAGCGCGTCGCCCGCGCGGCCGCCCGCGTTCGTCATCACGCGATCGGGGTGCACGACGCCGGTGACGGCAAGGCCGAACTTGGGCTCGGGGTCGTCGATCGAGTGGCCGCCGACCACCTCGGCGCCGGCCTCGCGCACGACGTCGAGGCCGCCGCGCAGGACCTCGCGCAGCGCGTCCGGCCCGAGGGTGTCGAGCGGCCAGGCCACGAGGTTCATCGCGGTGAGCGGCCGGCCGCCCATCGCGTACACGTCGGACAGGGCGTTGGCCGCTGCGACGCGGCCGAAGTCGTAGGGATCGTCGACCACCGGCGTGAAGAAGTCGACGGTCTGCACGAGCGCCAACTCGTCGGAGACGCGCCAGACCGCGGCGTCGTCGGCGGTCGCGGAGCCGACGAGAAGATCGGGCGCGGTCGCCGCCGGCAGGTCGCGCACGATGGGCAACAGCGCCGCGGCCGGGAGCTTGCAGCCGCACCCGGCCCCGTGCGAGAGCGAGGTCAGGGCGACGGCGGCCTCCATTGATCGGATCGTACTCCCGTCCGATTGTCCAGAAACTGACGCCTCCCTGACGCCGTGGGAGTACCTTCGCACCTGGGATGCAGGAGAAGCTGGATGCGGTGGTCCGCAGCGCGGTCCATGCGATCGGGCTGATCGCCGATCGGACCGCGGAAGTCGACGTCCGCTGGCTGCTCGCGGGCACCATGCTCTACCTCCTCGCACAGGCCGTGCGGACGCGCGCCTGGTTCACGATCCTGCGCGCCGCGTACCCCGACGCGACCGGCCTTCGCCCCCACCACGCGATGCGCGCGTACCTCGCGGGATCCGGCATCAACGGCGTCATCCCGGCCCGCGGCGGCGACGTGGTCAAGCTCGCGATGGTCCGGCGCCGCATCGAGGGCGCGCGCTGGTCGACGCTCGCCGCGACGTTCGTGCCCGAGACGCTCTTCGAGACGCTGTTCGGCGCGGGCCTGGTGGCCTGGGCGCTCGCGAAGGGCTTCATGCCGGTGCCGACCGCGAGCGGCGAGATCCCGGCGCTCGACGTCTCGCTCATCGTCGAGCACCCGCTCCCCGCGCTCGCGACCGCGGTGGTCGTGGGGCTCGCCGGCTGGTGGCTCGTGCGCAAGATCCGCGAGCCACTGCGCCAGGGCATCGCGGTCCTCGGCTCGCCGATGCTCTTCATCACCGGCGTGGCGAGCTGGCAGGCGCTCGCGCGACTCATCCGCCTCGCGTCGATGGCGACGTTCATGGCCGCCTTCGGCCTGCCGGTCACGCCAGCGACCGTGGTGCTCGTCATGGCCGCACAGGGCGGCGGGCGCATCCTCCCGCTGGCGCCCGCGAGCGCGGGCCTGCGCCTGGCGATGCTCTCCTACGGGTTCGTCGAGGTCACCGGGCACCCGGTCGACATCGCGGCGATCACGGCGTTCACCTTCGGCGTGGGCGCGATGCTCTGCGTGGCGGGCGTCCTCGTGGCCCTCGGGATCCTTGCCCACGAGTGCGGCACCTTCTCGCCGCGCCGCGCGCTGAGCACCGCCCGCGCATGGGTGCCCGCGCCCACGAAGGCATCCGCGTAGCCTCGCGAGACATGGACGAGCTTGCCCCGGGCCTGTTCGACTGGACCGCGTTCCGCGACACCATCCGCGAGAACGTGCACTCGCACTACGCGGCCGAGCCGGGCGTGATCATCGACCCGATGCCGCCCGACGGCGACCTCCCGGGCGCGCCGCGCCTCGCGGCGCTGACCAACCGCCACCACCTCCGCTACGCCGCCGACTTCGGCTGCCCGATCCTCTGCCACGAGGCCGGCCTGCACGCATTCGCGCGCGGCGATGTCGAGGTCGAGGGCTTCGCGTGGGGGGACGAGCTCGCGCCCGGCGTGCGAGCGCTCGAGGTCGGCGTCCTCTGCCCGGAGGAGACCGCGCTGCACATCGCCGCCGGCGACGGCTTCCTCGCGGTCGCCGACGCGATCATCCGCCGCGACGACGGTCGGCTCGGCTTCGTCCCGGACTGGCTGCTCGGCGACGACCCCGAGGCGATCAAGGCGGGCCTGCGCGACGCGTTCGCGCGCCTGCTCGAGACCGTGGAGTTCGACGGTCTGCTGCTCGCTCACGGCGACCCGACGCCGACCGGCGCCCGCGCCGAGCTCGAATCCTTCGTTACTGGATGAGGACCGGCGTCCCGACCGGGACCCGGTTGAACAAGTCGATCACGTCGGGCACGTGCATGCGGATGCAGCCGTGCGACGCGCGCGTGCCGATCGACCAGTCCTCGCCGGTGCCGTGGATGCCGACGCCGTTGGCGATGCCCATCCACCGCGCCTTGAGCGGGTTGGCGGCGCTGCCGCCCTCCACCGTCGTGCCCTGCAGCTCGCCGGCCCACGGCGAGTTCGGCACCGACCACACCGGGTTGACCTGCTTGCTCGTGATCGAGAAGCGCCCGGTCGGCGTCGGGTAGGCGGGCTGGCCGACCGCGACCCCGTAGCTCTTGCGGAACTTCAGGCCCTTGAAGAGGCGCAGCTTGAAGTTGGCGCGGTCGATCGTGATGACCGTGTTGTAGACGCGCTGAAGGTCGTTGACGTTGATCTTCGCGCGCATACGCGTGAGCGGCTGGTGCAGGACGCGCGGCGCGGCCGGGTTGTCGATGGCAGCGTCGATGAGCTTGCGCGCCGTGTCGACGTCGAGGCCGCGGCCGGGGCGGGAGCGCTCGCGGTAGATGTGGCGCAGCGTGATCTTGATGCGCGCGTCGCGGGCGGGCTTGCCGACCTGCTTGGCGATCGACTCGGCGAAGGCCTTGACCGCCAAGCGCGAGTGGCTGACCGCCGGCGCCACCTGGGTCACGCCCTTCTTCGCGTAGAGCGCGCGCTTGGCGGTGCGCTCCGCGTCGAACTTGAGCTTCGCGTCGGCCATCTTCAGCGTCCACGGCTTGCCGGCCACGCCGATCAGCAGATCGGGCGCCAGGCGCGGGGAAAGCTCGGCGTTGAGCTTGGCCGTCGCCTCGGGGACCGTGAGCCCGGAGAGGTCCACCCCTCCGGCGGTCATGCCCGGCCGGATGTGTGTGACCTGGGCACCTGACGGCACCGCGTAGAGCAGCGTCAGGAGCAGGGAGACCGCTAGTAGGCGCCTCATCGCGGCAGTCAGGGTAGCGGTGTCACGCGGCGGCGGCCTCGGTCTCGGCCTCCGGCTGCTCCGGCACGGCGGGTCCTGAGGCGATGAAATCGCGCTGGCGGATGAGGGCGAACGTGAGCACGGCGCCGGCGAACACGATGATCGCGCCGACCAGGAAGACGTCGTTCAGCGCGCCCGTGAAGAGCGTCATGTAGGCCTCGCGGCCGCCCGGTCCGGCGACCTCGGGGCGCCCCTGGGCGAGCACCTCGGCGGGCACGTGGGCGAGGCGGCCGGTCGCGCGATCCCCGAGCAACTGCTGGAAGAGCGCGCCGAGCCCGGCGGTGCCGGTCGCGATGCCGACCTGCCGGAAGGTCGAGTTGATCCCGGAGCCCATGCCCGCCCGCTCCTGCGGCACCACGCCCACCGCGGTCGTGGCCAGCGGGGCGTTGACGAACGCGATGCCGACGCCCGCGATGCAGAAGCCGGCCAGCAGCGCGGTCCAGCCCGACTGCGCGTTCAGGCCGCGCATGAGCAGCAGCGCGATCCCGACGAGCGTCAGGCCGCCGCCGATGAGCAAGCGGATCGGCACCCGCGCCGAGAGGCGGCCCGCGAGGGGCGCGACGAAGAACGACAGCAGCGACAGCGGCAGGAAGCGCAGGCCGGCCTGCAGCGGCGAATAGCCCAGCCCGTTCTGGAAGTACAGCGTGATGTACAGGAACATCGAGAACATCCCCGCCGACAGCACGAACGCGGCGATCGACGCCCCGCAGAACGTCGGCACCCGGAACAGCGCCAGGTCGAACATCGGGGAGGCGATGCGCGCCTCGACGACCACGAACGCGACGAGCAGCACGACCGCGCCGACGAGGAACCCGACGATGAGCGGGCTGCCCCAGCCCTCGGGGTTGCCGCGCACCAGCGCGAAGATGAGCAGGAAGAGGCCGCCCGAGAAGGTGACGAGGCCCAGCCAGTCGGTCGGGCCGGCGTTCGGGTCCTTGGACTCGGCGACGCGCGTGAGCGTGATGTAGATCGCGGCGATCCCGATCGGGACGTTGATGTAGAAGATCGACTCCCAGCCGACGCTCTCTGTGAGCACGCCGCCGACGAGCGGGCCGATCGCGACGGCGGCGCCGATCGTCGCGCCCCAGATCCCGAACGCGGTGCCGCGCTCGCGACCGTGGAAGGCCGCGGCGATCAGCGCGAGCGAGGTCGCGAACATCGCCGCGCCGCCGATCCCCTGCACGCCGCGTGCGAGGTTGAGGAACAGCGGGCTGGTCGAGAGGGCGCAAGCGGCGGAGGCGAGGACGAAGATCGCCAGGCCGACGACGAAGATGAGCCGGCGGCCGATGCGGTCGGACGTCGCGCCCCATGTGAGCAGGAACGCCGCGAGCGTCAGGGCGTAGGCGTCGATCACCCACTGCAGGTCGCTGAACGACGAGTTCAGCGCCGCCCGGATGTCGGGCAGCGCGACGTTGACGATGGTGATGTCGATGAGCAGCATGAACGTCGCCACGCATACGGCGGCGAGCGTCCACCACTTGCGGTCATGAGCGTGATCAGCGGTCATCACGCTTGACCATAGACAGGCACGTGCGCGCCCGTAAGAGCCGACGCTTTGTCGGAACACAGGAAGGCGATCACGTTGCCGATCTCCTCCGCGCGCACCCATCTGGAGAAGTCGGCGTCCGGCATGGCCGCGCGGTTGGCCGGCGTGTCGATGACGCTGGGGAGGATCGCGTTGGCACGGATGCCGTCGGCGCGGTACTCGGTGTCGAGCACGTCGACGAACGCGAGCACCGCGGCCTTCGAGATCGCGTAGCCCGCGGCGCCGCGGAAGGGCTGGAGCGCGGCGCGCGAGGAGACGCAGACGATCGCTCCGCCCTTCGCCTCGAGCAGGACCGGCAGCGCGGCGGCGCACGTGAGATACGCGGCCCGCAGGTTCAGCCGCAGCTGCTCCTCGAAGGTCTCGATCGGGGTCTCGTGGATGCGCCCGTGCTCCGCGAAGCCGCCGACGAGGTTGACCACCGCGCGCAGCGACGGTCCGGCCTCCGAGACGGCGCCTGCGACGTCGCCGGGGTCGAAGAGGTCGGCGCGGACGAGGGTCAGGCGCTCGTGGTCCTCGACGCGTTCGAGCTCGCGCTCGGCGATCCAGGGCACGACGACGCGCCAGCCGTCGTCCAGCAGTGCGCGGGTGACGGCGGCGCCGAGGCCGCCCGTCCCGCCGGTGACGAGCGCGGTTGCATCGGTCATGCGGCAATTTTGCACGGATGCAGTGCAGTTGAATCCGGACGATTTCTGACCGTCCGCGCCGCTCCCTACCGTGTCGGACGTGCTCGTTCCCGACCCGGTCTCGCCTGATGGCCCGCCGCGACCGGCCGCCGACATGGAGGCCGAGCTGCGCGAGCTCGTCGCGACCGTGCAGGACGAGCACCTCCGTGCGCTGCTCGATGCGGTGCTCGGCCCCGACACGCTGACGTGGGAGCTCTTCCGCCGCGCGCCCGCCGCCAAGCTCTACCACCAGGCCTATGCGCACGGGCTCCTCGAGCACTCGCTCACGGTCGCGCAGGGCGTCGCGCTGCTGGCCGGCACCTTCCCGGGGATCGATCGCGACGTCGCGGTCACCGGCGCGCTGCTGCACGACATCGGCAAGCTCGAGGCGTACGCGAACGCGGCGGCGGGGATCGACCTCACCGACGCGGGGCGCCTGCAGGGCGAGATCCCGCTCGGCTACTACCGCATCCGCCGGGCGATCGAGGACCTTCCCGGCTTCCCGCCGGACAGGGCGCAGGCGGTCCTGCACATCATCCTCAGCCACCACGGCTCGCTCGCGCACGGTAGCCCGGTGGTCCCGAGCACGCGCGAGGCCTGGCTCGTGCACATGATCGACAACCTCGGCGGCAAGCTCGGCTCGTTCGACCGCGTCGAGAAGGAGCTTCCGCCGGGCGTTGCGTGGGCGCCGTTCGATCGCGGCATCGGCGCCAGCGCCTACTTCGGCCCGGTCTCCGCCGAGCCCGAGCGCCGCGCCGCCTGACTGTCCAGAGGCGATCAAGCAGCGCGCAGGCCCGCCGATGACCCGAGGGCCTGCCTCCCCCCGCGTCCTGCCGGGACC
>DATFRW010000016.1:0-40507 GCA_035262945.1 Solirubrobacteraceae bacterium
GCTGCCTGGGCGCCGACGTCAAGGCGTTCGACGAAGAGGGCAACGAGGTCGTCGGCAAGCTCGGCGAGATGGTCGTCACCGCGCCGATGCCGTCGATGCCGGTGCGCTTCTGGAACGACCCCGAGAACGCGCGCTACCGCTCCTCGTACTTCGACGTCTACCCGGGCGTGTGGCGCCAGGGCGACTGGATCATGTTCAGCGAGCGCGGCAGCTGCGTGATCACCGGCCGCTCGGACGCGACGCTCAACCGCGGCGGCGTGCGGATGGGGACGAGCGAGCTCTACGCGGTCGTCGAGGAGCTCGACGAGGTCACCGACAGCCTGATCGTCCATCTCGAGGACGACGAGGGCGGCGCGGGCGAGCTGATCCTGTTCGTGTCGCTGGCCGACGGCGGCGAGCTCGGGGAGGACCTCCGCGCGCGCATCGCGGGGGCCCTACGGCGCGAGCTCTCCCCGCGCCACGTGCCCGACCAGATCGTCGCCGTGCCCTCGATCCCGCGCACGTTCACGGGCAAGAAGCTCGAGGCCCCGGTGAAGCGGATCCTGCGCGGCGCGCGCCCGGAGGAGGTCGCCAGCCGCGACGCGCTGCCGGACCCGGACGCGATCGACGCGTTCGTCGCCTATGCGGCGACGGCGGACGCCGTGCGGCGCTGAACCTCGGCGCGCACGATCGGCGCGACCTCGGTGCCGAAGAGCTCCATCGAGCGCAGGACGTCGCGGTGCTCGACCGCGCCGACGCTCATCTGCCCGACGTAGCGCTGGTGGCTGAACAGCTCGTGCTCGAAGAGGATCTTCTCGGCGACCTGCTCGGGCGAGCCGGCGGCGACGGCGCCGCGCGGCGAGCGCAGCGCCTCGTACTCGCGCCTGCCCGAGGGCGGCCACCCGCGCTCGCGGCCGATGCGGTTCATCATCGCCAGGTAGGGCGCGGCGAAGGCCGCGTCGGCCTGCTCGGAGGTCGGCGCGACGAAGGCGTGGGTGTTGATCGCGACCCTGGTCTGCTCTGAGTCGTGGCCGGCGGCGCGCGCGGCCTCGCGGTAGAGGTCGACGAGCGGCACGAAGCGCTCGGGCTGGCCGCCGATGATCGCGAGCGTCAGCGGCAAGCCGAGCGTGCCCGCGCGGACGACGGACTCGGGCGAGCCGCCGACCGCCACCCAGATCGGAAGCGGGTCCTGGACCGGGCGCGGCCAGACGCCCGCGTTGTCGAGCGGCGCGCGGTGCCGGCCGTGCCAGGTGACGCGCGTGCTCTCGCGCAGCTTGAGCAGCAGGTCGAGCTTCTCGGCGAACAGGTCGTCGTAGTCGTGCAGGTCGTAGCCGAAGAGCGGGAACGACTCGACGAACGAGCCGCGGCCGGCCATGATCTCGGCGCGGCCGCCGGAGATGAGATCGACCTCGGCGAACTGCTGGAAGACGCGGACGGGATCCTCGGAGCTCAGGACGGTCACCGCGCTCGACAGGCGGATGCGCTCGGTGATCGCCGCCGCGGCGGCCAGCGCGACCGTCGGCGACGAGATGAGGAAATCCTCGCGGTGGTGCTCGCCGATGGCGAACACGTCGAGGCCGAGCTCGTCGGCGAGCCGGACCTCCTCCATGAGGTTGCGCATGCGCTGCTCGGGGCTGATGCCCCCGCTGAGATCGGCGAACGTTGCCACTCCGAGTTCCATGCGCAGCAGCATAGCATGTAGTTGCATGTACAACTACTGTGCGCTTCCACGATACTCCCGGCCGTGATCGATCTCGACGCCATCGAGGCCATCGACGTGCACACGCACGTCCACCTGTCGGTCAATAACGGCGGGCTTCCGGAGGACTCGCCCGAGCGCGCCGTGGCCGACGTCTTCGGCTCCGACGCCCTCATGACCGTCCCCCAGCTCGCGGCCTACTACCGCGAGCGGCGCATGGCCTGCGTGGCCTTCATGGTGGACTCGGTGCGCTGGGGCGCGCCAGTCTCCAACGACGAGATCCTCGAGCTGGCGGCCAACGAGCGCGACACGCTCATCCCGTTCGCGAGCGTCGACCCCAATCGCGGCGCCGAGGGCGTGGCGCTCGCGAAGCGGCTTATCGCCGACTACGACGTGCGGGGCTTCAAGTTCCACCCCAGCATGCAGCACTTCTTCCCGGACGACCGCGTGGCGTACCCGCTCTACGAGGTCATCGCCGAGCACGGGTTGCCGGCCGTGTTCCACACGGGCCAGACCGCGGTCGGCGCGGGCCAGCGGGGCGGCGGCGGGATCCTGCTGAAGTACTCCAACCCCGTGCACCTCGACGAGGTCGCCGCCGACTTCCCGGACATGCCGATCGTCATGGCGCACCCGTCGGTGCCCTGGCAGGACGAGGCGCTGTCCGTCGCGGTGCACAAGCCGCAGGTCTACATCGACCTCTCCGGCTGGTCGCCCAAGTACTTCCCGCCGCAGCTCGTGCGCTACGCCAACACGCTGCTGAAGGAGAAGGTCCTCTTCGGCACCGACTACCCCGCGCTCACGCCCGAGCGCTGGCTGCGCGACTTCGACACGCTCGACATCAAGCCCGAGGTCCGGCCGCTCATCCTCAAGGACAACGCCGCGCGGCTGCTCGGCCTCTGAGCGCGCTCACCTCTCACGACGGCTTGATTTGACCCGGCTAGGTGCTGGGATTACCGTCGGCCGATGGGGACGGAGGTCAGCGACCGCGACTACGTGCGCGCGCTCGAACGGGGGCTTGCGGTGATCCGGGCGCTCGGCGACCCCGGCCCGGGCCTGACGCTCAGCGAAGTGGCCCGTGAGCTGCGCTCGACGCGCGCGAGCGCCCGCCGGACGCTCGTGACCCTAGAGCGCCTGGGCTACCTGCGCGCGGACGAGCGCCGCTTCACGCTGACACCGAAGGTCCTCGAGCTCGGGTACGGCTACCGGTCCGGGCTCGCCCTGCCGGACGTCGCGCGCCCGCACCTCCAGGACCTCATGCACGAGACCGACGAGTTCTGCTCGATGTCGGTGCTCGACGCCGACCAGACGCTGTGCGTCGCGCGCGTGGCGCCCGCGCGCATCATGAACGTCGCGATGCCGGTCGGCACGCGGCTCCCGGCCTACGCGACGTGCGTGGGCCGCGTCATGCTCGCCGAGCTGGGCGACGACGAGCTCGACCGGTACCTCGGCCGCGTGGAGCTGCGCCCGCTCACCGCGGCGACCATCGTCCGCCCCGATGTGCTGCGCGCCGAGCTGATGAGGGTGCGCGCGCAGCGGTGGGCGCTCGTCGACCAGGAGCTCGAGCGCGGCCTACGGTCGATCGCGACGCCCGTCCGCAACGCCGCCGGGCGCGTGGTCGCGGCGGTCAACGTGGGCGCGCAAGCGGGGCGCATCACGGTCGCCACGCTGCGCCGGGCGTTGCTGCCCGCCCTGCGCATCACCGCCGACGCGATCGAGCGCGACCTCGCGGTCGCTCGTCCTTGACCGTCAGTAGGGCCTGCGACCGGGGCCGCGGGAGCCGACCTCGACCCACGCGCCATACGCGCCGCCCGGCAGCAGCGGCATCTCCTCGCGCAGTTCACCGGGCGCCGAGAGCTCGGGCGTCTGCACGTACCCGAGCTCGTGCAGATACGCGCGCAGGTCGTCCAGCAGCTGCCCGCGGCTGTAGCTCTCCCGATCGATACGGGCGATGTTGTCCGCGATGAAGCGGCAGCCCCAGTAGGTGAACATGCCGTGGGTCACGCCGTCGATCACGTCCTCGGCGGCCTCCTGGCCTTCGCCGGAGGCGCCCCAGATGACGTTGCCCTCGGTGAAGACCTTCGCCGCCTGCAGGCGGTGGACCGCAAGGTCCTCATCACCCTCGGCGCGCGCAGCGATGTCGAACGGCGGCGGGAGATAGCGCACGTCGCGGCGCAGCGCAGCCGTCGCGCCCGGTGACGCCAGCCCGCGCGGGCTTGCACCCCAGAAGCAGCAGTCGAAGAACGCCTCGAGCACGACGTCCGGCGGCAGCGTCCTGAAGATCTCGTCGAGATCGTCGTCGAGGATGTAGGTCCCGCGGTCCCAGTCCATGTCGTACGGGCAGATGAGTTCGTCGAGCGAGTCGGTCAGCTCGTCGCCGTCGCGATCGCGGATCTGCGATCCATGGCCCGAGAAGTAGAAAACGAGGAGGTCGCCCGCCTGCGAGCGGCGGATCATGTCCTCAAGCCGGTGCAGGATCGCCTCCTTCGTCGCGCGCCCGTTCACGACGACTCGGAGGTTCTCGTTCGAGACCAGGAAGTAGTGCTTCAGCAGCCACCGGACGAGCGCGACGTCGTTGACGCACCCGTGCAGCGGCGGAACGTCCGGGCTTTCGTACTCGTCGATGCCAACCAGCACCGCCCGGATGCCGGGGATGGCGTCTCGGCTGTTCATCTGGGCGACTGTCTCACCTCGCCGCGGCCGCAGTCAAAGGCACGGCGACCGGCGATTGACACTGCTGCGCCACGCGGCTATTGATCGGAAATGGTCTGCCAGCGCTGCGGCAGCGAGAACCCGGACGGATTCCGGTTCTGCGGGGCGTGCGGAACCCCGCTGGCGGTCGACGCGAACGCCGGCGACGAGCGCAAGGTCATCTCCGCGGTGTTCTGCGATCTCGTCGGCTTCACCGCGCGCGCCGAGGTCATGGACCCGGAGGACGTCCATCGCATGCTGCGGAGCTACTACGCGTCGGTGCGCAGTGAGTTCGAGAGCTTCGGCGGCACGGTGGCGAAGTACATCGGCGACGCGGTCTTCGTCGTCTACGGCGCGCCACGGGCACACGAGGACGATCCCGAGCGCGCCGTGCGCGCGGCGCTCGGCGCGCTCGACGCGGTCGCGCAGCTCAATGCGAAGGAGCCTGGGCTCGACCTGCACATCCACGTCGGCGTGACGACCGGCGAGGCGCTGATCACCCCCGGCCCGCGACCGGATGAGACCGGCGGCGTCGCATGGGGCGACATCCTCAACACCGCCTCCCGGCTCGAGGCGGCGGCCGCGCCCGACACCATCCTGGTCGACGATCCGACCTACGAGGCCACGCGCCACGTCATCCACTACGAGCCGACCGAGCCCGTCGTCGCGAAGGGCAAGGCGGAGCCGGTCGCGGCCTGGCGCGCGACGGCTCCGATCGCACGCCGGGGCGTCTCGCCGACGGATGCCGGCGACCAGCCGCTCGTGAACCGCGGCGCCGAGCTCAGCCTCCTGATGGGGATGCTCGACGGCGTGCGCACCAGCCGCTCGCCGCAGCTGGTGACGGTCATCGGCGAGCCGGGCATGGGCAAGAGCCGCGTCGTGTTCGAGCTCTTCCGCCGCGTCGACGCGCTCATCGACCTCATCAACTTCCGCGTCGGCCGCTCGCAGCCCTACCCGGAGGGCGCGTCCTTCTGGGCCCTTGGCGAGATCGTCAAGGCCCAGGCCGGGATGCTCGAGACCGATGGGGCCGCAGCGGCCGCCGACAAGCTCCACGCGTCGGTGTGCCGCCTGGTGCCCTCGCTCGTGGACAGCACCAGGATCGAGGGCCATCTCCAGTCGCTGGTCGGGCTTGGTGAGCCCTCGCAGGCGCGCGGCGACCAGCGGGGAGCCGCGTTCGCGGCGTGGCGGCACTTCCTCGAAGCGATCGCGCGCCAGCGCCCGCTCGTCCTCGTCTTCGAGGACCTGCAGTGGGCCGACGACGGGCTGCTCGACTTCATCGAACACGTCGTCGCCTGGACCCACGACGTTCCCTTGATGGTGGTCGCGACGGCGCGCACGGAGTTCGTCGAACGGCGCCCGCAGTGGGGCGACGGTCCGCGCGCGACGAAGCTCGCCCTGAGCCCACTCTCCGAGCAAGACAGCCGGGACCTCATCACCACGCTCGCCGGCGCCGGCACGCTGGGCGCCGAGTTGACCGACACGATCGTCGACAGCGCGTCGGGCAACCCCCTCTACTCGGTCGAGTTCGTGCGCATGCTCACCGATCGCGGGCTCCTGGTCGCCGCGCGCCGGCGCCGCGCTGCCCAGCCCGCCCTTCCGCCGCCTCCGTCGGTGCGAGGCATCATCGCGTCACGGCTGGACTCGCTCGAGGGTGGCGACAAGGCGGTCCTGCAAGCGGGCGCCGTGATCGGCAGGGCGATGTGGCCGGGCGCGTTGGCGGCCGTCATGGGCCGGCCGCGGCGGTGGGTCGTCGCGCGGCTGCGGGCCCTCGAGGAGCGGGCGTTTCTTGGCCGCGTCGGCCAGTCGTCGGTCGGCCACGAGGACGAATATCGCTTCCAGCACGTCCTGATCCGAGACGTCGCCTATAGCGAGATCCCGCGCCGGCGCAAGAGCGACATCCACCGGCGCACAGCGGAGTGGCTGGAGTCCATCAGTCCCGACCGGGCGGGCGACCGGGCGGACATGCTCGCGCACCACTACCTCTGCGCCTACGAGCTGGCCGACAGCGCCGACCGCCACGCCCTCGCGGAGCGCACTGGACGGGCACTGCGCGAGGCCGGCGATCGCGCGCTGACGCTCCACGCGTTCCCGGCCGCGGCGCGCTACTTCCGCGCCGCGCTCGAGCTCGCGCCGGGCGACGACCGCGATCGGCCAACGCTGCTCTTCAGCCTCGGGAAGTCCGAGTACTACGCGGAGACCGCGGGCGCGGAGGCGCTCGAGGAGGCGCTGGCCGGGCTGCGTGCCGCGGGCGACCGCGGTACGGCGGCGCAGGCGGAGACGTTCCTCGCGTACCTCGCACACCATCACGGCTCCAGCGCCGAGTATCACGAGCATCTTGATCGCGCCGTGGAGCTCGTCGCCGACCTTGGAGCGAGCGAAGCCAAGGCCGAGGTGCTCGTCGACGTCGCGAACGAGCGGGCGATGGCGCGCGAGCACGATCGCGCGATCGCGGCCGCCACGGAGGCACGGGAGATCGCGCAGGCGCTCGGCCTCCGCGAGCTGGAGGCGAGCGCGCTGGCGATGAGCGGCGTGTCGCGCGGCCTCTCCGGTGATCCGGGCGGGCGCGACGAGCTGCGGCGCGCGATCGCCATCGCTGAGGAGATCGAGTCGCCGCTCGGCGCGCACTGCTGCGGCATGCTCGCTGACCTCGAGTGCCAGACCGGGGACCTCGAGGCCGGCTTCGTCCTCCACGCCCGCGCTCGGCGCCACGCGGAGCGATTTGGACACAGCGGGTTCGTCGGCTGGCTCGCGGCGGAGCGCGTCGGCGAGTGCTACTGGACCGGCGACTGGGACGACGGCGTCGCCGGCGCCGATGCGTTCATCGCCGAGGCCGAGAGCGGGACGCCCAACTTCATGGAGGGCTACTGCCGTGCGATGCGCGGACGGATCCGGCTGGCGCGCGGCGACAGCCCCGGCGCGCTCGACGACGCGGCACGAGCTGTCGCGTTCGCGCTGTCGGCCGACGACCCACAGACGCTCTACCCCGCCCTCGCGTTCGCCGCGCGCGCGGAGGGCGTCGCGGGTTCTCGGGAGAAGGCGGACGAGCTGGCGACGGAGGTGCTCGACCAATGGCGCCGCGCGATGAACGCGAACCCGGTGTCGTCGTGGGCCGTCGACCTCTTCTGCGCGCTCGAGGCGCTGGGCCGCGAGGAGGAGTTCGCCGCTACGGCGAGCTCCGTCACGGCGACGACGCGGTGGCTCGAGGCGCTGCTGTGCATGGCGTCCCGCGACTTCGCGGACGCGGCTGCGCGCTTCGGCCAGATCGGGTCGCGGCCCGACGAGGCGTTCGCTCATCTCCGCGCCGCCGGTGCCCTGTTTCGAGCCGGCCGCGTGGACGAAGCGCAGGTCCCTCTGGGCCGCGCCACCGCCTTCTACAGGCGGGTCGGCGCGCGCTCCCATCTGCTGGAGGCCGAGTCGATCGCCGCGACCGACGTTGTGACGGAGGCGCCACCCGATTAGGCTCGCCCGGGCGAAGGAGAACAACATGTGCGCGGATTGGAGAGGTCCCTGGGGCGAGGATCCGGAGGGCGAAGGTGCGCCCGGCGATCCACGACCATTTGGCACCCGGCCCTTCGGGACCAGGCCGTTCGGCACGCGGCCCTTTGGCACCCGGCCCTTCGGGACCAGGCCCTTCGGCACGCGCCCCTTCGGCACCCGCCCCTTCGGCACGCGCCCCTTCGGCACCAGGCCCTTCGGCACGCGCCCCTTCGGAACGCGCGACGACGGTGACGGCGGCGACGGCACGCTCGACGCGGCGGAGTGGACCGCGGACATCACCCAGCTGTTCTGCATGTGCTCGGCGGTTGTCCGTCTGGGCGCGCGCGTCGTCGTCGACAAGACCGAGGTGCCGGTTGTCGCGGTCGGGGACCCGGCGTCGGGGCCGCTCGCTTACCTGGAACAGCCCAAGACGACGATGCCCAAGACGGACGAGGAGGGCATTCCGAAGAAGAGCGAGGAGAAGCCCGAAGCAAGGGTGAGCCAGCGCCTGCTGCGCCCGCGGGACCACGAGCTTGCGCTCAAGGTGATCCTCCCGAACCACCTGATCCGGGATCTCGTCGACTTTCCCGAGGTCGCGGCGGCGGTCAAGGAAGACATCGCGTATCGCCTCGCGAGGCATGCGGACGGCGCTTTTCTTCGGGGTGGCGGGGCGGGGACGCCGGAACCGCTCGGCGTCATCAGCACCGCCGGTGTCCCAAGTGTCCCCATCGCCGCGGGCCCCGATTTTCTAGCCACCGCTCGGACGATGGTCGACCTGGCCCGTCGCGGGCAGCCGCCGCTGCCGGCCAGGCCGGCGTACTTCGGATCGGCAGGATGGGTGCTGCACCCCAGCGTCCTCGCTGCCCTGACGGCCACAAACACCTCTGACTTCCTCGCCGCCGGCAACGGGGTCAGCCTCGACTCGAGGGGCGAGTTGCTCTCGTACGACGGCGGCGATGGCGGCTGCCTGCTCGGCTACCCGTTCATCGTGTCGGAGGGCGCCGGCGACGACGGCATGGTCTTCGGCGCCGACTGGAGCGAGGCGTGGATCGGCATTGACTGCGACTTCGTGACGGTCGATATCTCGACCGACGTCCAGTTCCAGACCGACGAGACCGTCGTCCGGGCCGTGATGCACCACGATTTCGTCGTGAGGACGCCCCGGTCGTTCGTCTACGCGGCGCCGCCGGCGCAGGTCAGACGCCGCGGTGGCGGAGCGCCTCGACGTCGAGGAGGGTGATCCCCCGCCGGCGCGTCGCGATCCAGCCGAGCTCGCGCAGCGTCCGCAGCGCCCGGATGACGGCCTCGCGCGACGAGCCCGTCCACCCCGCGAGCTCCTCCTGGGTGATGGTGAGGTCGATGTGCACGCTGGCCCCGTCGTCCTCGCCGAAGCGGTCGGCGAGCTCGACGAGTCGTGAGCAGACGCGGCCGACCGTGTCCTGCGCGACGAACTCGGTGCGCTTGCGATCGGCGTCGCGCAGGCGCCGGTTGAGCATGCGCACGAGCACGAGCGCGACGCCCGGGGTGCGCTCGAGGAACGCGACGAACGCGTCGCTCGACACCGCGAGCACCTCGACCGGCTCGAGCGCCCGGGCAGTCGCCATGTGCGGCGCGTCGTCGATCGCCGACATCTCGCCGATGAGATCGCCCGGCTCGCGGATCCCCAGGACCGCCTCGCGCCCCGCGTCGGTCACGCAGCTGAGCTTCACGCGCCCGGACCGGAGGATGAGGACGGCGTCTGCGGGATCGCGCTCGATGAAGAGCGCCGCGCCGGTCGCATAGCGCCGCCCGCGCCCCAGCGCGCCCAGCGTCTCGGCCTGCTCGGCGCTCAGTGTCTCGAGGAAGGACGGCTCGCCCACTGCGACCACCCTCCCAGGTGCCGACACCGCGCTGCAACCGACTGTGATCAGCGCCACACCGCCAGAGGGTCAAACGACGCGGTTGCGAGGCGGCCGCGCTGGGAGCGTGCATCTCGTCAAGGGAGAGCGCGCTGGGAAGCGCTCTTCGAAACAGCTAGGAGGGGCAATGCTCCAGCAGCACCGTAACTGGTACCGGACCCTCGCCGCGGCACTCGCCGCGTCCGCGATCGCCCCGGCGACCGCGGGAGCCGTGCCGGCCATCGACGGCGGCCAGGGCTCGGCGCCGATCCAGGGCCAGAGCGTGGCGGCAGGGGGCGGCCCCGGCGTGACGCCGCAGACGCTCACGAAGGCGCACTCGCCGTCGCTGGCGGCGCCCGACCAGGTCGACCGCAACGCTCACTGGAAGCCGTCGGAGAGCACCGCGCCGACCTGGCCGGTCAACCCGAAGCCGATCGGCCAGCCCGCCACCGCGCAGCCGTCGAACGACGGCGGCGTCGACACCGACGTGTGGATCGCCATCGGTGGCGCCGCGCTCGTCGCTGCCGGCGGGATCGGTCTCGCGGGGCGCAAGCGCCTGCAGACCAAGCGCCAGCCGGTCTGACCGGGGGGTCAAAACAAGGGGGGCAGCAACGCAGGGGCGCCGCGATCGTGCGGCGCCCCCGTTGCATGCTCGGGCTCAGACGGGCGCCTCGACCGGCGGGGTACCGTAGGTGTGAAAGCTCTCCACCGTCTTGACGCCCCAGGCCTGGCCCTTGGCGCGCTCGACCTCGGTCCACACGACCGGCTCGAACTCTGGGTCGAAGACGAAGTAGCCGCCGGTGGTGACCTCGACGCGATTGCCGCCCGGCTCCAGCCCGTAGAGGAAGAAGCCCTGGGCGATCGCGTGCTTGGACGGCGCCGCCTCGATCGGCACGTCGTTGTCGAGGAAGAGGTCGGCCGCGCGCAGGCACTCCTCGCGGGTGTCGACCCAGAAGGCGAGGTGGTGCAGGCGGCCGTGGGCGCCGTAGGCGTCGGCGGTGTAGATCAGCTCGTGGGCCGCGATGCTCGCGCTCATCCAGGCGCCGGTCTCGGTGCCGTCGTCGAGCTCGATGCGCTCGTGCAGCCGGTAGCCGAGCCGCTCCACGGCGAAGACGCGGTTGGCGCGCACGTCGGCGGCCAGCACGTTGATGTGGTCCAGGCGCTTGATCGCGGCGCCACGGCCGACGTAGCGCTGCGGCTGGTTCTTCAGGGACGGCCGCAGCTCGGGCGGCGGCGTGTAGCGCTCGACCTCGTAAAGCAGCTCAAAGACGTGGCCATCGGGGTCCGTGAACCGGTAGGCCGGGCCGTGGCCGACGTCGCCGTCGTTCCATCCGAGGCCGAGCCCCGTGTCCTCGATCGCGGCGACCCGCCGCTCGAGCGCATCCGGGCTCCAGGTGCGCAGCGCGACGTGGCCGAGGCCCGACGTGTCGGACTCGGTGAGCTTCAGGCAGTAGCGCTGGTAGTCGCCCCATCCGCGCAGGAACACCGACTGGCCCTCGCGAGCCTCGATCTCCATGCCGAGCACGTCGACGAAGAAGCGCAGGCTCTCGTCGGCCCGCGGGGTGAGCATCTCCGCGTGGCTGATGTGCGCGATCTCGTGCAGCGCCGCCATCAGTCGGCGTCTTCGACGATCGCGCGCAGGCCGTCGAGGTCGTAGGACAGCTCGCCCTGCTGCAGCTTGGCCCGCTTGACGCGCTCGTTCTCCTCGCGCGCGAGCGCGCCCTCGAGGACCTCGGACATCCGCTCCTGCTCGACGACGGCGGCGCCGTCGGCATCGAGCACGACGACGTCGCCGGGGTTGATCGTTGTGCCGCCGACCGTGACCGGGACGTCGAGCTCGCCGACGGTCGCCTTGTCGGCCCCGCGGATGCGCACGTAGCGCGCCCAGATCGGCAGTCCCAGCGCGACGAGGTCCTCGACGTCGCGCACCGCTGCGTCGACGAGGATCGCCGCCGCCCCGCGCGCCTTGGCCTGCGTGGCGAGCAGGTCGCCGACGAGCGCCACCGGCTCGGGCGTCGGCATCGTGAGCACGAGGACCTCGCCAGGCTGCAGCGACGCCATCGCCGCGTGGACCATGAGGTTGTCGGCCTGCCCGCAGCGCACCGTGCGCGCGGGCCCGGCCGCGCGCGATCCGGGCACGACCTGAACGAGCGGCACGTCGACGAGCCCGCGGCGCCCGCCGCCCTCGTAGACCGTCGCCGAGCCGAGCCGCGCGAGCTCGGCGCACTCCTGCGTGGTCACAGCTCGGTCACCACCTGAGGGATCATGCGCTGGAACGCCTCGGCGTAGCGGATCGAACGCTCGCCCGACGCCCGCCGCGCGTGGTTGCCGCGCTGCTCGCCGCGCTGCGCGTAGTAGGTCTGGAGGTACTGCTGGGCCTTCATCTCGGCCATCGCGGCGAGCTTCTGCTCGTACACGGCCGTGATGTCGACGAACGTGGTCGGCGTGAAGTTGCACAGCTCGGGCTGGTGGGGCTCGAACTGGAAGAGCGCCGGCGGCGCGATGGTCGCGAAGGCACTCTGCACCCCGGCGCCGGCGGCGAGGCCGCGCGCGCGGTCGACCGCGGCCGAGGCGACCGGGTGGTCCGGGTTGAACGGGTCGCGATCGGTGTGCGTGATGAGCACGTCCGGTGCGAATTCGCGGATCGCGTCGGCGATGGCCGTGAGCGCGTCTCCGTCGATCTGCAGCGGATAGTCGCCGAGGTCGAGGCAGCGGAACGTCGCGCCGAGCGCCGCCGCGGCCGCCTCGGCCTCGGCGTGGCGGGCGCGCTTGACGTTCTCGATGGTCTGCCCCTCCTCCTTCCAGAGCTCGCCGGACTCGCCGCGCTCGCCGTAGGAGAGCGCGATGACCTCGGCGATGCCGCCGTTCTTGACGGCGACCGCGACGGCTCCACCCGCCCGCCAGACGAAGTCGGCGGAGTGTGCCCCGATGACCTGGATGCGGCGACTCATGGCGGCCGCGATTCTAAGGTAGGAATCTTCGCGGCAACATTATCGATGAAATTGGCGACAATCCCTCTCGACTAGCCTTCGCCCGTGGCCGCAGACGTCCAGCATCCCGTCCCCTCCGACCTCGCCCGCGAGCTCGTCCGCGGGGGCGTGGACTACCACGTCCACATTGCCCCCGACTTCGTCGCCCGGCGGATCACCGACGTCCAGCTCGCGCGCCGCTGCCTGGAGACCGGGCAGGCCGGCTTCGGCCTGAAGTCGCACTACTCGTCGACCGCCGAGCGCGCGCAGGTCGTCGCCGAGGCGGTTCCGGGCGTCACGGTCCTCGGTGCCATCACGCTCAACCGCAGCGTCGGCGGGCTCAATCCGCTCGCGGTCGAGATCGCCGCGCGGGAGGGCGCGCGCATCGTCTGGTTCCCGACCGTCTCGTCGGTCAACGAGCAGCACGAGGTCCTCGCGGCCGAC
The DNA here is from genome assembly GCA_035262945.1 of Solirubrobacteraceae bacterium. Classification (GTDB taxonomy): domain Bacteria; phylum Actinomycetota; class Thermoleophilia; order Solirubrobacterales; family Solirubrobacteraceae; genus JAOPZW01. The sequence goes on from DATFRW010000016.1 coordinate 13,134, forward strand.
CCGAACGGCAAGGTGCCGGTGTGGGTGCGCTTCGAGCTCTCGCTGCGCGAGGCGGGCCTCGCCTGCGAGCCGGTGCCGGTGGTCGACGACCGCGGCGAGCTGCTGCCCGAGGCCCACGAGGTGCTCGAGGTCGTCGCGCGCCATCAGATGGTCCTCTGCACCGGCCACCTGTCGCGCGACGAGATCTTCACCCTCGCCGACGGCGCGGTCGCCGCCGGCATCGAGACCATCGTCGTCACGCATCCCGAGTTCCCGTCGCAGACGGTCAGCGCCGAGGACCAGGTCGAGCTCGCGCGCAAGGGCGCCCTGCTCGAGCGCTGCTTCACCACGACTTACACGGGCAAGGCGCCCTGGGAGCGCTTCTACGAGGCCACCCGCGCCGTTGGCCCGGAGCACACCGTGTGGGCGTCCGACCTCGGCCAGCGCTTCAACCCGCCCGTCGAGGACGGGCTCGCGCTCATGGCCGACAACTTCCTCGAGGCCGGATTCGGCGAGGACGAAGTGCGCACCATGGCGGTGGCGAACACCCGCCGGGTCGCGGGGCTCGACCCGGTCCCGGCCGCCTCGATCAGCTCGCCCGAATCGTCTCCATGACGTGCAGCAGGTGCATGCGCATCGCCTGCTCGGCGGCGTCGGGGTCGTGCGCGGCGACCGCGTCGACGACGCCGGTGTGCTCGGCGAGCGACTGAGGCGCGCGCCCCGGGGCCAGGATCGTGCGGAACTGAAAGCGCACGAGCTGGGAGTTCAGCGTCGCGGTCAGCCTGATCGCGGTCTGGTTGCGCGAGATCTGAAGCAGGCGCCGGTGCAACCGGGCGTTGACGTCCGAGACGCGCAGCAGGTCGCCGTCCTTGAGCAGCGACTTCATCTGCGCCAGCAGCCCGCGAAGCTCGGTGACATCCGCCTTGGTCGCGTTGAGCGCCGCGCTGCGCACCGCGACGCTCTCGAGCGCCGCGCGCGCCTCGAGGATCTCCACCGCCTCCTCCTCGGTGACGAGACGGACCTTCGCGCCGCGGTGGCGCTCGTGCGAGACGAGCCCGTCCTGCTCGAGCCGCACGAGCGCGGTGCGGACCGCCGCGCGGCTGAGGCCGAAGGTCTCGCTGAGCTCGGCCTCGACCAGGCGCTGGCTCGGCTGCAGGTCGCCCGACGTGATCGCGTCGCGCAGCTTCTCGTAGCCGGATTGCGCTGCGGGCTGGCTCATGGTCGGCGCGATTCTAGGCAGCGGTCGCGGCGGCTCGGCCCGGCTGGACGAGCAGCCCGTCGTACCCGCCGGGCACTGCCAGCGCGCCCGCGTCGGCCTTACAGTTGACGTCGCCCACCAGGGCCAGCGTGAGGCTCACGGATCGTGAGCATAATTGTTGACAATCCTGCGCGCGACGCGCCCTAGCGTGGCTCGCCGCGCTCAAGCGCCGCCAGCCAGCCCTCGGCCGCCGCCGCGACCCGCGGCTCCACGCCGAGCTCGTCGAGCAGCTCGCGCGCGTCGCGCATCTCCCCCACCCGCCGCGCGGCGTGGCGCACGCTGCCGCTCAGCAGCCGGTCGAGCAGCGCAGGGTCGGCGTTCCCCAGCACGCCCGCGATCTCCGCGTGCAGCCACTCCTCGCATCCCGCGGCACGCGCCGCTTGCAGGCTCTCGATGCACGCCGCCGCCAGCCCCTTCATGAACACGCTGCGCAGCAGCTTGCGCGCGGCGGCCTCGCCGGGTTCGTCGCCCAGCACTTCCACCGGCATGCCGAGCGGGCCGATCCGCTCCGCGAACGCCGCGGCGCCGGGGCCCGAGACGAGCGCGGGCGTGCGCAGGCCGTTGCCCGGCACCGGCGCCATGAGCGCGACGTCGGCGAAGGCAGCGCCGGTGGGCGCGACGACCTCGGCGAGCGCGCGCTTGAGCGCGGCGCCGGAGGCGTTGAGGTCCGCGTAGACCTGGCCGGGCGCGAGCGCGCCCGCCGCGCCGCGCGCCGCTTCGAGCGCGCCGGACGCGGCGTTGACGCTGAGTACGACGTCGGCGCCCGCGACGGCCTCAGCCGCCTCCGCCGCCATCGCGACGCCGGCCACCGCGCGCCCGCCCGCCGGATCGAACCCGCGCACCGTCGCACCGGCTGCGACGAGGTCGCCGGCGATGGCGCTTCCGGCCTCGCCGACACCGAGCACGGCGACGGTCAGCGACGTCACGCGCGGGAGGTTATGGAACCGCTCCGCCGTGGGCATGAAGGGTCCGCCAGGGTCACGGATCGGAGGATCACCATGCAGCGCCGCCGTCGCGTCGTCACCGTCCTCGCCACGCTCGCCGCCACGCTCGCGCTCGGCGCCGGCTCGGCCGCCGCCGCCGACTGGGTCGGCCTCGGCGACTCCTACGCCGCCGGACCGCTCATCCCCAACCAGCAGCTCAACCCGCTCGGCTGCCTGCGCTCGGATCACAACTTCGCCCACCTCGCTGCCGCGCAACTCGGCCAGTCGCTCGCCGACGTCTCGTGCAGCGGCGCGACGACCGACGACATGACCTCGTCCCAGAACGTGACGCCGGGGCCCAACCCGCCGCAGTTCAACGCGCTCACGACAGCCACCCGCACGGTGACGCTGCAGATCGGCGGCAACGACATCGGCTTCACCGAGATCCTCCGCGGCTGCGCCAGCGCGACCCCGTTCGGCCACCCGTGCCAGGACCGCTACGTCGTCAACGGCCACGACACGCTCGCCGACCGCATCGCCGCCACGGCGCCGAAGATCGCAGCGGTGATCCAGGGCATCCACGACCGCTCGCCCAACGCGCGCGTGCTCGTCGTCAACTACGCCGCGATCCTGCCCGAGACCGGCCGCGGCTGCTGGCCGGTCGTCCCGTTCGCGTGGGCCGACGTGCCCTACCTGCGCGGCGTCGAGAAGGCGCTCAACAGCATGCTCGCCGAGCAGGCGGCCGCGAACGGCGCGCAGGTCGTCGACGACTACACGGCGAGCATCGGCCACGACGCCTGCAAGTCGACCTCGACGAAGTGGGTCGAGCCGCTCATCCCGACGAACGCGGCGGCACCGTTTCACCCCAACGCGCGCGGCGAGGCGGGGGTCGCGGCGGTCATAGTGGGCGCATGAGCACCTTCGTCTTCAGGCTGATCGCTCCGCGCCCGACGTTCGCGCAGGACATGACGGACGAGGAGCGCGAGATCATGGGCCGCCACGCCGCGCACTGGCAGCCGTACCTCGCGTCGGGGCAGATGGTGATCTTCGGCCCGGTGCTCGACGGCACCGGATCGTGGGGGCTCGGCGTCGTCGAGGCCGACGATGCGGACGAGGACGCCTTGCGCGCCTTCGCGAGGGAGGATCCGGCCGTGGTCACCGGCACCGCCCGGGTCGAGTTCGGCAAGATGCCCGCCGGCTTCGTCCGTCCGCGCTCGGAGGACTAGGCGGGCGGCACCGACTGCGCGAAGCGGAAGACGTTCTCGGGGTCGTACTCCGCCTTCACGCGCATGAGGCGCTCGAGGTTCGGCCCGTGGTAGGCGCGGGCCCAGTCGTCGAGGTCGGGGTCCGGGAAGTTCGGGTACACACCGCCCGACCCGTATGGGTGCACGAGCTCCCATGACCGCGCCAGCCACCCGCGGGCGGCCTCGCGCTCGGCGTCGTCTGCGGTCGCCTCCACGACGACCTCCTGCTTGAGCAGGAAGCGCTCCGCGCGGTGGGCGAACGCGGTGGCGTCGACGGGCACGCGGTTGTAGGCGCCGCCCCACGGCGTGAAGTCGAGCACCCGCGCCTGCGCGCTCTCCGTGAAGTGGTTCAGGAGCGCCTCGATCGCGTCCGCGGTGAGCTCGCGGCGGAAGAACTCCGACTTGGAGTACGAGTGCCCGGGGTCGCGCTCCACCGCGCGCCGGACGCCGGCGGCCACGTCGTACTCGGCCAGGTGGCGCTTGACCTCGCGATACGGCGCCTCCACGAAGACCGCCTTCGCGGGCTGCACGTCCGCGCGCTCGACGAACTCGGCGAGCGCCCGGCGCGCCGCCGGTTCGTCGTCCAGTAGGGCGCCGAACACGAGCACGCTCGGCCGAGCGCCACCGGCGATCGCCTTGATCACGAGGCTGGCGGCGATGGCCTCCGGCGCGTCCGGCGACCAGCCCTGCCACGCGCTCGCCACGCGCGCGGCCGCCTCATACGGCCACAGCAGGTAGAAGGCCGTCGCCTGCGGCGCGGGCAGCGTCCGCAGCACGAGCTCGGTGACCGCCGCGAACTGGCCGCCGCCCGCGCCGCGCAGCGCCCAGAAGAGAGCCACGTCGCGCTGCTCATCGCATTCGACGATGCGGCCGCCGGCGAGGACAGCCCGCATCGCGACGATCTGGTCGGTGGTCAGCCCGTGCGAGCGGCCGAGGATGCCGAGCCCTCCGCCGAGGGCCAGCCCGGCGATGCCGACGGTCGGGCCACAGCCGGCGGCAATCGTGCGCCCGTGGGCGGCGAGCGCGTCGTAGAGTTCGTTCAGGCGCGCCCCGGCACCGACGGTCACCGTGCCCTCGCCGACCGAAACGTGGTGCATCGGGCCCACATCGACGAGCACGCCGGTGGTCGACGACCGCCCGGCGAAGCAATGGCCGCCGCTGCGCAGCGCGAGGTCGAGACCTTCGCGCCGGGCGAAGGCGAGCGCCGCCGCCACGTCCTCCGGGCTGTGGCACGGCGCCACCGCGACGGGCCGCACGTCGTCGAAGCGCGCGATCTGCGACCGGACGTCTCCCGCAAGCGTCACGGTCTCGAACATACTGACCGGATGACGCAAGCGGATCCCGCGTGGCAGCAGCGCATGGACGACCTCTGGGCGACGTACGACGACTACGAGCCCGAGGAGTTCCTGCGGCGCGCGGAGGCGCTTGCCGCCGAGCGCGGGCGCGACGATCCGCTCGCGCTCTTCGAGCTCGCCGGCGCCCACGACTCCACGGGGCACCCCGAGCAGGCCGCCCCGCTCTACCGGCAGGCGCTCGAGCGCGGCCTCACCGGCGAGCAGCGCCGCCGCGCGGTCATCCAGCTCGCGAGCACCCTGCGCAACCTCGGCCACGCGGACGAGAGCGTCGCCCTGCTGAGGGCCGAACGCGACGCCGGCTCGGACGCGCTCGACGACGCGGTGGCCGCCTTCCTCGCCCTCGCGCTCGTCGACGTGGGCCGCGAGCGCGAGGCCGTGGGGCTCGCCCTCGGCGCCCTCGCACCCCATCTGCCGCGCTACAACCGGTCGCTCGCGAACTACGCCGAGGACCTGCTCTAGCGGCTGTCGATCCCGCCCGCTGCCAGCGCTTCGCGGCGCGTCTCGTACACGCGGCCCTCGATGAGCCGGCCGTCGCGCAGCCGCCATACCCATCCGGCGGGTGCGTCGATCACGCGCCCGATGCCCCACGCGTAGATGCGGCCGGTGCAGACGACCACGTCGTCGACCTCGATGAACTCGTCGGGCTCCGGGCGCACCTCCTGCCACACGCGCGCGACGTCGGCGAAATACGTGCGGATGCCCTCGTGGCCGCGATACGGCTCGCCGCCGCGCCCGGCCACGCGGGCCGTCGCGGGCATGAACACCATGTCGCGGTCGACGAGCGCGAGCAGCGCCGGGAGGTCGCGCCGCGAGAACGCGTCGAACGCGCGGCGGACGATCTCCCCGTTCTCCCCCACGGCGACGACGCGGCTAGGAGACGAGCGCGAGCCGGCGGTGCTTGCCGGCGAACTCGTCGCCGACCTCGGTGAGGACGTCGAGCATCGCGAGCTTGGCCGGTGAGCGGAAGCTGTCCTTGAGCGTCGCGGCCATGATCCGGCGGATCGGCGGCCGCGCGCCGAGCGAGCGCACGACGATGTCGTCGCGCACCGGCATCAGCGCGAGGTCCGGGATGAACGACGCGCCCACGCCGGCGGCGACGAAGCCCTGCATGGCGTAGTAGTCGTCGGAGTTGAACGCGATGTGCGGCTCGAACCCCGCGAGCTGGCAGGCGCGCAGGAACACCGAGGCGTCGGGGCACGAGTTCGTCGAGCCGAGGATCCAGCTCTCGTCGGCAAGCTCGTCGAGCTTGAGCCCGCGCTTGTGGGCCAGCGGATGGTTGGCGGGCAGCGCGACGTACATCGGGTCGTCGAGCAGGTGCAGGCGATCGATCCCGTCGTCGGGCTCGGGCCGGAAGGCGACCGTGATGTCCAGGGCGATGTCGACCTCGCCCGAGCGCAGCTTGGCCAGCGCCGGCCCCGGCTCGGCGGGCTCGAGCGAGAGCTCGATCGCCGGGTGGCGCTCGCGGTAGCGCGCGATCGCCTCGGGCATGATCGACGCCCCCGCGCTCGGGAACGCGGCCATGCGCAGGCGCCCGCCGCGCAGGCCGGCGATGGCCTCGAGCTCGGCCTCGGCGTCGGCCAGGCGCGCAAGGATGACGTCGGCGTGCGCGACGAGGGCGCGGCCCGCGTCGGTGAGGCGGACGCCGCGCGCGCTGCGCTCGACGAGGATCGTGCCGGCCTCGCGCTCGAGGGCGGCGATCTGCTGGGAGACCGCGGACTGCGTGTAGTCGAGGGCTTCGGCGGCGGCGGAGAACGAGCCGCGTGCTGCGACCTCCCGCAACACGCGCATGCGGCGAACATCGAGCATTAGACGACCTTATCAGTTGCCCCAAGAAATCCCATTTGTTCTCATATCACGCGGCTGGGATCCTCAACGCTTGAAACGCACGCCCTCCTCAGGCGACAGCGCCGGCCACACCTCCCCTCCCTCAGTTCGGTTGTGGTCGGCGCTCGCGTGCGTCTACGTGATCTGGGGCTCGACCTACATCGCCATCCGGGTGATGGTCGAGGACATCCCGCCGATGCTCGGCGCCGGCGTGCGCTTCGTCATCGCCGGAGGCGTGATGGTGGCGGTGCTCGCGGCCCGCGGCCATCGCATCCGCGTCCCGCGGCGCGAGCTCGCGGCCGCTGCCCTCATCGGCGTGCTGTTGCCGGCCGGTGGCAACGGCGTCGTGACGATCGCCGAGCGCAACGTGCCCGCGGGCCTCGCGGCGCTGCTCGTCGCGTCGGTCCCGTTGTGGGTCGTGCTGCTGCGCCGGACCGTCGGCCGCGAACGGATCGCGCGCGCCACCATCGCAGGCGTCGCCGTCGGCTTCTGCGGCCTCGGCGTGCTCCTGCTCCCCGGCAGCCGCCCGGACGCCGCCACCCTTGGCGGGATCCTGCTCGTGCTCCTGGCCGCCTGCTCGTGGGCGACGGGCTCGTTCCTTTCGCCCCGCCTGACCCTGCCGTCGGACCCGCTCGTCTCGACGGCGTGGCAGCTCGTCGTCGGCGGCGTGGTGCTGCTCGCGGGCGCGTTGGCGGCGGGCGAGCCGCACGACGTCCATTTCGCGCACACTTCCGCAGACTCGTGGCTGGCGCTGGCCTACCTGATCGGCCCGGGCTCGTGGCTCACCTACACGGCGTACTCGTGGCTGCTGCAGAACGCGCCGATCTCGCAGGTCGCGACCTACGCCTATGTCAACCCGGTGGTCGCGGTGCTCCTCGCCTGGGCGATCCTCGGCGAGAGCCTCGGCGGCGCGACGCTGGCGGGCGCGGCGCTCGTGATCGTCTCGGTGGCGGTGATCGTCACGCGCGAGTCGGCAGGCCCGAGGCCGGCGCTGTGGCGGCGAGAAAAGCGTTGCATCACGCAACCCGCTGCCATAGACTCAGTTTCTTGACACAACTCACCGAGGAAGGCAGCGACGATGACTCCTCAGGACGTGCCAGGCCCGATCGTGACGATCGACTCTCTGTTTCCGTGGCTCGCGGCGATCACGCCCGCCGAGGAGCCGCGGCCGCTGAAGCCCAAGCCGGAGCAGGCGCCGCTGCGCGAGGCGGCGTAAACGAGCGTTCTCAGCCTTCCATCGGACGCTCGAACAGCGTCGACAGCACCACCTGCGTCTGCGTCCGGGTGATCCCCGGTGCGTCGCGGATGCGCTCGAGGGCCTCCTCGAGATGCGCCGTGTCGCGCGCGCGCACGTGAAGGATGGCGCTCGCCTCGCCCGCCACCGTGTAGGCCGCGGCGACCTCGGGGTGATCGACGAGCGCCTCGCGCACCTCCGCGGCCGCCATCCGCCCCTCGCAGAAGAGCGACACCAGCGCGTGCGTCCGCCAGCCCATCGCCGCCGAGTCCACGACCGCCGCGTATGAGCGCAGGACGCCGTCGGCCTCGAGCCGATCGACCCGCCGCTTGACCGCCGGCGCGCTCAGCGAGACCCGCTTGCCGATGGCGTTGAACGACATACGCGCGTTGTTGCGCAGCAGCGCAACGATCTGACGGTCGATCTTGTCCATTCACACATCCTAGACCCGCCAGACGCAACGAATCGGCATTGAGGCGAGCATCCGACAAGAGAATCATTGATCAGCCCCCAGCGAAGAGGAGAACGGTCCATGGCCCAGCAGGCCGCGCCGGCCCCCGCGACCCCGCCGGTGCCCGATCACGACTTCATGCCGCTTAACGGCATCCACCACGTGGAGCTCTACGTGGGTAACGCGCTGCAGGCGGCGTACTACTACGCGCGCGCGTTCGGCTTCCGTCGCGTCGCGTACCGGGGCCTCGAGACGGGCACGCGCGACCAGGTCTCGCACGTCCTGCAGCAGGGCCGCATCCGCCTCGTCCTCACGGGCGCGCTGCACTCCGACTCCCCGATCGCCGCCCACCACCACAAGCACGGCGACGGCGTGAAGGTCATCGCCCTGAGCGTGCCGAGCGTCGACCACGCCTACCGCGAGGCCACGACCCGCGGCGCCGTCGGCGTCACGCCGCCCCACGAGGAGTCCGACGACCGCGGCTCCGTCCGGTTCGCCACCATCGAGACCTACGGCGAGACGCTGCACACGTTCGTCGAGCGCAGCGGCTACGAGGGCGTGTTCCTCCCCGGCTACGAGCCCGTCGACGACGGCACCGAGGACAGCGGCATGCTCCTCGCGATCGACCACATCGTCGGCAACGTCGAGCTCGGCTCCATGGAGCGGTGGGTGAAGTACTACGAGGACGTCTTCGGGATGACCGAGATGATCCACTTCTCCGACGAGGAGATCTCCACCGAGTACTCGGCGCTGATGTCGAAGGTCGTCAGCGACGGCAAGGGGCTCGTCAAGTTCCCGATCAACGAGCCCGCCGAGGGCAAGCGCAAGTCGCAGATCGACGAGTACCTCGAGTTCTACGAGGGCCCCGGCGGCCAGCACATCGCCGTCGCCACGCGCGACATCGTGGGCACCGTCGCCGAGATGCGCCGCCGCGGCGTCGAGTTCCTCACCATCCCGCCGGCCTACTACGAGGACGTCCCGAGCCGCGTCCCCGAGGTGACCGAGCAGCTCGCCGACCTGCGCGAGCAGGGCATCCTCGTCGACCGCGACGACGAGGGCTACCTGCTGCAGATCTTCACCAAGCCCGTCGGCGATCGCCCGACCGTGTTCTTCGAGGTCATCGAGCGCCATGGCGCGCGCGGGTTCGGCGACGGCAACTTCAAGGCCCTGTTCGAGGCCATCGAGCGCGAGCAGGAGCGGAGGGGGAACCTGTAGCGATGAGGTACCACAGCCTCGGGGACGTCCCCGCAAAGCGCCACGCGCAGACGCGCCGCGACGGGAGGCTGCTCACCGAGGAGGTCCTCGGCTACGAGGGCTTCTCCGGCAACGAGTCGATCCTCTATCACCTCCACTCGCCGTGCCGCCTCTCCGAGGTCGGCGAGTTCCGTTCCATCGTCCGCGACGAGTGGGTGCCCGAGGCTCACGTGCATCGCCTGGCCGACGCCAACCCCGTCGAGCGGGGCGGCGACGCGGTCGGCGGCCGCCGCCTGCTGATGTTCAACAACGACATCGAGGCGTGGGTCTGCAAGCCGACCGAGGCCCACGACGGCTTCTACCGCAACGGCGAGGGCGACGAGGTCATCTACGTCCACCGCGGCGGCGGCGTGCTGCACACGATGTTCGGGCGCGTCCCGTTCCGCGAGAAGGACTACGTCGTCATCCCGCGCGGGACCACGCACCGGTTCGAGCTGGACGGCGACGCCGAGCAGTTCTGGCTGTGCTTCCACACGCCCGGCGAGATCGAGACGCCGAACCGCTATCGCAACCGCTACGGCCAGCTGCTCGAGCACGCGCCGTACTCGCAGCGCGACTTCCACCCGCCCGGCGAGCTCGAGACCGTGGAGGAGGACGGCGAGTTCGAGCTCACCGTCCGCGTCCGCGACGGCTTCCAGACCTACGAGCTCGACCGTCACCCGTTCGACGTCGTGGGCTGGGACGGCTACGTCTATCCCTACACCTTCAACGCCGCCGACTTCGAGCCGCGCGCCGGCCGCTTCCACCTGCCGCCGCCCGCGCACCAGACCTTCCAGGGCCCGAACTTCGTGATCTGCACGTTCGCCCCGCGGATGCTCGATTGGGACGAGACCGCGGTCCCCATCCCCTACCACCACTCGAACATCCAGTCCGAGGAGGTCATGTTCTACGCCGACGGCGATTACGCCGCCCGCAAGGGCGTCGAGATCGGCTGCCTGACGCTGCATCCCTCGGGCCTTCCCCACGGCCCGCAGCCCGGCGCGGTCGAGAAGGCCCTCGGCTCGAAGTCGACCAACGAGCTGGCGGTCATGTGGGACACGTTCCGTCCCCTGCGCCTCACGACGCTGTGGCAGTCGGTCGACAACCCGGCCTACGCCTACTCCTGGAACGAGGAGAAGGCGGCGATGTTCGAGGCGCAGCCGGTCAGTTAGAGCTTTCGGGCGAGGTACGACGGCGGAGGGCTCGTCTGGGAGCGGGCCCTCCGCCGGCGCGTCCCCCCTACGCTGCGGTTCGGTCCAGTGCCTCGAGCACGAGCTGGGCCTTGATCCCGAGGCCGAGACGCTCACGGTCGTCGGGGCTTCCGGGATACAGGCCGGTCAGCGCGCGCAGCCGCTCGAGGCGGTAGGCGACGGTATGCCGGTGCGACGGGATCGCCGCGGCGGCCGCGTTCATGTTGCCGCCGTGCGCGAGATACGTCCGGAACGTCCCGACGAGATCCGTCCGGTGATCGGCGTCATGGGCGAGCGCCGGGCCGACGCTCGTGTCGCGCAGCCGGCGCAGCGCGCTCGGATCGGCGACCGCGACGCGCACGAGCAGCTGCCACGCGCCCGTGGCGGCCTGCTCGGCGGTCGCCTCGCCGGCGTCGACGAGCGCGAGCGCCACGTCCGCCTCGCGCAGTGCGCGATGCAGGTGCGCCGGCGAGGGCTCGTGCGCTGACACCCCGACCACCGCCTGCCCGCCGAGCCGCTGGGCGATCGACAGCGCGCGCTCCTCGGCCGCTCCGTCGCCGGGCACGAGCGCGTCGAGGTCGCCGTCGCGGCCGGCGACGAGCGCGCCGGGCGCAAGCTCCTCGACGATCGTCGTCGCGCGCAGCGCGTGGTCGGTGTGCGCCCGCAGGGCGACGGCCCCCGAGCCGAGGTCGGTGCCCAGCCGCCGCGCACGCGACAGCAGGGCCTCCTGCTCGACGGGCGCCCTGCGCAGGTCATCGAGGAGCGCTCCCGCCGCCCGCCGTCCCGCGCCCGCGGCGTCGTGCAGCGCGGTGGCGGTCAGGGCCGCGACGGCGGCGAGCCGAAGGACGCCGTCGGCGTTCTCCGCGGGGGTGCGCCCGTCGTCGAGCAGGACGACGGTGCCGAGCCGGTCGGCGCCCGAGTGCACGGGCATCTCGGCGACGTATCCGTCGGGCAAAGCGCCGGGCTGTCCCGCAAGCTGCGCGGCGACAAACCGTCGCACCGCCGGAAGACGGCGCGCCGCGCCCGTGCCGGCCGCGGCGGCCCCAACGGCGGGCAGCACGATGGCCACGGTGCCCCCGGCAGCCTCGGCGGTCAGCGTCGCCAGGGCGTCGAGGCCGTCACCGGCGAGGACGGCGTCCACCATCCGCACGTGGAGATCGGGCGCGGTGGCGCTCACAGTGCCCGGGTGCGGTTGAGGACGACATCTTGAGCCATTGTATACCAAATCAGTGGGAAATGGCACGGACGTCGTCCACCTTGCCAAGCGATCCTTTTGCTGAGGTCAAGATCCGGCGATCCGGATGTTGCGAAGCCCGACGGAGGGCCGGAGTACGGCGACGATCACGGAGGCGCGCGGCCTCGTTTGCGATGCTCCCGGCCGTGGATCGGGACTTCACATGGCGCGACGGCGAGCGGATCGTGCGCTTCGGCCGCGGCGCCCTGGCCGCCGCCCCCGAGTTGCTCGGCGAGGGCTACGTGCTGCTGACGACCGCGCGCCACGAGCTGTCGGCGCCCGAAGTCGTCTCCGGCGCGGCGTCGGTCCACCACGTGCCGGCCGGCCGCGTCGACGACGTCGCGGGCGATCTGCTCGACGCCGTCGACGGCGACCTCATCGTCGCGCTCGGCGGCGGCCGCGTCGTCGACGTCGCCAAGGCGCTCGCGGCGGCCCACCGCGCCGACGCGGCCGCGATCCCGACGACGCTGAGCGCGGCGGAGATGACCCGCGGGCACCGCCACGCGCGCGGCGTGGACCCCGCGACCCCGCGCGTCCGTCCCCGGGTGGTGATCAACGACCCCGACCTGAGCGCCTCGCAGCCCGACCACGACCTGGCGGCGTCCGCGGCCAACTCGCTCGGCCACGCGATCGAGGGGCCGATGACGCCCAAGGCGTCGCCCGTGCCCGCGCTGGCCGCCCGCGAGGCGGCGCGGCTGCTCGCCGAGGACGAGGATCACGAGGCGCTCGCGCTTGGAGCGCTGCTCGCCGGCTACGTCATCGACTCCGCCGGCTACGGCCTGCATCACGTCCTGTCGCAGTCGCTCGCGCGCTTCGCGGGCGTCTGGCACGGACGCGCCAACGCCGCGATGCTGCCGCACACGACCGTCGCGCTGCGCCGCCGCGCGCCCGACACGCTGGCGGCGCTCGACGCGGCCGCAGGCATCGAGATGGAGGCGCTCGCGCGGCGCATGGCCCAGCGCGCCGGCGCCCAGCAGCTGCGCGACCTCGGAGTCACCGAGGAGGCGCTCGAAACCTGCGTGCGCGAGGCGATGGCGCGGCGGCGAGACCTCGCGGGGACGCCGCCGGCCGCGGACGAGGCCGAGGTCCGCGCGCTCTACGAGGCGGCCTGGTGAGGCGATGCTCGATCTGCTGACCGACCTGATGACGAAGGCCGAGGGCCACTGCTCGTACGCGGAGGCGCGCCACGTCGACCAGCGCGACGAGACGATCGCGGTGCTCACGGGCAACGTCGACGCGCTCGAGAGCTCGGCATCCGAGGGGATCGGCGTGCGCGTGCGCATCGGCGGCGGCTGGGGCTTCGCGGCGACCCGCGACGTCACCCCCGCCGGCGCCGAGCGCGTGCTGGCGCGGGCGCTCGCGGTCGCCGAGTCGCAGCCGTCGGTGCCGGCGACGCCGCTGGCGGCGGTCGAGCCGGCCCGCGGGCACTGGTCCTCCCCGTACGAGGTCGATCCGTTCACCGTCTCGCTCGAGGACAAGCTCGAGTTGCTGTTCGCCGCCGAGGGCGCGCTGCGAACCGGCGACGACCGCATCGTGCGCACCGCCGCGATGGTCCGCGCGTGGCGCGAGATCAAGGCGTTCGCCTCGACCGAGGGCGCCGCGTGCACCCAGGAGCTCGTGGCCTGCGGCGGCGCCGTCAACGCGTACGCGGCCGACGAGCAGGACGTCCAGGTGCGCTCGTATCCGACCGCGCACGGCGGCGACTGCGCCGCGGCGGGCTGGGAGCACGTGCTCGCGCTGGACCTGCCCGGCAACGCGCCGCGGGTCGCCGCCGAAGCGATCGAGCTACTCAGTGCGCCGCCCTGCCCGCGCGCGAGGAGCACGATCGTCCTGCACGGCGAGCAGGTGGCGCTCCAGGTCCACGAGTCGATCGGCCACGCGCTGGAGCTCGACCGCATCCTGCTCGGCGAGGCCTCGTACGCGGGGACGAGCTGGGTCGCGCCGACCGACCTCGGGTCGCTGCGCTACGGGTCCGACCTGCTGCACATCACCGCCGACGCGACGCTGCCCGGCGGGCTCGGCTCGTTCGGCTGGGACGACGAGGGCGTCGTAGGGGCGCGGCACGACCTCGTCGCCGGCGGGGTTCTGCGCGCGACGCTGTCCAACCGCGAGAGCGCGGCGGCCATCGGCCTGGACCGGTCCGGCGGCTGCGCCCGAGCCGACGGCTTCGCGCGCCAGCCGATCGTGCGGATGACCAACGTCTCGCTCGAGCCGGGCACGGTGCCCACGCTCGCCGATCTCATCGCCGACACCGGCGAAGGCCTGTACCTCGAGACCAACCGCTCGTGGTCGATCGACGACCGCCGGCTGCAGTTCCAGTTCGCCACAGAGGTGTGCCGCGAGATCCGCGGCGGCGAGCTCGGACGCCTTTATCGCAACGGTTCGTACGCGGGTGTGACGCCGCAGTTCTGGGGCTCGCTCGATGCGGTGTGCGGGCCGGGCGAGTGGCGGCTGTGGGGCCTGACGAACTGCGGCAAGGGCGAGCCCGGCCAGGTGATGGAGGTCTCGCACGGCGCCGCGCCGGCGCGCTTCCGCGACGTCGAGGTCGGCGTCGCGTGAACGCCGAGCCGTTCACGATCCACGTCGCCGACGACGTGCTGGACGACCTGCGCGACCGCATCGGCCGCACGCGTTGGCCCGATCCGGCGCCCGGCGACCCGTGGGAGCAGGGCACCGACCTCGCCTACCTCCAGGACGTGCTCGGCTACTGGGCCGACCGCTTCGACTGGCGCGCGCGCGAGCGCGAGTTCAACGCGCTCGAGCACTTCAGGGCTGAGATCGACGGCGTGCGCATCCACTTCGTCCACGCCCGCGCCCGCGACGGGCACGGCGTCCCGCTCGTCCTGACCCACGGCTGGCCCAGCGCCTTCGTCGAGATGCTCCCGCTCCTGCCGCTGCTCACGGAGCCGATCGACGGCCCATCCTTCGACGTCGTCATCCCGTCGCTGCCGGGCTACGGGTTCTCCGAGCGCCCCGCCCGGACCGGGGTGACCGCCCGCTCCACCGCCAAGCTCTGGCACCGGCTCATGCGGGGCCTCGGCTACGACCGCTACGGCGCGCACGGCGGCGACTGGGGCGCGGCGGTCTCGGCCTTCATGGCCCTGGACGACGCGGAGCCGATGCTCGGGCTGCACCTCGCGAACCTCGACCTCGACCCCTACACCGGGCCCGGGTCGCAGCCGCTCTCGCCGGACGAGGTGGCGTACAGGGACACGTTCGGCAGGTGGCTGGACTCGGAGTACGGCTACGCCAGGATCCAATCGACCAAGCCGCAGACGCTCGCCTACGGGCTGACCGACTCCCCCGCGGGCCTTGCCGGCTGGATCCTTGAGAAGTGGCGTTCCTGGGGCGACACGGGCGGCGACGTCGAGCGCCGCTTCCCGCGCGACCTGCTGCTGACCCTCGTGACGCTGTACTGGGCGACCGGGACGATCGGCACCTCGATCCGCGATTACTACGACAACCGCTGGTCCCCGGAGACGACGATCGGCCCGGGCGACTTCGTCGACGTGCCGACCGCGATCAGCGTCTTCAGCAGCAATTTCGCCGACGAGGGCGTCGTGCCGCGCGAGTGGGCCGAGCGCCTCTACAACGTGCAGCGCTGGACGCCGATGCCGCGCGGCGGCCACTTCCCGGCGATCGAGGAGCCCGAGCTGCTCGCGCGCGACATCGCGGCGTTCTTCGCGGAGGTGGCGTGATGGAGCCGCTGGAGCTCGCCGAGCGCGCGCTGGGGTTCGCGACGGGCGAGGCGCAGGCGACCGTCGTGCGCGAGCGCTCGCTGCTCTCGCGTTTCGCCCGCTCGCGCCCGACCCAGGCCACCGAGGTCGACGACACCAGCGTGTCGGTGCTGCGCGTCCACGACGGCCACACCGGATCGGCGGACACGAACGACCTGTCCGACGAGGGCCTGCGCGACGTCGCCGCCCGCGCCGACGCCGCCGCCCGCGCGGCGGCGAGCGCCGCCGGCGCGCCCGGCGACTACCCGGGCCTGCCCCGCCCGGCCGCGGCCCGCGCGCACCACGGCTTCGATCCGCTCACCGCGCAGCTCGACCCGGCGACCGCCGGCGCGGCGCTCGACGCGGCGTTCGCCGGCTGCGCCGAGCGCGGGCTGGAGGCGTTCGGCATCTGGACCGCCGGCGCGGTCGACACCGCGATCGCCTCGTCCAGCGGCATTCGCGCGGACGATGCCGTGACCGATGCGTACATGAAGGTCATCGCGCGCGACGACAGCGGCCGGACGGGCTGGGCGGCCGGCGCCGGGACGGGCATCGCGGCGCTCGCGCCGGCGGTGCTGGCGGAGCAGGCGGCCGCCAAGGTGTCGCGCGCGGAGCCCGTCGATCTCGCCCCCGGCGAGTACCCGGTCGTGCTGGAGCCCGACGCGGTCGGATCGCTGCTCGAGTTCCTCGGCTATCTCGCGTTCAACGGCCTCTCCCATGCGGAGGGGCGCGGCGCCCTGGTCGGCCGCCTGGGCCAGCGCGTCGCGTCGCCGGCGATCAACCTGTCCGACTCGCCGCGGTTCCCCCGCACGCTGCCGCGCTCGTTCGACGCCGAAGGTGTGCCCAAGGCGCCGCTGCCGCTCATCCAGGACGGCGTCGCCCACCGCGTGGTGCACGACACGCGGTCGGCGGCCCGCGCGGGCACCGTGTCCACCGGTCATGCGCTCGAGCCGGGCGGCGCGCCCTTCGGCCCGCAGCCCACGAACCTCGTGCTCAGCGGCGGCGGCGCGGCCGGCGAGGCCGAGCTCATGGCGCCGATCGAGCGCGGGCTCTACGTCACGCGGCTGTGGTATCTCAACCCGGTCCACGAGAAGTCGACGCTCACCACCGGGACGACCCGCGACGGGACGTTCCTCATCGAGGACGGCCGCATCGGGCGCCCGGTGAAGGACGTCCGCTTCACGGACTCGATCCTGCGCCTGCTCGAGGCGACCGAGGCGCTGACGTCCGCGCAGCGACTCGTGTGCGAGGCGGAGTTCTATGGCCGGCGCTTTGCGACCGGCGTGGTGACCCCGGCGCTGCGCGCGCAGGGGTTCAGGATCACCGGCCAGACCGTCTAGGCCCGCCGGGACCTACTCCCAGGGCTTCTTGATCAGGAGGATGGTGTTGACCGCCATGGCGATCGCGAAGCCGACCGTCCAGCGGTTGAGGTTGCGCTCGACGAGCGAGCCACCGCCGAGCGGACCCTGCCCTGTGCCGACGCCGAATGCGCCGGACAGCCCTGCGTCCTTCCCCGAGTGCATGAGGATGAGGAAGATCAGGACGATGCAGATGAAGACCTGGAGGACGGAGAGGACAAGTTCCATAGGGGGGCTTCATGGTACTGCCCCCTCCGTCCACAGGCCTCCCTTCCTTAGGACCTCCGCTTGTCGTGGCCCTGCGCGAAGGCGTGCTTGACGCCGTGCTTGGGCGCGTGGTGCTTGGGCGCGTGGCGCTTGGGGCCGTGGTGCTTGCCGTGCCCGTGCTTGCGCAGCGGCGCGAGGTCGCCCGACGCGACCACCGTCGCGCCCTCCTTGACCTGCACCGTGTAGGTCGTGCCGGCGACGGCGTTGAACGTCGCGGACTTCACGAAGCCGCGCAGCTTGCCGCGGGCGTTCGTCGTGGCGGTCGTGACCGCGAAATCGGTCGAACCGCTGATCTCGAACGTGTACGCGGTGTTCGGCTTGAGGCCGCGGACGTGGACGACCAGGATGTTGTTTTTCTTGCCGTCGACGAGCAGCGCCCGGCCGCCGACGACGGGGGTCGTCGGGGCCTGCGCGCCCGTCGCGGTGGGCTGCGGCGCGGGCGTCGTGGGCGCGGCGCCGGGCGCCGTCAGCTTCGCCACGTACACGGTGGCCCTGTTCTTGCCGTTGTGCGCAGCAGCGGTGCCAGCGAGCACCAGCAGCCCGGCGCACGCGAGCGCAAGGATCTTCGTAGTGAGCTTCATGCGGGCTTCAACGCACCGAAGCCGCGTAGGTTGGAAGGTCAGCCGAGCGCGTCCAGGCGCCGCAACAGCTCCATCGCCTCCGCGCGCAGCTCACGGTCCAGCGCCCGCCAGTCGGCCTCCGACAGCTTGCCGGTCCGGAAGTCGAGCTCGGCGTCGCGGATCTCGCGGTACTTGGCCTCCTTCGCCGCCTCGAGATCCTCGCGCCGGGCGGCGTCCGCGTCCTCGACGACGGTGGCCCCTGCGCGCAGCGGGCCGCTGACCAGCCACACGACGACGCCGAGGACGACGATGACGATGACCGGCGCCAAGAAGTCCACTAAGCGCGGCCGAGCTCACGGGCGACGCGCGCGGCGTAGCCGGCGGTGACCCGGCGACGGGCGGCGTCGGGCGCCGGCCACAGCGCGATGAGCCCGCCCGCGAAGACGATGATCCCGCCGAGCCAGATCCAGCTGACGAGCGGCGAGGAGATGATGCGGAACTGCGCGGGGAACGCGCCCTGCCGGTAGACGGAGAGCAGGCGCCCCACGGCCTGCGCCTGCTGCGCCGGCGGCTTGCCGGCCGTCTTCGCCGCGGTCGCGTCGATGACCTTGTTCAAGTACTCCGGGTCCGGCTGGATCGCCGTCCACAGGTCGCGCGTGAGGCCCGCCTTCATGCCGACCTCAGACGTCGCGTCGCCGTCGAAGATCCCACGGATCAGGCTGCCCGACGCGAACGGTGCAGCCGACGGGTAGTAGCCCCGCTCGGTGCGCAGCGTGGTGACGTGGCGGCCGTCCTTGCGCACGTCGAGCACAGCGCCCAGCGCCACGCGCTCGAGCCGCTCGCCGCGGTAGACCGGCCGCGCCGTCGCCCGGACGTACTTGACCTGGTAGCCGCCGACCGTCGCTGTCGTCCCGGGCGTCAGGCGCACGTCGCGCGCGTGCTGGAACGCGGTCGAGGCGGCCACGCCGACGAAGAGCACCGCCATCCCGAGGTGCACCGTGTAGCCGCCGTAGCGGCGCCGGTTGCGCTGGACGAGGCTGACGAGCGCGCGCAGCGGCCCCTCGCGGGCCATCGCCCGGCGGGCGGCGACCCCGCGCGCGAACTCCTGGACGACCACCGCCACGGTGAAGGCGGCGAAGACGAACATCGCGAGCGAGGTTGCGCTCTTGGTCACCCCGAACGCGAGCAGCGCGGCGAGCACCGCGAGCGCCGCCGCGGTCGGCGCGAGCAGGTTGCGCCGCGCGTTGGCCCACGTGGCCCGCCGCCACGCGATCACCGGCCCGATGCCGGACAACAGGACGAGCACGAGCGCCAGCGGGACCGTGTAGCGGTTGAACCACGGCGGCCCGACCGCGGCCTTCGTCCCGGTCACCGCCTCGGAGATGAGCGGGAAGAACGTGCCCCAGAAGACGACGAACGCGAGCCCGACGAGGACGAGGTTGTTGCCCAGGAAGGCGGACTCGCGCGACAGCAGCGAATCGAGCTTGTGCTCGGAGGCGAGCAGCGCTCGGCGCGAGACGACGAGGTAGATGCCCCCGGCGATCATCAGTCCGATGAGGATCACGAACGGGGCGCCGAGCGTGGAGGCGCCAAATGCGTGGATCGAGTCGAGGATGCCCGAGCGCACGAGGAACGTGCCAAGGACCGCGAGCGTGCCGGTGGCCAGCACCAGCGAGACGTTCCACACCTTCAGCATCCCGCGCTTCTCCTGAACCATCACCGAGTGGATGAACGCGGTGCCGGTCAGCCACGGCAGCAGCGAGGCGTTCTCGACCGGGTCCCAGGCCCAGTAGCCGCCCCAGCCGAGCTCGGCATAGGACCAGCGGGCGCCGAGGAGGATCCCGATCCCGAGGAAGCACCAGGCCGCGAGGGCGAAGCGGCGCGTGGCGCGGATCCAATCGGCGTCGACGCGCCGCACGATCAGCGCGCCCACGGCGAACGCGAACGGGATCGCCCACAGCGTGTACCCCGAGTAGAGCATCGGGGGGTGGATCATCATGCTCGGGTGGCGCAGCAGCGGGTCCAGGCCGGTGCCCTCGGGCGGCGCCACGGCCATCGTCTTGAACGGCGTGGCGGCGAAGACGAGCAAGCCGGTGAAGAAGGCGCCGAAGCCGAGCAGCACGGCGGTCGCGTAGGGCGCCACGTCGCGCAGGTGGCGGCGCACGAGGAAGAGCACGACGCTCGACCACAGCGAGAGCAGCAGCACCCACAGCAGCAGCGAGCCCTCCTGCGAGGACCACGCGGCGGCGGCGCGATAGAAGGCCGGCGTGGTCGTCGACGAGTGGGTCGCGACGACTTCGTAATGGAAGTCCGAGCGCAGGAACGCGCTGACGAGGATCGCGAACGACACGATGGCCAGGAACGCGAGGGCATAGACCGCGCGCCGCCCCGAGTCGACCCAGTCGCGCCGCCCCGCCCGCGCACCGTAGAGCGACGCCACGATGCCGTAGACGCACGTCAGCAGCGCGAGGATCAGGCAGGCCTGGCCGACGGTGGCCATGACGTTACGTCTTGGAAGTGGGCTTGTCGGTGAACTTCGAGGGGCACTTCGTCACGAGCGAGTCCTTCTCCCCCACGAACGTCGCGCCCCGCTTGCGCACCGTGACGATGACCTCGCGGCCGTCGCGGAAGGGGTCCGGGACGGCGCCGACGTAGCGCACCGGCACCGAGGCGCTGCCGTTGCGGTCGCGCACGCGGAACAGCGTCGCGTCGCCGTGCCTGCTGATCGAGCCGTCGACGACCTTGCCGGTGAGCTGGTAGGAGTGGCCGGTATCCGCGCTTGCCAGCAGCCGCGATGGGCTCACGGCCGCGCTGGAGGCCGAGAAACTCGTGTAGGCGAGCGCGCCGGCGAGGATGACGGCGGCGGACAGGGCGACGACGAGCCGGATACGACGCTTGCGCGAGGGGTCCATGCGGAAGCCAAGAGTCTACGGAGCGTCCCGCCGGGAGGACCCCACAACGTCCCGCCTCGCCGTCGTCGTCCTCAAGTGATCCGACGAAAAAGCCGAACCGAAGAGAAACCTTGGGCGCACTTCTGCGTCTGTATGAGGTAGAGGCACATGCGAGTACGTTCGAATCGAACCCCTTCAGAGACCCGAAACCGCGCTGGGTTGCTTCGCCGGCCACACGCTCCGAAGCGCAGCGAGCCGGTCGACGAGCCGCCGGAGCCGGCCGACGAGCTGTCAGACGAGCGCCGGGCCCGCGAGGCCGGCGGGCCCACCGATCGCGCGATGTACACGTGCGCGTGCGGCTACGTCTTCGAGGCCGACGTCTCCACGTCGGTCTCCTGCCCGCACTGCGGTGCGGGGCAGGCCTGGTAGCGACGGGTCGGAGGGGAATACTTGAGCGATGGGCCGCAGGCTCATCGCCCTCCTGCTGATCGCCCTCATGGCGATCGGCTCGATTGTGCTGTGGCTTGGGATCCCGCTCGGGTGGCTGTACCTGGTCTCCCGGCTGGTGAACTCCTCGCAGCCGTCGATGGGGCCGTACATCCTGGTCCTCGTCGGGATCCCCGCGTCGATGGTCATCGTCGGCAAGCTGCTCTCGAAGCTCAACCGCGTCTACGGCGACGTCACGGGCACGACCCCGACGGGCCGCGCCCGCACGCCGTGGCTGCGGTCGATGCGGGGCGAGCGCGACACCGCACGCCCTCGCACCGTGCTGGACGTCGTGATGATCTGGAGCGTCGCGCTCGCCCTGGTGTGCTTCGCGATCTGGTTCTTCGTGTTCGCGGGCTCGAGCCTGCCGACCTAGCGGCGCCTGGTCAGAACTCCTCCATCCGCGCCTCCTTGGGCAGGAGGAAGGAGAGCGCGAACGAGGCGACCAGGAGTGCCGCGGCGATGAGCACGGTGCGCGTCACCGCGTGCGGCGACGTGTGGCCGTGCTCGACGAGCGAGAAGAAGATCGTCGCCAGCGCCGCGACGCCGATCGAGTTGCCCAGCTGCTGGATCGCGTTCAGCGTGCCCGACGCCGAGCCGACCTCGTGCTCGCTTACGCCCGCGAGGACGATGTTGAAGAACGGACCGAAGACGAACCCGAGTCCGAGCCCGAGCACGAGCATCGACGGCAGCAGGTTCCACGTCGTGACGCCCGCCCCGGCGGCCGACACCGTCGCAGCCAGCCCGATGAGCCCGGCGACGACGATCAGCAGGCCCGCCTGCAGCACCTTGCGGCCGAAGCGCGGGATGAGCGCGAACGAGCCGCCCGCAGTGATCGCCGTGCCCAGCGATAGCGGCACGAGCGTCAGGCCGGTGTGCTCGGGCGAGTAGTGCAGGCCGAGCTGCAGGAACAGCGACACGACCATGAGCAGCCCGGCGAAGCCGGCGAAGAACACGATGCCCATGAGCAGGCCGGACGTGTAGGCCCGGTTGCGCAGGAGGCTCGGCTCGATCATCGGCGTGCCGTGCGTGCGCCGCTCGGCGACGGCGAACACGCCCAGCAGCGCGAGGCCGGCGGCCATGACGCCGAAGATCCACAGCGGCCAGCCCAGCTCGCGGCCCTGCACCAGCGGGTAGATGAGGCACAGCGCCGCAGTGCTGACGAGCACGATCCCGAGCGGGTCGAGGCGGATCTTCGAGGGCGAGCGCGACTCGGGCATGAACCGCAGCGCGCCGACCAGGCCGACAAGGCCCAGCGGGACGTTGATGAGGAAGATCATCCGCCAGCCGGTGCCGAGCAGGTCGGCGTCGACGAGCCAGCCCGCGAGGATCGGCCCCGCGATCGCGGCGATGCCCATGACGGGGCCGAACGCCGCGAACGCGCCGCCCATCTCCTTGGGCGGGAAGACGTTCTTGATCATGCCCAGACCCTGCGGGATGAGCAGGGCGCCGAAGCCGCCTTGCAGCACGCGCATGGCGATGAGGAAGTCCGGCGACGGCGCGAGCGCGCACGCGGCCGATGCCAGCGTGAAGCCGGAGATGCCGATGACGAAGACGCGCCGCCGGCCGAACATGTCGCCCAGTCGGCCGCCGACGATGAGCAGCACGCCGAAGGCCAGCGTGTAGCCGGCCGCCCACCACTGCATGGTGGACGTGCCGCCGCCGAGGTCGGCACGGACGGTCGGGGCGGCGATGGTGATGACCGTGCTGTCGAGGAGATCCATGATCTCGGCGACGAGCACGACGGCAAGGACGACCCAGCGCCAGCGGTAGGCGGGCGGCGCGTCGGGTTCGATCGTGGTTGGGAGCGGAGCGGGAGCGGTGACGGTGGCGGACATGAAGACCTCTTGACGATTGAACGAACGCTGTTCGTGACGAACACTGTACGTAGCGAACGTCGTTCGTGTCAAGTAGGGTTCCCGCCATGGCAGCTCCTGCCGCTCCCCGCAGCCGTCGCGACCGACCCGCCAAGCCCGCGCTCAGCCGCGAGGCGATCGTCGATGCGGCGCTCGCGATCGCGCGCAAGGAGGGCATCGACGCGCTGACCATGCGGCGTCTCGCTCAGGCGCTCGACACCGGGCCCGCCTCGCTCTACGTCTACGTCGCCAATCGCGAGGAGCTGTACGCGCTGCTCTTCGATGCGGCGGTCGCGAACGTCGAGGTGGAACCCGTCGACCCCGCGCGCTGGCGCGAGCAGCTCAAGGCGCTCTCCTGGCGGGTCGTGCGGACGATGGTCGAGGACTATCCGGGGCTGGCCCAGCTCGCCATGAGCCACATCCCGAGCGGCGAGAACGCCATGCGGATCGCCGAGTCGATGCTCGCGCTGCTGAAGGCCGGCGGGGCATCGGACCAGACGGCGGCCTACGCCGCCGACTTCATGTCGACGTACCTGAACGCGATCGCCTACGAGCAGAGCATGTACCGCAGGCTCTACAGCGACCCCGACCACCAGCAGCACGAGGTGGAGCGCGTCGCCGAGGCGTTCGCCACGCTCGACCCGGAGCGATTCCCGACGATCGCCGCCCTCGGCCCCGCGATGACCCGCGGCGACGAGCGCGAGCGCTTCGAGCTCGGCCTCGACGTCATCATCAACGGCCTGCTCGCGACGCCCGCAGAGGGGCGCCTCACCTAGATCTTGTAGAGGAAGTCCAGGCCGAGGTCGCTGAGCGCCTTCTGGGCCTGGACGTTGAGCTGCGTCAGCTCGCCGGTGAGGATGAGCGTGCCCATGAGGATGAGGATCAGCCCGGAGACCGCGGTCACCACGAGGTAGTGGTCGCGGATCCAGGCGAACGCGGTGGTCGCGCGGTCAAAGGCGACGGCCGTGATCAGGAACGGCACCGCGAGCCCGAGCGAGTAGAACGACAGCAGCACGCCGCCGTGCGTCACGGTGCCCGCGGTCGAGGCGGCGGCGAGGATCGACGCGAGGGTCGGGCCGACGCACGGCGTCCAGGCCACCGCGAACGCGAGGCCGGCGATGATCGGGCCGCCCGTGCCGGCGCGGCGGATGAGCGCGTCGGGCCGCCACTCGCGGTTCAGCTTCGGCACGAACGGCGTCAGCACGAAGAAGACGCCCATCGACACGATCAGGATCCCGGCCGCGCGGTCGAGCGTCTCCTTCGAGTCGCGCAGCGTCGAGCCCAGGCCCGTCGCGGTCATGCCCAGCGCGACGAACATCAGCGTGAACGACAGGCAGAAGATGATCGCCGGCCCGAGCACGTGGACGAGGCTGTGCTTGCCGTCGCGGATGTCGGTGATGCTCACGCCGGAGACGGCGGATAGGTAGCCGGGCACGAGCGGCAGCACGCACGGCGAGATGAAGGAGATGAACCCGACCGCGAACGCGGCGATGACCGTCGTGTCGGCCTGGGCGGCCGCCAGCGGCAGCATCAGGCGTCGTACCTCGCCAGGTCCTCGTCCAGCCGCCGGGCGTCGGCCTCGCTGAGCGCGGGCGCGTGCGCCGCGGCGAAGGCCTCGTCCGCGCGGCCGCGGCGGCGCCATCGCGGTAACAGCGCTACGAGGAGGGCGAGGAGCGCGACCACGACCGCGACGGGCACCCACCACACCGCGAGACTGAAGCCGCTGTCCTGTGGCATGGCGAGGATCGCCGGGCCGTAGGTGCGCTTGAGCTCGGCCTTGATCTGGTCCTTCGTCAGGCCCTGCGCGATGAGCTTGCGGATCGTCGCGCGCTCCTGGTCGGCGCGGTCGGAGTCGGCGACGTTGAGCGGCACGTTGCACGTGTCGCACATGACCTCGTCCTCGACGTCGTTGAACGACGCGCGCGGCTGCACCGCGCCGGCGCCCGCGGGAGCGAGCAGCAGGACGGCGAGCGCTGCCAGGACCGCCGCGCGCATCAGCTCGCCTGCGCCCGGTCGATCGCCTGCATGAGGAAGGTCTGCGAGACCTCGCCGCGCGAGAGCGCCACGACGCGCCCGCTCTTGTCGAGCACGAAGGTCTCCGGCAGCTTGTTCGTGCCGAACTTGGGCGCGAGCGCGAGCTTGTCGTCGCGCAGGCTCGGATAGGTGAGCTTGTAGCGGCGCACGAAGTCGCGAGATGCGCCGGCGTCGTCCTTGTAGGTCACGCCGAGGACGGTGCCGCCGTTCTGCGCCAGCTGCTGCTGGGCCTTCTCGAGCACCGGCGCCTCCTGCTCGCACGGCCCGCACCAGGACGCCCAGAAGTTCAGGACCACGACGCGCCCGCGCAACTGCGCGAGCGACCGCTGCGTCGACCCGTCAAGCGTGGGCAGGCTGACCGCAGATCCGGGCGCCTGTGGCCGCTGGCCCTTCTGCACGGCCGCGTCGAGCGACGTGTCGTCCTTGCGCGCCACGACGCCGTACACGAGCAGCCCGACGAGGGCTGCCGCGAGGACCGCGACGGCGATCGGGACGGCGGAGCGCTTCACTCCAGCAAGGGTAGTCGGCGGTTATCCTTCGCGGCGCAGGCGGCGGTAGCTCAGTTGGTAGAGCATCAGCTTCCCAAGCTGAGGGTCGCGGGTTCGAGACCCGTCCGCCGCTCTAGGCAACAGTCCGCGACGTGACGAAGATCCCTGCAAATCGCGGGGATCTTCGCGTTTCGGCGCGAACTGACCTCATCGCGTTGCATGGCTTTGCACGCCCTCCCATACGAGGTCGTGGTCGCATTTTGGTCGCATCGTTGGCCGCGGACGATCGGCTGAGACCTGCTCGCTTTCCGAGTCACCGGAATCGGCAGGCTGACTGCGTCTTGCCCCCGGCGTGAGCGCACGCGATCGCCGCCGAGAGGGCATCCGCTGCGTCGCGGTCGAGGCTGTCGATGGCGAAGGGCGCCGCATCGTGGTAACAGCGCACGACCGCGGCGAGCGACGGCGCGCGACGGGTGCCAGCGGCGATTCAACATTCCGCGACCCCTCGGCGCGCGTCGTCCTTCCGCCGCACACCGAATCGGGGATCATCCGCGCCGGCCAGGGGACTCCAAGGATGCCCCCTACGCATCGAGCGCTTGGGCGCGCGATTAGCCGCGCAGTGCCCCGCGCGCACGTCAGAGGAGCCGACAATGCTCGATCCTCTCGTTCGATCGCGAGCAGTGTTCTGCCGCGTCGCCGGTCGGGCAAAAAGAACTCGTCCATGTCTGAAAGGCGCCCGATGACCGAAGCTGACGAACACCATTTGCGCAGGGCCATTGAGCTGGCGGCCGCGGCGCGAGCCGCCGGCAACATGCCGTTCGGGTCCCTGCTCGTCGGCCCCGGAGGTGATGTGCTTGCCGAGGACCGCAACACCGTGCTGACCGAGCGCGACATCACGGCCCATCCCGAACTCAAGCTGGCCCGCTGGGCCGCCGCCGAGCTCGACCCCGACGTCGCGCGGCACACCACGATGTACACAAGTTGCGAGCCGTGCCCCATGTGCCGCGGTGCGATTGCGCGGTCCGGCCTCGGGCGCGTCGTCTTCGCGCTTTCCGCCAAACAGCTCAACGAGCTCAGGCCACCCGAAGCCACCAGCCCGGACGCGACGAACGTCGCCCTCGACGGCCCCGCGCTCTTCGAAGAAGCGCGCGTGCCCATCGACGGCTACTACGCGTGAGACGCGCGCCGTCGGCGAGGAACACCGTCGGCAGCTCTTCTTCGCCCTCGTGCTCGCGGGGGGCCTGTCGGCAGTTTGCGGTGAAAGCGTTCGTGTCGGCTGTCGGTGGCGCTCCGCTTCGCTGAGTTGCCGGACCCCGTGCGACGACGCGCAGGCTGTTCATCAGGGTCGCCACCAACACCGGCGGGGCGGCGCCGCGTCCGCGTTCAACCACGTCACGACGATATCCGCGACGGAACACCCGAGAGGGCGCCTACGGCCCCGGACGCAAGCTGGAGAGCAGTCCGCACGCGTCCCAGACGGCCGCTCCCTCGCGGGCGGCGCGGTCGTGGTTGCTCAGCGACGCGCGGGACCGCCTGCTCGGGGTACTCACGCGCCAGCAGCCACGCTTCGACGAAGCGCGACAGCCTCCCGAGTCCAATTCCAACTAAAAAGATCTAAATTGTGCTCTAGAACCTCAGCCGATCTGCCGAAAACCTCTATGCAGGCGACCGGACGAAACACACCGAGTCCAAGAGCGCCTTAGTCGCCAGCACGCAGTTGCGAGCCCGATGAGAAGGGAGCACCGACATGGTTCGCGTATTCATCATCCCCATATCGCCAAGGCCGGTCGGGT
>DATFRW010000017.1:0-15829 GCA_035262945.1 Solirubrobacteraceae bacterium
ACCTTGTCCTTGTGGCGCAGGAAGCGCTCGACGTGGCGCTTCTTGGTCGCGTAGTCCTGCTCGGCGATCTTCGGGCGGAACTTGATCTCGCGGACCGTGATCTGGGTCTGGTGCTTGCGCGCCGCCTTCTGCTTCTGGGCCTGCTCGTACTTGTACTTCGAGTAGTCCAGCACGCGGGTGACCGGCGGGCGCGCCTCAGGGGCGACCTCGACGAGGTCGAGATCGCGTTCCTGCGCATACCGCAGCGCGGCGTCGGTGCGCATGACCCCGATCTGCTTGCCGTCTTCGCCGATGACACGAACCTCGGGAACGCGAATGCGTTCGTTGATCCTTGTCGTGTCCCGCTCGGGCGGGCGCCGGTCGAACCGTCGGGGAACCGGCACTTAAATCTGTGAGCCGCGAATCAAGAAATATGCGGCTGTGTCGCGAACGAGTCGATCAACGCGGGCCAGTATAGCCGCCTACGCCGGGTCGAGGGCGCGGGCGAAACGGTCGCCTTGACCGGCGGGCGTCTCGATCACCGACCGGGCGCGCACGCACGTCTTCATCCGGCGGGCCGGGACGCCGCGATCGACCCGCAGCACCTGCCCGCGCCGCCCCAGCCACACGAGATCGAGCGGGAAGCGCATCCCGAACGTGTGGACCGAGTTGGTCCTGAGGATGTGCAGTGCGTGATCGTCGGGCAGCGGCGCCATCTTGGCCAGCCCGCGGCGGCGCTCGCGGTAGGAGCGCGCGACGTGGAGGGTCAGGTCGCCGTCGAGGCCGCTCGTCTCCAATCCGGCCAGTCGCCGGTCCCAGGGATCGTCGGTCACACGTAGCCCAGGTGGTTGGCGTCGGCGCACTCCCACGGCTGGAAGCCCCGCCGCTGATAGAGCATGATCGCGCGCATCCACTGCTCCTCCGGCGGCGCGTCCATCGGGTTGCCGTGGCCGCCGACCGACTCCCAGGTCGGGATG
The DNA here is from genome assembly GCA_035262945.1 of Solirubrobacteraceae bacterium. Taxonomy (GTDB): domain Bacteria; phylum Actinomycetota; class Thermoleophilia; order Solirubrobacterales; family Solirubrobacteraceae; genus JAOPZW01. The sequence continues at coordinate 957 of DATFRW010000017.1, forward strand.
TCGAACTGGAAGAGCCCATAGTGGCCGAGCGGGCCGCCGACGCCGCCCGGCTCCTCGATCGCGTGCGGATCGCCCCCGGACTCGCAGATCATGATGTTGTAGAAGAGCTGGCGCAGGCTCTCCGGGACCCCCGGCGGCACGCCCGGGATGTCCGGGCCGCGCCCGCCCTGCCCGTCCCAGCGCACGAGGTGCACGTGCAGGCCGACGGCCAGCAGCCCGCCGCCCGCGAGGCCGCCCGGGCTCGGGCCGGCCGGGACGGCGCCGCCGTTGCGCGGCGGGCCCGCGTCGTCGGCGCCGGGCGCGGGCGGATCGGTGTCGGCGATGTGGACGTGGTTGTAGTGCTCGGCCGTGGCGTACGGCGCCACGCGCACGCCGTTCTTGATCCCGAAGCCCAGCGGCGTGTGGATGAGCTCCTCGAGCTGCGCCCCCCAATGCTGCGCCGCGTACTGCGCGAAGCGCAGCATGTCGGCCGGCGCGCCGGCGAGGTCGAGCGCGTCGCCCGAGGAGTGGAACGACACGTTGCCGCTCGTCGTGATCGCGCCGGGCCGCAGCCCCGAGCTCACGTGCAGGCCGAATCGCGCCGCCACGTCGGCGTAGACCTTCAGCCGCGGGTCGGCGCCCATGAGCGATCCGCCGCCCCCGCCGCCGACGGGCAGCCCGACGCCCGGGATGCCCCCGCCGCTGCCCATCCCCCACGGCGTCGCGCGCGCCTTGGCCTGGGCCTTGTCGCCCTTCAGCTGCCCGGTGTCGCCGACGTCCTGCAGCTCGTCGCTGCCCTCGACCTGGACGAGCACGTCGTAGAGCTCGTGCGTGCACGAGACCACGCGGGCGCGATTGCGCGCCGCGTACAGCGCGGCCGCCGCGCACACCGAGCCCATGTTGATCTCCTCGGGCGTGAGCTGGTGGTCGGTCGCCCACGCGGCCTCGATCTGGTTCTTCACGTCGATCGCGCCCGCGAGCGAGGCGGCGTCGGCCGCGGTCTGTGCGCGGCTCTTGTAGTCGGCCGCGAGCCCCACCTGCAGCATCATCAGCCCCAGGACGATCCCCGCCAGGAGCAGGACGAGCAGCGCGGGGACGATCTGGCCGTCCTCGCGCCGCAAGGCGCTCATGGGCTGACGGCGTTGACGATCTTCTCGAAGGCGTTGGCGATCGAATCGCCGACGCCAGGGATGACCGTGACGAGCACGCCCGCCAAGGCGATCAGCATCGCCATCAGGGCGAGCCACTCGACCGTGCTCTGCCCGCTGTCGCTGGAGAAGTCCATGCCCGATGCGGCCCACGTCGTCGCGATCCCGCATCGTAGGTGCTGCTTGCGCCGGCGCCCATGGGCCCAGGGGCCCAGGCGCCTTCTGGGCCGGCCCTAGGCCCCCCGTGCTCACAAGTCGGCCTCCAGCCGCCGTGCGAGCGCCCCCGCGCCGGCGAAGGCAGCCGCGATCTCGACCACCGCCTCGGCCACCACCGCCGCCGGCGACGCGCCATCGCCGCCCAGCGCGGTGAGGCTGGCGAGGACGATCAGCACCGTCGGCCCAAGCGCGCCGGCGAGGCGCGCGGCGGCCTGGTCGGGCGCGCCGCCCTCCGCCGCCTGCCATGCGCCGATCGCGCCGGCGCAGGCGGCCGCAAGCGCCCAGAGGCCGGTGAACAGCACGGCCGTGAGGGTGTGGCGCTCGGCCCAGCCGGTCCCGGCGTCGGCGGTGGTGACCGCGACGGCCGCCATCGCGACGAGCACCGTGACGATGAACGTCGCCGCGCCCGCCGTGATCCCGCGCAGGAGGAAGCGGCCGTCGGCGACCATCAGCCGATCCTCAGCGAGTCGACGACGTCGTCGACGCGCGCGCTGCCCAGCTGGTCCTGCGCGACGCCCACGCTGAGGTTCACCAGCGTGTGGTCGCCGGTCAACGCGAGCACCGTGACGATCCGCGAAGGATCGAGGCCACCTCCGGCCGGCACGGTCCACTCGACCCGCCGCGCGTCGGCCGCGCCGGGGACGTCGATGGCCTTGCTCATAACGCGCTGCGCGCCGGGCCTGCGGATCGGGATCTCGGCCTCGGCGACCTTCACCGCGGCATTGATGTCGCCCTTGTAGTCGCGCGAGGCGGCGACGCGCAGCTGCGCGCGGTTGATGTCGGACCCGTCGGGTCGCGCCTCGATCGCGAGGCCCCCGGGCTCGTCGAGCCTGTCGACCTTCCAGCCCGACGGCAGCGCGACGCTGAAGTCGGCGGTCTGCGTCTTGCTGAAGCCCTTCGGGGTCGGGGCGCCCGAGTCGTCGTTGCCGCCGCCGCAGCCGGCGAGCGGGACCGCCGTCGCGAGCGCCACCGCCACCCCCACCATCATCGCCTGCACTCGACCCATGGCTGGAAGCTTCCGGTCTCCCGGTCGTAGTAGTAGGCGGACTGGACGTCCGCGGTCTTGTAATTACCGCCAACGTCCAGACCAAACTCGATGTCGGCCACGGACCCGGAGCCTTCGATGCCGACGTCGGTCTGGCTGGCGTCGTAGAGCCGGACCCCGACCCGCGAGTCGTCGACGAAGCGGTTGACGAGCTGCGGCGCGCCGCCGACCGGATTGTTGATGAACTCGTTGAACGCCTGGCGGTTGGCCGGATCGGTGAGATCGAGGTCGGCGCGGATGTCGGCGCGCTTGCCGATCACGCCGGGACTGCCGGTGAGGTTCTTGATCGCGCTGTTGAGCTTGCCGCTCGCCACGCTGACCTGCCCGTTGACGGTCCCTGTGGCGATGACCGTCGCCTGCGTCGGCTGGCCGTGCTTGTCGACGGTGACGGCGAGCTGGACCTCGCCCTCGCCGAGCGCCTGCGCGCCGAGCGTCTTGAGCACCTCGCCCTGCAGCTTGCCGTTCGCGGCGACCTTGAAGTACAGGGTCGTCTGGCCGGTCTGCGCGTCGTAGCGCCCGCCGATCGTTGGCCCGAGCTCGCCCTCCGCGTTGCCCGAGAGCGGACCCGCGCCGCCCTCGGCCTCGCCGAACACGCGCGCCCCGCCCTCGAGGCCGTAGATCGCCGGCGCCGGGATCGGCCGATCCTCGCCGACCCCGATGATGCGCCGTCCGATGCCGGTGATCGGGTTGGTGTCGAGCGCCGCGTCGCGCGCCTTGTTGGCGACGATCTCGGCGAACTCGTGCGCCTCGGCCTCGTTGTTGAACCGCCACGTGACCGAGCCGTTGCCGTTGACCTTGACCCCAACCTTGGCGTTGGCGCCCTGCGAGGTCTCGGTCGAGCCGGCGTCGACGGTGATCTCGCCGCCTGCCGGCGGGCCGAACTCGAGGCCGATCTCGCCGCCGCCCTCGACCGTCACGTAGACCTTGCCGTCGGCCGTGCGCCGCGTGAGCAGCTTGACCTTCGCGCCGCCCCTGACGGAGAACACCGTGACGGTGACGCCGGCCTCGCCCGACCGCTCGCTGACGATGCACGTCGAGGGATCGGGGACGTCGGCGTCGACCGCCGCCGTGTGGTTGCACTCCGGGATCGCTCCGCCGGTGACCCGCGAGATCGCGGTCTGCGCGGTGCAGACGATGCGCGGGGCGACCGATGGCAGCGCGATCGCCAGGGCCGCGGCGAGCGCCAGCAGCCCGGCCATGATGGCCAGCCAGTTGACGGTGGCCTGGCCACGCTGGCAGGCGAGCCTGCCGCGGATGTCGCGCGGAGAGAGCATCGGACGTTGGCGCAGCGGTGAGCGCGCGCCGTACGGAGGGCGCGCGCCTCCCGGTGCGCGCCCTCCTGGCGCTGGACCTCCTGGACCGTCTTGAGAACCGTCGAACCCCGAAGGGGTCAGACCCCTTGAGTCACCCCGTGTGAAGGGGTCAGACCCCTTGAGTCACCCCGTGTGAAGGGGTCTGACCCCTTCACGTGCCGCCTGCGGCGGCGGTGCCGCTTACACCCGGTCGTGCCCGCTCGCGAAGATCCCGTTGACGGTGTCGACGATGGCCTGGCCGGCCTGTCGCCACACGTCGGATCCGGCGAGCACGGTGAGGAGCGCGGCGAGCCCCACCATCACCACCAGCCACTCGACCGTCGTCTGCCCGCGCGTGCAGCGCGCACGGACGACGAGGACTCGGAGCAGCTGGCTGATGATGGCCGGCCCTTCCTCGCTACGGCAGGACCTTGCCGATGATGTCCGAGAACTCGCCGGTGATCGACTTGACCACGCCGCCCCACACGCCTGCCGCCGCGAGCGCCCCGCCCAGAGCCACGAGACCGACCATGATCACGAGCCACTCAACCGTGGTCTGCCCGGCCTCTTCGCGCATGCGCTCACGCATGTTCGACGCGTACTCGTGGACTGCGACCTGGAGCCGGATGAACTGCTCGAGAAGCGTGCTGGACATGAGTTCCTCCCTCTTGCCGTTGCGGTTGCCCTGTCCTGTCGCAAGGCAAGGTACGTGCGCGCATGGGGGTTGTGAATGGGCGCCGAGGCTCATCTTTTCGGGCCCCGGAGGGCCCATCTGGGCCTAGGCCCCCTGGGGCTTTCGGGCCGTCGATTCAGCACATCACGAAGGTGCGGCCGAGGCGCACCGTGCGGGTCTTTCCGTCGGCCAGGCGGTACTCCACGATCGCCCCGGCGACGTGCCGTGAGCCAGGCGGGAACGGCAGCGTGAAGCGGATGCGATACGGCGCGCGATGGTCGGTCCGCGCGGGCTGGCCGGCGTCGAAGAAGAAGCGCACCGAGAGGATCCGCGCGCCGCGCCGGCCGTCGACGAGCAGGCGGTGCACGAACGTGCCGCCGGACGGGACGCAGCCGTAGAAGTCGGGGATCGACACGCGCAGTCGCCCGATGCGCCGCGAGCCGACGCGCGAGCCGCGCGGCGGCGTGACGAGCGGCACCGCGCGGATGCGGTCCCCGAGCGTGCCCCACACGAGCCACCCGCTGCCGCCGGCGTTGGCGGCGATCGAGAAGCGCTGGAGGGTGTCCTCCGGCGTGCGGCCGATCGGGTAGACGATCGGCGGGCCGAAGCCGCGCCGGTCGGTGCGCCGGTAGACGATGCACTGCACGCCGCCGCAGTTGCGGGGGAGCATCGGCCATGCGGCGTGGAGCCGGCCGGCGAGGTCGACGTCGAGCGCCACGCGGCTGCCGCCGCTGGCGTCCTCGACCTGGCCGATGTCGCGGCCGGCGCGGCGCGCGAGCGCGCCGATCGTCTGCGGGTGGGCGAAGCCGTGGCGATCCCAGCGCCACATGCGCACCGCGAAGGTGCCGAGCGTCGAGCGCGGCGTCACCGAGGTCAGCAGCCACGCGCCAGTCGGCCCGAGATCGCCGTCGTCGGCGTCCACGGAGCTGAGCCGGTTCCACGCGGTGAACCGCCCCCATGCGGCCGGATCGTTCGGATCGGCGCCCGCGCGCGGCACGCGCGCGCCGAGACGCTTGGCGGCGAAATGCGCGATGACAACCGGCCGGCCGTCGGGCAGGTGCGACACGCGCGGCGGGCGGCCGCCCTTGCGCGTCCCCAGCGAGACCACGCGGCCCTCGACGCCGCCGCCGAGCGGCACGCGCTGGAAGAGCACCTCGTCGACGTTCGTGGCGACGCTGTCCACGAACGCGCCGTCAGGCGAGAGCTCGGCGTCGTCGATGTCGCGGAAGTTCGCGCCGATCGGCGTCGGCTGGCTCCACGTCGTCCCGCCGTCGGCGGAGACCATCGCCTTCGTCACCTGGCCGAGCGTCGGGTCGGTGCCGTGGAAGAGCGCGATCAGCGCGCCGTCCTGCGGGCGCAACAGCAGGTAGGGCCGTCCGCCCGTGTCCTGCGCGATGTCGACCGGGGTGCAGGCGTTCCCGGCGGCCGCGACCCGGCAGTAGCGCAGCGGGCGCTGGAAGACCGTCACGTCGCGCCACACCACGTGCAGCGTGCCCGCGGCGTCGGTGGCCGCCGACGGGTCGCGCCCCTGGCCGAGCTCCAGCACGGGCTCGGCGGCCGCGGGCGCGGCGGCGGCCATCAGCGCCAGGACGGCGATGACCAGCGCGCGCCTCATCCGCGCCGCTCCTCCCGTTCGGTGCCGAGCCACACGGCCATCGCCTCGGCGCGGTTGGCGACGCCGAGCTTGTCGTAGATGGCGCGGATGTGGTTCTTGACGGTCTTCTCGCTGATCACGAGCTGCTCCGCGATGTCGCGGTTGGATCGCCCGCGGCCGATGAAGCCCATGACCTCGCGCTCGCGTTCGGTGAGCGAGTCGGGCCCCGAGTCACGCCGCGGGCCGCCGCCCCCCTGTTCGCCCCGCGAGATGAGGTCGAAGATGACCGGCGCCACCGACGGCGACACGATCCGCTTGCCGGCGGCGAGGTCGCGAACCGCGCGGGTGAGCTCGTCGGGCTCGAAGCGGCCGTGGACGAGGTAGCCGTGCGCGCCGGCGCGGATGGCGCCCGCGACCATCGGCTCGTCGTCGGAGTACGTGAGCATCATGACCTTGCACTGGGCGGCCAGCCGCTCGGCGGCCTTGACGCCGTCCATGACCGGCATGCGGATGTCGAGTAGCACGACGTCGGGATCGAGCGCGTCGGCCTGCTCGATCGCCTCGCGCCCGGTCGCGGCCTCGCCGACGACCTCGATGTCGTCCGCGGCAGCGGTCAGCAGCGCGCGCACGCCCTGGCGGATCACCGCGTTGTCGTCGGCGATGAGCACCTTGATCATTCCCTGACCTCCTCGAGCTCCCAGGGCTCGGCCGTTCGCACGTCGCCCGCGGGCAGCCGGACGGTGACGGTCGTACCGGCGCCGCGCGTCCCCGCGATCTCGACGGTGGCGCCGATCCGCTCCCCGCGCTCGGCCATCCCGATCAGCCCGTAGTGGCCGTTGGTCTGCAGCGAACGCGGGTCGCCGCGGCCGTCGATGCCGACGCCGTCGTCCGCGACGCACAGCACGACCTCCGGCGCCACGTCGCGCAGCGACACCTCCACGTGCGACGCGCCGGCATGGCGCTCGACGTTCTCCAGCGCCTCGCGGACGATGCAGAACAGCTCGTAGCGCGTGCCGGGGTGCGGCAGGTCGACACCGTCGGCGCGCAGCCGCGCGTCGATGCCGTTGCGCTGCGACCAGTCGCGCACGTAGGTGTCCAGCGCGTCGGGCAGCGGCCGCTCGAGCGTGTCGGAGCGCAAGTCGGAGATGAGGCCGCGCGCCTCCTCCGCCGCGACCTGGGCGGCCGCCGAGAGGTCGCGGGCCGCTTGGGCGGCGTCGGGCGCCTCGTCGCTGACCCGGTGCGAGAGCGCCCGCGCCGACAGCGCGATGCCGTAGAGCGTCTTGCCGAGCGAGTCGTGCATCTCGCGCGCCACGCGCGCCCGCTCCGCGCCCGCGACCGCGCGCCGCTCGGCGACGGCGAGCGCCTCCTGCGTCTCGGCCTGGCGGTCGAGCAGGCGCCGCACGGCGGCGCCGCCCGCGGCCGCCAGCGGATAGAGCGCCGGCAGGACGACGAGGGCCTGGATGTCGCGGGCCTCGTGCGTGCGCAGCTCGTCGAGGCCGTTGCCGCTGAGCACGACGAGCAGGTAGTAGCCGACCACCATCGCCGTGCCGAGGATCACCGCGCCCGTCGTGCGGAAGAGGACGCCGGCGAGCAGCGGCGTGCCGAGCGTGTAGAGGAAGAACGGGCTCGTCGGGCCGAGGTAGGCGTAGATCGCCAGGTTGAGCATGAGGTCGGCGGCGAGGAACACCGGCCGCCGGCTGATCGCCGCTCCCCACTTGTCCCAGTAGCGCAGCGGCAGGAACGACGCGAACGCGGCGACCGCGAGACCGGCCATCACGCCCGGGACCTGGCCCGGGTCGCCGGCCAGCTCGAAGATCGTCACGTTCAGGACGATGAGCCGGAACAGCAGGACCAGCCTGACCAGCGACCTGACGCTCGATGCCGCTGAACCGTCGTCCATCCCGGCCCTAGCGCAGAACGCTGAAGTCGACGCTGGCGAACAGGCTGGCGATGATGATGATCACCGCGCCCGGGGCGATCACCGCGGTGGTCACGACCGACACCCGCGGCGTCGCCTTCTGCGCGCGCTGGCGGGCGCGCTGGAAGGCCTCCTGGCGCATGTCGCGCGCCAGGTCCACGAGTGCGTCGGTGAGCGGCACGCCGAGCTCCTCGGCCTGCTGCACCGCGGTGACGAAGGTGCCGATCCCGTCGCTCGTGTTGCGCTGGCGCAGCGCCTCGAACGCGTCGCGCCGCGGAGCGCCGAGCGCGATCTGGCGCAGCACGAGCTGCATCTCCTCGCGCACCGGGCCCTCGCTGGCCTCGGCGACGCGCGCGAGCGCGGGGCGGAACGCGATCCCCGCGCTGACGCACACGGCGAGGATGTCCAGGAAGTCCGGCAGCGCGCGGTCGATCGCTTCCTGGCGTCGGCGGGCGGTGCCGCTCAGCCACGCGTCGAACGCGAACAGGCCGAGCACGGCGAGCGCGAGCGCTGACAGCCAGGTGCCGAGGAGCAGCGTGAAGAGCGCCAGCGCCCCGCAGACGACGATGATCGCGCCCTTGCGATACGCGTAGCGCTCGACGGTCAGCCCGCCCGGCCGCCCGGCCGCGTCGATGCGCTGGCGAACCTTCTCGCGCCGCGCCGGGTTGTCGAGCTGGAAGCGCCTGACCAGCGTCGCGCCCGCCGGGCCCAGGCGACGCTCGAGCGTCTCCATGAGCGTGCGCTTCTCGCGCTTGCCGGTGCCGAGCTCGCGCGCGAAGCGCTCCTCGGGCCCACGGTCGCGCACCGCGACGAGACCGAAGATCGCGATCGCGTAGACCGCCACCCCGAGCAGCGCGTAGGCCCCGCTGCTCATGCCTCGATCCTCGTGATCCGCTTGATGAGCAGGAAGCCGACGAGGAACAGCGTCCCGGCGACGAGCAGCGCGAGCACGCCGAGCGGGCTGCCGGCCACCTTGTCGAGCGTCCCCGGGCGCGAGATGTCAGCGAGGAACAGGGCGCCCGCGCCGATGACCATGACGACATACGAGCTCGCCGTCGCGCCGGCCATGAGCGTCTTGACCTCGCGCTGGGTCTCGCGGCGCGCCTCGAGCGTCGACGCCATGTCCGACAGCGCGCGCACGAGGTCGCCGCCCGAGCGCTGCTGGATGGCCAGCGTCGAGACGAGCACCGACAGCTCGCGCGACGGCAGCCGCTCGCCGAGGTTCTCCATCGCCTTCTCGAACGGCTGGCCGATGCGGATCTCCTCGAGCGCGAGCTGCAGCTCGGTCTTCGCCGGGTCGTCGAGCTCCTGCACCGCGATCCCGTACGCCGAGACCATCGACAGGCCCGCCGAGGCGCCGTTGGAGAGGATCCGCGCGAGCTCGGGGAGCTGGGCGAGGAACGCGTCGCGCCGCGCCTCGCGCTTGCGCTCGAGCCACAGGTACAGGCAGAAGACGACGATCAGGGCGGCCACGAAGCTCGCGACGTGCCCGACGACGAACGACGCGAGGATGTAGCCCGCGATCGCCGCGGCCAGCGCGATGAGCACCGCGTGCAGCGCGCGCACGTGCAGCGCCGCGCCGTCGAGGTGCGCCTGGAGCCGGTGGCCCGGCCGTGTGCGCTCGAACCCCGCGGTGAGGCGGTCCGCCAGGCGCCGCAGCCGCGGCTGCGAGCGCTCACCGGTGGCGCGCTCGTGCAGCTCGTCGCGCGTCGCTGATGCCGCGAGCAGGTCCCAGGCGCCCGCCGTGCCGACGACGACCGTGCCGACGAGAACGATCAGGCCGGCCTGATCGGAGGTCACACCGCCGCCTCCCGCTCGGGCGCCGCGAGCTCGTCCGCGGCCTCGTCGGTGTAGACCGCCGGCGTCCGCTCGGCCCTGATGCGCAGCCGCTCGGCGATCGTGTCGGGCAGCGGGTAGTGGACCCAGGTGCCGGTCACGATCCGCTCGGGACCGATCGGATCGGGCTCGAAGCGCATGATCGTCGCCAGGCGGAACTCCTCGCGCAGCCGCGAGGACACCGCGGCGACCTCGACGATCCGGCGGCGGCCGTCGGCGCCGCGCTCGAGCTGGACGATGACGTCGATCGCCGAGTTGATCTGGTCGCGCAGCGCGAGGAACGGGACGTCGACCTCGCTCATCGACGCGAGCGTCTGCATGCGCACGATGGAGTCCTCGGCCGAGTTCGCGTGCACCGTCGTGAGCGACCCGTCGTGGCCGGTGTTCATCGCCTGGAGCATGTCGATGGTCTCCGGGCCGCGAACCTCGCCGACCACGATGCGGTCGGGGCGCATGCGCAGCGCGTTGCGCACGAGGTCGCGGATGGTGACCTGGCCCTTGCCTTCGACGTTCGGCGGGCGCGCCTCGAGCGCGATGACGTGAGGCTGCTGGAGCTGGAGCTCCGCCGAGTCCTCGATGGTGACGATGCGCTCCTCGGGCGGGACGAACCCGGACAGCGCGTTGAGCAGCGTCGTCTTGCCCGAGCTGGTGCCGCCGGACACCACGATCGACAGCCGCGCCCGCACGAGCGAGCGCAGCAGGTCGGCGGTATCCGGGTCGACGGTGCCCATGCGCACGAGCTGCTCGAACGTGAACGCGCGCGGGAACCTGCGGATGCTCAGCACCGGGCCGACCAGCGACAGCGGCGGGATGATCACGTTGACGCGCTCGCCGGTGGGCAGGCGCGCGTCGACCATCGGGCTGGACTCGTCCACGCGCCGGTTCACCGTCGACACGATCCGGTCGATCGTCTGCATCAGCTCGGCCTCGCCGCTGAAGCGCGCGTCGATCCGGTGCAGGTTGCCGTGGCGCTCGACCCAGACCTCGTCGGGCCCGTTGACCATGATCTCGGTGATCGTCTCGTCGGCCAGCAGCGGCTCGAGGATGCCCAGGCCGAGCGACTCGTCGACGATCTGGCGGATGAGGCGGCTGCGCGCGCCGCTGGCCAGCACCGGGCCCTCGCGGCTGAGCAGCTCGGCGACGAGCGACTCCAGGCGAGCGCGCCGCTGCGACGGGCCGAGCTTGACCAGCTCGGCGAGGTCGACCTCCTCGAGCAGCTTGCGCTTGAAGTAGCCGACGCCGCGCTCGCTGGTGACGACGTCGCCGTCGTCCGACGCGACCGCCTGGTCCTCGAAGATCCGGTCCTTCAGCCCCATCTCACAGCTCCCCGGGCATGTCGGCCGACCCGTGGACCTTGAGCTTGAGGCCGAGGCTCTCGCCCCCGGGCACGATCATCGGCACGTCGAGCCAGACGGTCACGCGCCCGCCGGCGACCTGGATGCCGCACTTCGTCTCCCCCGGCTTGCACTTGGCGATGTTGTCGCGGTAGCCCGGCTCGAGGGCTTCGCGCGCGGCGCTGGCGCCGCCGCCCCCGCGCGCGGCGGTGCGGGCCGCGTTCTCGGCGTCGTTGGCTGCGTTGAGCGCGATGTGCGCCTGCCACAACGCCAGGCCGATGAGCAGGACGGCGGGCAGCATGAGCAGCACCTCGACCGTCGCCTGCCCGCGCTCTCGCCTCCGCGACCTCATGCCTCGGGCACCGTCCGCTTGCGCTCGACGATTCGCAGCTTCTTCTTGAGGTCGTTGGGCATCGGCAGGACGGCTGGCGTCTGCACGGTGACCATCACGCCGACCGCCTTCTTGCCGTCCTTGAGCTCCTCGACCTGGGCGTCCTCGCGCCAGCTGTGCGGCAGCTCGTCCTTCGCGGCCGAGGTCCACCAGCCCTTGTCGTCGTCGACCGCCCACGCGCGGGCGCCGGCCCGCGCCGCGTTGCTGGCCTCCATGAACGTGTAGCCCACGAAGAGCATCTGGACGAGGATCAGCGCGACGATGATCACCAGCGGCAGGACCGCGAGCATCTCGACCGTGGTCTGACCCGTGGCCGCGCGGGCTGCGCGCCGCAGCCGCAGCCGCCGCCGCCGCGCCTCGGCCGGCACCGCGTCGACCGCGACCGCGACCTCGGCCAGCGCCCGGCTGATCGATCCCTGCTCGAGGCGCTCGGGGTGGCCGGTGTTCAGCGGCTCCTCGAGGTCGCGGAAGCCGGAGGGCACGACGGTGTCGAGCACGGGCGCCTGCAGGACGCGGCGCGCGAAGTCGGGCTGGATCTCGTGCTCGCGGCTCGTGCGGTTGAGCAGGATGTGCGTCGGCGTGTCGATCTGCAGGCGCTCCCACAGGCGCAGCAGCCGGTTGGCGGCGCGGATCGCGGGGACGTCGGGCGTCGTGACGACGAGCGCGTTGGACGCCATCTCGACCGCCACCGCGCCCGCCTCGGTCATGACCGAGCCGACGTCGCAGACGACGATGTCGTACTGGAACTTCAGGGCGCCGAGGATCTGCCGCGCCGCGGCGGCGCTGACGTCCTCGCCGTCCTCGCCGCGCTCGGGCGCGACGAGGACGCGCAGCCCCGACGAGTGGACGTAGAGCGTGTCGTCGAGCGAGCGCTGGGTGATCTCGCCCTCCGCCACGCCCGCGAGATCGGCGATGCTGCGGTGGCTCTGCAGGTCGAGCAGCGAGCGCAGGTCGCCGGTCTGCAGGTCGAGCTCGGCGAGGCAGACGGGGCGCTCGGAGTCGTGGCGCGCGGCGGCGAGCGCGACGTGCAGCGCGACGGTCGAGCACCCGACGCCGCCCTTCGCCCCCGCGACCGCGATGATCTTGCCGCCGACGTGCTCGGCGACGCGCGCGAGCTCCTCGGCCTCTGAGCGCTCGCGCACCGCCTGCGACCACGTCGCGGCGCGCTCGGTCGCGTCGGCCAGCGCCTCGACCGTCATCGGCGCCGCCAGCACGTCGCGGAAGCCGGCGCGCAGGGCCTGGCGCAGCAGCTCGGGCGACGCCTCGCGCGCGGCGAGCAGCAGCAGGCCGAGCGTCGGGTGCTTGGCCTGAAGCTGTCGCGCGAGCTCGAGCACCGGCAGCGGCCCGAGCTCCTCGTCGAGCACGAGCACCTCGACCTCGGTGTGGGCGAGCGCCAGGAACACCTCGTCGCTGGACTGCGGCGTCGCGACGACATCGATCTCGCCCGCCTCCTCGGCCAGCGCGACGAACTGCGCCGCGTGATCGGAGTCCGTCAGGCCGAGTGCGAGGCGCGCTCTCATCCGGTGGTATCGGGCAGGCGCGCCCGGGTCGGTGGCAGGGTGAACTCGCGCTTGTTGGGAGCCAGCGGGAGCGACTCGTCGCCGCGGCGGATGAGCGCCAGGCGGATCTCTGACGCGTAGGACTCGGCGTAGGTCAGGCGCAGGGCCAGCGTCGGGCTCAGCGCGAACGTGATCGGCACCAGCACCGCCTGCTGGGCCTGGACGTCCTGGCTCTGGCTCGCGCCCGGGCGCTGCGCGGCGCGCGGGATGCCGACCGTGACGACCTTCGCCCGGCGGATGATCGTGCGGGCGCTGGCCGGCGACTTCGTGGTCTGGTCCGCGTCGAAGGTGGCGAGCACGTCGACGCTGTCGCCGGGACGCAGCTTGCCCGCGACGCCGGTGTCGGCATTGATGAGGATCGAGATCTCCTCCTGGCCCTGCTCGAGCGCGGGCGGCGGGATGAGCATCCCCTCCTGCAGCTCGACGCCGGCCGGAAGGTCCGAGCTCGGGACCATGCCGCCGAGCTGGGACGGGTCGCGCAGCGACTGCGCGCCGACCCACTTCGCGGGCACCTCCTTCGTCCGCACCGCGTCGGGCGGGATCGGCTGCAGCTGCGGGACGCTGCGTGTCAGGACGAGGACCTCGGTCTTCGGGTCGACGTCCTTGCGAACGTCGCTGACGTAGTTCGAGATCAGGCTGAAGACGATCACAGCGCCGACGGCGGCGATGACCAGCAGCAGTACGCCGCGACGTTGGCGTGGCGTCACGCGGCAACCTCCTCGCGCGCGATGGCGCGGTTTCGATCGTGCCCGCAGAGGGCGCACGGCAGGGCGGCGTGCGACTCGCCGCACCACGGACAGGGCGCCGAGGGCAGCGCGAACACGCGGCGCGCCATCGCCTCAGCGTCGGTGGGGTACGCGACGGCCTCAATGGCCTGGGTGACGCGCCAGCGGCCGGCGAGCCCGGGCGGCGCGGGGACGTCGTCGACCGTCGCGCCGCCGAAGAGGTTCTGGATGAGCTCGCCGGAATGGCTCACGCCGCGGACGCGGCCGGCGGCGATGACCGCGACCTCGTCCGCCGCGTCCTCGAGCAGGGCCGGAGGCGACCCGTGGCGCGGGAGCGAGGTCACGAGCGGGTCGGGCTCGGGCGACACGAGGAACCGCGCGCCGGGGAGCAGCGAGCGCAGGCGGGCGCGCAGCGGCGGCTTCGGCGTGCGCAGGCGCAGGACGCCGGGCACGATCGCGGCGACAAGGAGCTCCTGCTCGAGCGCGGGAAGCGCGTCGGCGAGCAGCGCGGCGGACGGGCTGGACGGCGCGGCGGAGGCCGCGAGTGTGACGAGCACGCTCGCGGCGAGCGGCGACAGCTCCGTCTGGCAGTACGCGATCCGTGAGCGGCCGTCGAGCGCCGAGCCGAGGACGTGCAGGCGCCGCAGCGCCGGCTCGACGCGCGCCGCCGGGATGATCGCGACGGCGTCCTCGCGCAGCTCGCCCGCGAGCTCGGTGAGCGCGTCGCGGGGCGCATCCACGGGTATGGCCAACGGGTCGCGCGCATGGCCGACGAGCTGTGCGGGCTCGATCCCGACGGCGATCACCTTCGTCTTCTGCACTGCGCGGCTGGACCTCCCCTGTGCCTCCCCAATGCTCCCGCACCGGTCCGCGGAACGGTTACCAGACGGAGGGCGTGAGCGCTAGATACCACGCAGACGCCCTCACCAACCCCTCACGAACCCCACCCTTGGGTGGTTTCGCTCCGGAAAGCAGGTGGCAATCCGCCGTGGTGTGGGTACTCTTGCTCACGCCGGTGTGGGAGCCGGTGGTCGAGTCCAGCGACGAGAGTGAGTGCAGCGGGGGATGAAAGGCGGGGCCATTGGGGAGACCGAGACTCGGGCCGACCGTCGCGACCGCATCCGGTTGCGCAAGGTGGCCGGCGACTGGTTCCCCACGCTTCC
>DATFRW010000018.1:0-18151 GCA_035262945.1 Solirubrobacteraceae bacterium
CTCGATCTTCCGGTTCGACGCGCCGCCCGCCGCGGGCCGCACCGTGCACGAGCACGCGATCTACCGCTACGGCACGATCGGCGGGCTGATCTTCAGCGAGACCGCGTCGGTGGCGATCGGCATCGCCAAGGGCGTGCTCGAGCAGTACGAGGAGAGCCTGCGCAAGCGCAAGACGACGGTGCTGCCGCTCATCCCGATGACCGAACACGCGCAGTACCCGCGCTTCTTCGGCGAGGCGTTCCAGATGATCGACGTCGCCGAGTGCGCGCTGCTGCAGAGCGACTACGACTACATGGACTGGTGCCGTCGCGCGGCCGCGGGCGAGATGGAGTTCGGGTTCGATCTCGACCGCCGGCTGCAGCTGCGTAAGCAGTACTGCGCGAAGCTCGCCTACGACGCGGTGAACGTCATGATGCGCACGAACGGCTCGGCGGGAATGCGCACCGGCGCGATGTGGCAGCGCTACCAGCGCGACATGACCGTGCTGATGACGCACAACACCGTGCAGGCCGAGCTCGCGGCAGATTCGTTTGGC
Source organism: Solirubrobacteraceae bacterium (assembly GCA_035262945.1). GTDB lineage: Bacteria > Actinomycetota > Thermoleophilia > Solirubrobacterales > Solirubrobacteraceae > JAOPZW01. The sequence continues at coordinate 536 of DATFRW010000018.1, forward strand.
CGGATGCACTTCGGGCTGCTGCCGCACGGGGTCGAGCCGGGCTCGGGCCCAGCGCCGCCGCCCGTGCGCTGACGCGCGCGGACGCGGGCGGCGCCGCCTGCCACGAGTGTCGACTTCGTCGGCCTGAGGCAGACAAACTCGACAGTCGGCTCCCAGGAGCGCACAGGCCGACCTCCTTCACTGCCGACGACTCACCCAATCACGATCGTCTGCAGCTCCGTGAGCTGCTCGAGCGCGTGGCGCCCGCCGATGCGCCCGATGCCGCTGTCGCTGCCCGCGCGACCGCCGAACGGGAGGTGGTTCTCCCAGTAGTTCGTTGTCTCGTTGATGTTCACGAGGCCGGTGCGCACGCTGTCGGCGAAGCGCAGGCCGTCCATCACGTCGCCGGTGAACACCGCGGCCAGGAGCCCGTAGGGCGAGGCGTTGGTCAGATCGATCGCGTGCTCGAGAGAGCGCACCGCCACCACCGGGGCGATCGGGCCGAATGTCTCCTCGCGCGCGGCCTCGGCGTCCTCCGGGACGCCGTCGAGGATCGTCGCGCTCCAGTACAGCTCGGTGGGGAAGCCGTCGGCACGGGCGCCGCCGGCCACGACCGCCGCGCCTCGCGCGACCGCGTCGCCCACGTGGCCGTCCATCTTCGCCGCGACCGCGTCGTTGTTGAGCGGGCCCATCGTCGTGCCCGGCGCGAACGGGTCGCCGAGCCGCACGTCCGCCGCCACCGCCCGGCCGAGCCGCACGACGAACTCCTCGCGCACCGCGTCCTGCACCAGGAGGCGCTCGCCCGCCGTGCAGCTCTGCCCCGCGCAGAGGAAGCACGCGCTCACGGCGGCCTGCGCCGCCGCCTCGACGTCCGCGCCGTCGAGGACGACCAGCGGCCCGTTGCCGCCCATCTCGAGCAGCAGCCGCTTGCCCGCCGCGCGCTCGGCGATGCGCCGGCCCGTCGCGGTCGAGCCGATGAAGCCCACCGCGGCCGTGCCTGGATTCGCGACCAGCTCGTCGCCGACCACCGGCCCGGGTCCGAGCACGAAGTTGAAGACCCCCGGCGGCAGGTCGGCCTCGGCGACGCACTCGGCGAGCAGGCCCGAGCAGACCGTGGTCGAGGGCGCCGGCGTCCATACGACGGTGTTGCCGACGGCCAGCGCCGGGGCCACGATCTCGGCGGGCATCGTGTACGGCCAGTTCCACGGCGTGATCACCGCGACCGCGCCGAGCGGGCGGCGCATGAGCAGCACGCGCTTGCCCGGCGCGGAGCTGGGCGGGATCGAACCCTCCAGGCGCACGCCGTCCTCCGCCGCCGCCCGCCACATGACGACGAGCTCGTCGACCTCGTCGTAGGCCTCGGCGTGCAGCGGCTTGCCCTGGTCGAGCGTCAGCGCGCGCGCAAGCTCGTCGCGGCGGCGCTCGCAGACGTCGGCGACGCGGTGCAGCGCCGCAGCGCGAGCGAAGGCCGTCTCGGCCGCCCATCCGGGGGAGGCGGCGACGGCTGCGCCGATCGCCGCGCGCGCGTCCTCGCGGTCCCCCCAGGCGACCGCCCCCAGATCCTCGCCGGTCGCCGGGCTGGTCGCCCGCTCCTCCGCGCCGGAGACGGCGTCGCGCCACTCGCCGGCGACGAACATCCGCGTCGGGCCGCACGTTTGACCCGGCGTCCCCATCCGCGAGTAAGATATATCAGTCGAATGCCAGTTGCATCCGAGCTCGGGTGCCTGGACGAGGAGGGTGTGCGAAGAGCGTGGCCGGTGACCCGGGAGGCATCCTCGAGGACATCGTCGCCGAGGGCGAGCGGTTGATTGGGCTCGCCGACGAGGCCGACATCGACATGCGGCTGCTGGGTGGCGTCGCGGTCAGGCTGCACGCGCCGGACGTCCCGCCGGCGCTCGATCGTCAGTACAAGGATCTCGATCTCGCGATCCCCAAGAAGGCGTCCGGTCCCCTGGACCAGATGCTGCGCAACGCCGGCTACACGCCGCACGTCTCGTTCAACGCGATGCACGCGCGCGAGCGCGGGCTGTTCTTCGACGACGAGCACGGCCGCCAGGTCGACGTCTTCATCGACTCCTTCCGGATGTGCCACGCGATCCCGTTGGCCGACCGCTTCGCCGTCGACGGCGGCACCGTGCCGCTCGCGGAACTGCTGCTGACCAAGCTGCAGATCATCGAGCTCAACGAGAAGGACGTGCGCGACACCGTGCTCCTGCTCTACGGCCACCCGGTCGCCGACCACGACGACGAGGCGGTCAACGGCGCGCGCATCGCGGCGCTGTGCTCGGTGGACTGGGGGCTGTGGCGGACGATCACCGCCAACCTCGACCGCTGCCGCGAGCACGTCGGCGACTACGACCTGCCGGACGGCGACCGCGAGCGGATCGCGGCGAGCTTCGGCGAGCTGCTCGACCGCGTCGAGGCCGAGCCCAAGTCCCGCGGCTGGCGCATGCGCGCGAAGGTGGGCGAGCGCAAGCGCTGGTACGACCTCCCGGAGGAAGTGGAGTGACAGTGATCCCTCCGGCAGGTCCCGCACACGTCTCCCGGATGCAGCCGGCGCCCGGCCGCGTCCTCGGACTCGCCTTTGCTACCAGCAAAGGCTTCGTCCTGCGTCCTTGCCGGGCATCCGCCCGCATCCCGGGACACGTGCACGCGACCTACCGGAGGAATCACTCATGAGGCTGTTCTTCGCCACCGACATCCACGGGTCGGAGGTGTGCTGGAAGAAGTTCCTCAACGCCGGCCCGCACTACAAGGCCGACGTCGTGATCCTTGGCGGCGACATGACGGGCAAGGCGCTCGTACCGATCATCGACGACGGCGGCGGGCACTGGCACGCCACGCTCCTGGAGAACCGCGAGGAGCTGGACGGCGAGGAGTCCGTCCGGGCCTTCGAAGAGGCTGTCCAGCGCCGCGGGTACTACCCGTTCCGCACCACGCCGGACGAGCTCTCGGAGCTCGCCGCCGACGAGGCGCGATGGCACAAGCTCTTCGACGAGCACATGAACGCCACCGTGGAGCGCTGGATGCAGATGGCCGACGACAAGCTCGGCGGCACCGGCATCCGCGTCTTCGTCTGCCCGGGCAACGACGACCAACTCGAGATCGACGACATCGTCGCGGCGGCGAAGACGGTCGAGCTCGGCGAGGGGCGCGTCGTCGACATCGAGGGGTTCCAGCTCGCGTCGAGCGGCTGGGCGAACCGCACGCCGTGGGACACCTATCGCGAGGAGGACGAGCCGGTCCTCGGCGAGCGGATCGAGCGGATGCTCTCGCAGGTCACGGCCGACCCCGAGCGCACGATCTTCAGCCTGCACTGCCCGCCGTACGGGACCGGCCTGGACGACGCGCCGCAGCTGACGAAGGACATGGACCTCAAGGACGCGGGGCGTTCGACCGTGCCATGCGGGTCGACCGCCGTGCGCGAGGCGATCGAGCGCCACCAGCCGGCGCTCTCGCTGCACGGTCACATCCACGAGGCGCGCGGAACGCACCGCCTCGGCAAGACGCTCTGCATCAACCCCGGCAGCTCCTACGAACAGGGCCAGCTGCTGGGGGCGGTGGTGGAGATGGACGGCAAGAAGAAGGTCAAGCGGTTCGTGCTGACCAGTGGTTGATCTGAGGAGGAGGGACTGATGGCAACTGTGGCGTCCGGCGGCGAGGGGCTCGAACGCGCGCTCTTCGTCCGCAAGGCGACGGGGCTCGTACGCGGGTGGTCGGTGCGCGACGCGTTCATCTACGCGGCGTTCTCGATCAACCTCGTCACACTCGGGCTCTACATCTTCTCGTACGGCCCGTTCATCCCTGACGGGAGTCTGCTGTGGTCGGTGCTGCTCGCCGGCGCTTATCTCGTGCTCCAGGGCATCACGTACGCGTCGCTCATCGCGGCGATGCCGCGCGCGGGCGGCGACTACGTGTGGATCAGCCGCGTGCTCGGCGGGAGCGTCGGCTTCGTGCTGGCGATCACCGGGTGGTGGTTCATCCTCTGGCTCTGGGTCCCCATCTACGCGAACATCCTCAACGTCGAGGTGCTCGGGCCGCTCTCGGCGATCATCGGGTGGGACAGCGCGGTCACCTTCTGGAGCGGCAAGGACGGCGTCTTCGTCTCCTCGGTGATCACGGCGCTGCTCGCGTCGTTCTTCATCGCGCTCGGCATCCGGACGTACGCGCGGATCCAGAAGATCTGCTTCTACGGCGGCGTCATCGGCCTCGCGGTCGTGGCGATCCTGCTGCTCGTCAACTCGAAGGCGAGCTTCATCACGCACTTCAACGCGCAGTCGCAGGACCTCTACGGGGTGACCGGCGCCTACGAGAAGACGCTCAAGGCGGGCACCGACGGCTTCGCGCCGGTCGGCCTGGGCTCGTTCGCGGTCGGCGCAACGTTCCTGCTCATCCCGATGATGGCGTTCTTCAACCTGTGGTCGAACTGGGGCGCGACGCTGTACGGCGAGGTCCGCGGCGCCTCCGACTTCCGCAAGAACATCTACGCGATGGGCGGCGCGCTGGTGGCGACGACGCTCGCCGCGGTCGGGCTGTTCCTGCTGTTCTCCAAGACGTTCGGTTGGGACTGGTACAACGCGGCCAACAACGCGTTCTGGGCGGGGACCATCCCCACCGGCGTGTGGCCGTATCCGGGCCTGCTCGCGGCGTCGTTCTTCAGCAGTCCGGTGCTGCAGTTCATCCTGGTCGCGGTGCTGTCGCTGTGGTTCTTCGGCTGGGTCGGCACCGTGTTCCTGTCGTCGACGCGCGTGATCTTCGCGGCGGCGTTCGACCGCGTGCTGCCGGAGAAGGTCGCGAGCGTGAACTCCAACGGCGTGCCGCTCATCGCCTTGGCGCTCATGCTCATCCCGTCGATCGGGCTCGCGGCGCTCTACGCGTACAACACGACGTTCGCGACCTACACGCTCGACGCCACGCTGGTGATCGCGGTGACGTTCCTGGGCTCGGCGATCGCGGCGGCGGTGCTGCCGTGGAAGAAGCGCGACATCTACAACGCGTCGCCGATCGCGAAGTACAAGGTGCTCGGCATCCCGCTCATCACCTTCGCGTCGATCTGCTTCATCGCGTTCCTCGTGTTCTGCCTGGTCAAGTGGCTGCAGGACGACGTGTACGGCATCAATGACAGCGGCTCGCTGATCTTCATGGGCTGCATGTACGCCCTGGCGATCGTGATCTACGTCGGCTCGCGCATCTACCGGCGGCGGCAGGGCATGGACCTCAGCATGGTCTACGGGGAGATCCCGGCGGAGTGACTCAGGGGGTACCCGCGCATGCGCGGGCGGTGATCGCTGGCGCCGGCATCGCCGGCGCCAGCGTCGCCCACCACCTCGTCGACCGGGGCTGGGAGGACGTGGTCGTCCTCGACCAGGGGCCGCTGTGGGAGACCGGCGGCTCGACGTCGCACGCCCCGGGGCTCGTGTTCCAGCACAACCCGTCGCGGACGATGACGCGCCTTGCGCAGTGGACCGTCGAGGTCCTCGGCGCGGTCGGCGCGTTCCACCCGGTCGGGAGCATCGAGGTCGCGACGACCGACGACCGCTGGGCCGAGCTCGACCGGCGGTGGGCGCGTGCCCGCGGCTACGGGCTCGATGCCCGGCTCCTGGACCCGGCGCAGGTCTCCGAGCTGATCCCACTGCTCGACCCGTCGACGATCATCGGCGGGCTCCACGTCGCCGACGACGGCATCGCCAAGGCGGTGCGCGCCGCCGAGGCGCTGTGCCGCAGCGATGCGATCCGCGCGGTCGGGGACTGCGAGGTCACGGGGCTGCTCGTCGAGGGCGGTCGCGCGGTGGGCGTGCGCACGGCGCTCGGCGAGATCCGCGCCGAGCACGTGGTCATCGCGTGCGGCATCTGGGGGACGCGGGTCGCGCGGCTCGCGCCTGGGCTGCACGTGCCGCTCGTGCCCGTCGAGCATCAGCTCGCCTACACGGTGCCGCTGCCCGAGCTCGCGGGCGAGACGCGCGAGGTCGTGCATCCGATCGTGCGCCACCAGGACCACGCGATGTACTTCCGCCAGGTCGCCGACGGCTACGCGATCGGCAACTACCGCCACGAGCCGCGGCTGGCCGAGCCCGTCCAGCCCGCTGAGGTGGCGTTCACGCCCGACGACTTCGCGAGCGCGCGGGCCGAGGCCGGACGGCTGCTGCCCGCGCTGCGGGACGTCGAGATCGTGCGGGCCTTCAACGGCCTGATGTCGTTCACGCCCGACGGGTTCCCGCTGCTCGGCGAGAGCGCGGCCGCGCGCGGGCTGTGGCTCGCGCAGGCGATCTGGGTCACCCACGCCGGCGGCGCGGGCCGGGCGCTCGCCGAGCTCATGACGCACGGCGACGCGCTGGTCGACCTGCACGAATGCGACCCCGAGCGCTTCGATGCCCACGGGACCGCTCCGGCGTACTGGCGGGCGCGAGGCGCGCAGGGCTATCGCGAGGTCTACGACGTCCTCCACCCGCGCCAGCAGCAGGAGCAGGTCCGCGGGCTGCGCACGACGCCGTTCTACGAGCGCCAGCGCGATCTCGGGGCCGAGCTCTTCGAGAGCGCAGGCTGGGAGCGGCCGCAGTGGTACGAGGCCAACCGCGCGCTGCTGACCGGCGACGAAGTGCTCCCGCACGACGAGTGGGCCGGGCGCTACTGGTCGCCCATCGTGCAGGCCGAGCATCGCGCGTGCCGCGAGCGGGCGGGGATCTTCGACCTGACGCCGTTCACGAAGGTCGAGGTGCGCGGGCCGGGCGCGCTCGCCTTCCTGCAGCGGCTGGCGGCCAACGACGTCGACAAGCCGGCCGGCGTCATCGTCTACACCGCGATGCTCTCGCCGCGGGGCGGGATCATGTGCGACCTCACGATCACGCGCCTGGGGGACGATCGCTTCTGGGTGGTCACGGGCGGCGCGGTCGGCAGGCACGACATCGCGTGGATGCGCCGGCATCTGCCGGGCGACGGCTCGGTGGTCCTCACCGACCTGAGCTCGGCGCTGTGCTGCGTCGGCGTGTGGGGGCCGGCGGCGCGCAACCTCGTCGGCGCGTCCACGGCCGACGACCTGATGGCGCCGTACATGCGGGCGTTCGAGTTGCACGTCGGCCACGTGCCCTGCCGCGCGCTGCGCGTGTCCTACGTCGGCGAGCTGGGATGGGAGATCTACGCGCCGTCCGAGTTCGGCCGCGCGCTCTGGGACACGCTCTGGACGGCGGGGCGCGACGTCGGCGCGGTGGCCTGCGGCGGCGGCGCCTACGACACCTTGCGCCTCGAGAAGGGCTACCGGCTCTGGGGCCAGGACATCGACGAGGAGCACGACCCGTACGAGGCGGGCCTCGGCTGGTTGGTGCGCCTGAACAAGGACGCGGACTTCATCGGCCGCGTTGCGGCGGCGCGCGCCGCCGAGCACGGCGCGCAGCGGCGACTGTGCTGCATGGTCACCGACGACCCCGCCGTCATGCTGGTCGGAAAGGAGCCGCTGCTCGACGGCGCCGACCCGGTGGGCTACGTCACGAGCGCGGGCTACGGCGCGACGCTGGGGGAGAGCATCCTCTACGGCTACCTCCCGGCGCGGCTCTCCGAGCCGGGCACGGCGCTCGCTGTGCACAGCGCGCGTGGCGACCACCCCGTCACCGTGGTGACCGAGCCGCGCTTCGACCCCGACATGGCGAGGCTCAAGGAGATCGGGGCGCCGGCCCGTACCTAGATAGCATCCGCGCCCTAAGCCGGTGACCCTCCACACGGACATCCCCACGCGGTCGGACCTCGAGCGGCTGCTCGAGGCGCGCGAGCCCTGGTGCGTCTCGATCTACCTCGCGACGAACCCGCTCCCGCAGGAGGCGCAGGCCGACCGGATCGAGCTCAAAAACCTCGCCTCCGCGGCGGCCGAGCAGATGCAGGCCGCTGACGCCGACCGCCGCGCGGTCTTGGAGATCGGCGAGTCGCTCGACGATCTCATCGACGACGACGAGTTCTGGAATGAGCAGGCGCACAGCCTTGCCGTCTTCGCCACGCCCGCGAGCGTGCGCACGTTCCGCCTGCCCAACCGCCTGACGAGCGAGGTCGAGGTCGCCGACCGCTTCTACGTCAAGCCGCTGCTGCGCGCCGTCACCTTCCCGCAGGCGGCGTTCGTGCTGGCGCTCGCGGCCGGGTCGGTCCGCCTCGTCGAGGTCACCCGCGAGGGCTCGCCGTTCACCGTCGATGTCCCCGGACTTCCGTCCGACGCCGCGAGCGCCGCGGGCAAGGCGTCGATCAGCGAGCGCGCGCCCATTCGGCGCCTGCAGGGCTCCGAGGGCCAGAAGGTCAGGCTGCGCCAGTACGCGCGGAAGGTCGACCATGCGCTGCGCGGCGTGCTCACCGGGCTCGAGCTCCCGCTCATCCTCGCGGCCGCCGAGCCGCTGGGCGCCATCTACAGGTCGGTGAACAGCTACCCGCATCTCGTCGACACCGGGCTCCCGGGCAACCCGGAGACGAAGACCGACCTGGACCTCGCCAACGAGGCACGGGCGGTCCTCGACGACATCTACGCGCGCGAGGCCGCCGCGGTCCGCGAGCGCTTCGCGGCGCTGTCGTCGGACGGCCGCGCGTCCGGCGACGTCGCGACGGTCGCCCGCGCGGCGACCCAGGGCGCGGTCGACACGTTGCTCGTCGACATCGACGAGAAGGTGCCCGGGTACGTCGACGACACGACCGGCGCCGTGTCGTTCGCCGAGGACGACGCCGCCAGCTACGGCGTCGTCGACGAGATCGCCCGGCGCGTCCTGCTCACCGGCGGCCGCGTCCTGGCCGTCCGCAAGGCCGACGTGCCGGGCAACGTAACGCTCGCCGCGATCCTCCGATACCCGATCTGATGGCGGTGCGCGGGATCGCCGCGCTCGCGCTGGCTGCGTGTCTCGCGGTTCTCCTTACCGCGTGCGGGTCCTCGAACTCCTCGTCGACGACCGCCGCCACCGCCACGGCAACCGCGACCACCGGCACCGGCGATGGCCAACAGGCCCCCGACATCGAGGGCAACGCGATCGAGCGTCTGCCGCAGGTGCCGGCCGCCACGGAGGCGACGAAGCATCCGGTCTCGGCCAGCGGCAGCGGCGGAAGGGCGTTCCTGACGGCGGTCTTCAACGACATCCAGGCGATGTGGACTCGGGAATTCGCGGACGCGGGCATCCAGTACACCCCGGCTCGGCTCACGATCTTCCGCGACGAGGTGCACACGGCGTGCGGGACCCAGAGCGCGCAGGTCGGCCCGTTCTACTGCGGCGCCAACCACGGCGTGTACCTCGACATCCGCTTCTTCGATGCGCTCTCCCGGCAGGTGGGCGTCCGGCTCGGCGACTTCGCGCAGGCCTACGTCGTCGGCCACGAGGTCGGCCATCACGTGCAGCTGCTGCTGGGCATCTCGCACCGGGTCGCGGCGGCCAACCAGCAGGATCCCGCGGGGACGAACGCGCGATCGGTGCGTGTCGAACTGCAGGCCGACTGCTTCTCCGGCGTCTGGATGCACTCGAGCTACCAGCGCGGTGAGATCAGCAGCGCGGCCATCGCGGACGCGCTCAATGCGGCGGCGGTGGTGGGCGACGACTTCCAGCAGCGCGGCGCCACGGGCACCATCACGCCCGAGACCTGGACGCACGGCTCCTCGGCCCAGCGCCAGCACTGGCTCACGGTGGGATACGAGCAGGGCAGGCCCGCCGCGTGTGACACGTTCGCGGCGGGGAGCCCTTAGGCGACCCAGGGGTCGTCCACCGGCACGCCGTCGGCCTCGTGATGCGAGCCGAAGGCGAGGAACTCCAGGCCCTCCGGCCCGGCCTCGAACGCGCGTGCGACGTCCGGCGCGACCCTGACGGCGTCGAGGGGGCGGACGTCGAACAGCTCGTCGTCGAGCTTGACCCGGCCGGAGCCGCTGAGGATCACGTAGGTCTCCTCGTCGGTGCGGTGGCGGTGGGAGAACGGCGAGCGCTTCCCCGCTTGAAGCCGGAACAGGCTGACGCCGGTCTGCTCGGCGTCGAGCGCCACCCGCGCCACGCGCGCCTGCCAGCGATGGCCGAAGCCGTTCGCGGGTGCGACGTCCTCGACGTCGTCGAGGTTGATCTGGGTGTGTGGCGAGGGCACTCGATCACCTTGGCACAGGGCGGGCGCGCGCCGCCTGGCGGCGGCACGGTACAAATGGGCCGATGATGGCGAGGACGGTGCTCATCGGTGTGGACGGCTCGAGCAGGGCCGCGGACGCGATGGCTGTCGCGGCGCTGATCGCGCCTGCGCTCGATGCACGACCGGCGCTGCTCTATGCGCACCCGTATCGCGAGCTGGAGAGCCTCCTCTCGGAGGGCGAGCGCGAGCAGCTGGTGCGCGAGGTCGCCGAGGCGTCCGCGCGCCAGGCCCGCGCGTACTTCGGCGACGCGGAGCCGCCCCGCCTCGAGCTCGTCGGGAATCGCTCGGAGGCCGCGGCGCTCCACGCCGCGGCCTCGGAGCGGAACGTCGCCGCGATCGTCCTCGGCTCGTCGAGCCGGGGCGCGATCGGCCGGGTGATGCCCGGCGGCGTCGCGCAGCGGTTGCTGTCGGGCGCGCCGTGTCCCATCGTCGTCGCGCCGGCGGGCTTCGCGGCGCGCCAGCCGCTCGGGCTCGGAGCGATCGGCGCCGGGTTCGACGCCTCGGCCGAGGCCTCCGACGCGCTCGGTTTCGCCGCGCGCATCGCGAGCGCGAACAAGGGCCCGCTGATCGTGATCGCCGTGCACCAGCGAGTCGCGTTCGGAAACCTGCCGGTCGGCGCCGGTCAGGCCGTCGCGAACGTCAACGAGCAGCTGAGGGCCGACCTTTCCCGCGACCTCGACAAGGCCGTCAACGAGCTCGGCATGGGACAGGAGGTCACGGCGCGCCTGCGCGAAGGCGACCCCGCGGCCGTGCTCGCCGAGGAGTCGCAGAAGCTCGGCCTGCTCGTCGTCGGCTCGCGCGGCTATGGGCCGATCGGCTCCGTGTTCGTCGGAAGCGTGGCGACCCGGCTGCTGCGCAGCTCGTCGTGCCCGGTCATGGTCGTCCCGCGCGGCGCCTAGTTCGGCTGCGCCAACCTCGGGAGCGCCTCTCCGACGAAATGTAGGTTTGCGCCCTCGTCCAACGTAGGAGGGAGCAAGTGGTGCGTGCCTTTCGTCTCGCAGCCGCCGCGATCTGCGCCGCGGCATTCGGACTGGTTCCTGTCGCGACCGCCGTCGGAGCAAACACGCCGAGCGGTCAGGCGGCCAAGCTGCGCGATGCGATCACGGTCCAGGGGATGCAGCGCCATCAGCAGGCGCTGCAGAACATCGCCAGCGCCAACGGCAATACCCGCGCCTCGGGGACCCCGGGGTACCAGCAATCCGTCGACTACGTCGTAGGCCAGCTCAGGGCGGCGGGCTACAACCCCGTCGTGCAGCCGTTCGACTTCGCGTTCTTCCAGGAGCTTGCCACGCCGAGCTTCCAGAGGATCTCGCCCAACCCGAGGACCTTCGTCGCGGGGGCCGACCAGGAGTTCTCCACGATGACGTACTCGGGCTCGGGCGACGCGACCGCGCTGACCACCCACGTGACCGATCAGGGTGGCGCACCGGGTGCCGGCTGCGAGGGGGCTGACTTCGCCGGCTTCACGGCGGGCAACGTCGCGCTGATCCAGCGCGGCAGCTGCACGTTCAAGATCAAGGCCACCAACGCCCAGGCCGTGGGAGCGTCGGCGGTCGTCATCTACAACAACATCGCCGGCCCGCTCAACGGCACGCTCGGCACCCCCGGCCAGAACATCCCGGTGGTCGGCACGCTGCAGTCGATCGGCCAAGAGCTCGCGGGCCAGGCGGCCACGGGGCTCACGCTGCGCGTCGCGACCTCCACGGAGTCCGAGATCCGCGAGACGTACAACGTGCTCGCCGACACTCCCGGCGGCGACCCGAACCGCGTGGTCGTCCAGGGATCGCATCTGGACTCGCGTCTCGAGGGCCCGGGCATCAACGACAACGGGTCAGGTTCCTCGTACAACCTCGAGTCCGCGATCCAGGTCGCCAAGCAGAACCTGCGGCCGCGCAACACGATCCGGTTCGCCTGGTGGGGCGCTGAGGAACTGAACCTCCTCGGCTCGACGTTCTACGTCCAGAGCCTGTCCGACGCGGAGTTCGGCAAGATCATGCTGAACCTCAACCACGACATGATCGCGTCGCCGAACTTCGTGCGCTTCGTGTACGACGGTGACGGGTCGGACACGCCGACCGCGGGCCCGGCAGGGTCGGCCGAGATCGAGCAGGTGTTCCTGCAGTGGTTCGCGAGCCAGGGCCTGGCGACGGCGCCGACGGCCTTCGACGGCCGATCCGACTATGGCCCGTTCATCGCTCGCGGCGCGCCCGCCGGCGGCCTGTTCACCGGCGCGGAGGGCATCAAGACGGCCGCGCAGGCGGCGGTGTTCGGCGGCGTTGCCAACCTGGCGTTCGACCCCTGTTACCACCAGGCCTGTGACGACATCACGAACCTCAACGACACGGCGTTCGACCAGATGTCGGATGCGGCAGCCACGGCGCTGGCGACCTTCGGCTTCACGAAGCAGGCGGTGACCGAGACGAGCCTGTCGCCCGGCAACCAGCGGGTGAGCAGCGCGACCGCGGCACAGCGGCTGGCCGCCGGCACCTACCTCGGGTCCAAGGCCCAGCGATAGCGCTACCGGCCGGGGGCGCCCATTGCGGCGCCCCCGGGCCGCGGCTACCCGAGGACCTGGTCGAAGAACTCCAGCGGCCCCGTCGTCGCCTTCAGGTCGTCGGTGATCGTCCCGTCGACCATCACGAAGACCATCCGCACGGGGCGGTCGGAACGGTTGGCCCAGGCGTGGTTGGTGCCCCGCTGGACGACGACGTCGCCCTGGCCGACGCGCGTCTCGGACCCGTCGTCGAGCAGGAGCCACGTTTCGCCGTCGAGGACGATGCCGACGTCCAGAGTCTCGGTGCGATGCATCGGCGACACGGCGCCCGCCTCCTGCTCGGTGAACCGCACGAGCACGCCGTCGGCGGGCGGCGGCGTCCGCACCGGGCGGTCCGTGGTCTCCGGTTCGGTGGCATCGATCTCGACCGGCGTCTGGTCGGTGATCCACAGCTCGTGGAAGGCGGCGGTGCCGACGTCGAGCGTCTTCGGCGTGGGGGCGTCCGAGAGGACGACGGACTTCCCCGAGGCATCGTGGCCGGTGACGATCCGGCGCGGGGGGTTGGACATCGCGCGACCCTATCGCGCGCCCGCGGGAACCAGCCGCTCGAGCTCGCGCTCCAACCGCGCGTCGCCGACGTCGCGCACCTCGAGCGGCAGACCGATCCGTTCCGCGGCCCCTTGGGCGGCGCGCTCGCCCGCCGCGGTGCGCCGCTGGGCCAGCCACACGACCTTGCGGTACCCGCCGAAATACGCGTCGCGCAGCTCGGGATGTCGGTCGAGGCCGAGCTCGCGCACGACCGTGTGCTCGAACGTCCGCGCGAGGAAGTCGGTGAGGAAGTAGGTGCCCGGCTCGTCGGCCATCGCGGCCGCGACCTCGTCGCGGGCATAGACGTCGTAGCAGTGCTCGCCGCGCAGGCGCTCGAAGCCGTCGAGCCCGCCGTACGTGCCGCAGTCGCCGTACGCGACGACGACGCGGTCGTAGCGCTCGCCTAGCTCGTCCGCGAGCCGCGCGACCGCGGCGGGGATCCGCTCGGGGCGGTTGTGCAGCAGCGCCGGCACCGGGTAGACGTCGACCGCCCACCCGCGCCGCCGCGCGACCCGCCGCACGTCGAGCGCCAGGGCGCCGCAGGCGACGACCGCCGCAGTCATCCCGGGAACGCGAGCTGCTCGATGAAGAGGTCGTTGAAGTCGGCGCGCCCCGAGAGCTCGACGTATTCGACCTCGCGGACGATCGACCGCGCCTCGGCCCGCTCGCGGTGGCTGAGCGCGACGATCTTCGACCCCTCGCCGGCCACGTTGCCCGCCGACACGATCCGCGGAAGCGCCAGCGCCGGCACCAGCCCGATGCGGACGGCGCTCGCGGGCGACAGGTAGGAGCCGAAGCTGCCGGCGAGCAGCACCTGCTGGATGTCGCCGGGCTCCAGGCCGAACTCGCGCAGCAGGATCGTCCAGCCGGTGGCGATCGACGCCTTGGCGAACTGCAGCTCGCGCACGTCGCGTTGCGAGAGGTAGACGTCGTCGGTGAGCTTGAACACCCGCTCCTCGCCGATCTTCGCGAAGCGCGGCGACAGGCCCTCGTCGGCGAACCGGCCCGAATGGTCGAGCAGGCCGGCGCGCACCATCTCGGCCACGCAGTCGACCAGCCCGGACCCGCAGAGCCCGCGCGGCTCGACGTCGCCGATGACCTGGAGCGAGACCTCGCCGTCCTCGATCCGCACGCCCTCGATCGCGCCCTCGGCGGCGCGCATCCCGCAGCGGATCTGCGCGGCCTCGAACGCGGGACCGGCCGGCGCGGCGGTGGCCAGCACGCGCTCGTTGGACCCCAGGGCGATCTCGCTGTTCGTGCCCACGTCGATGAACAGGCGGGTGCGACGGTCGCGCGCCAGACCCGTCGCGAGCAGGCCCGCGACGATGTCGCCGCCCACGTACGCGCCCAGGGACGGGAAGACGAACGCCGGCGCCCGAGGGTGCACGCCGACGCCGAAGTCGGTCGCCAGCGCCGGCGGCAGCTCGTGTGACGCGACGATGAAGGGCGCCATCGACAGCGGCTCGGGGTCGATCCCCAGCGCGAGCTGCATCATCGTCACGTTGCCGCAGACGGTGATCTCGTAGACCTCGTCCGGCGCGACGCCCGCCTCCTCGCAGGCCTCGACAGCGAGGTCGTGCAGGGTCGCCTGCGCCCGCGAGCGCAGCTCGCCCAGCGCGTCCGGGTCGAGCATGGTCGCCGAGATCCGCGAGATGACGTCGCCGCCGAACGGCTGCTGGCGGTTGAGCATGGAGCGCACCGCCATCGGCTGGCCCGACTCGAGGTCGAGCAGGGTGCCGACCACGGTCGTCGTGCCGAGGTCGAAGGCCAGCGCGTAGCGGCGCGCGCTGGTGTCGCCGGGCTCGACGTCGACGAGCTCCTCGTCGGCGATCACCACCGTCACCTTGAAGTCCGCCGCGCGGAGCACGCCGCCGAGCTTGCGCACGACCTCCAGCCCGACGTGCGGCTCGAGGTCGTCGATGGCGTCGAGGAGCCGCTGCACGTCGGAGCGCTGGTCCTCGAGCGTCGGCTCGTCGAGCTCGACGTAGCGCTTCTGCACGGCAGGGCGCAGGATCACGTGGCGCCCGACGCCCGCCAGCGCCGCCTTCGGGCGCGTCTGCAGCGGCGGCACGTGGACGACGAGGTCCTCGCGCGCCGGCGCCCGGCACGCCAGCCGCCAGCCGTCGTGCAGCTCCTGCGTGCTGAACGCGCGCGGGTCGACCGAGCTCACCGGCGCCTCGCCGCGGACGACCTGGACCTTGCACTTGCGGCAGGTGCCGTGGCCGCCGCAGGTCGAGTCGATCGCGATGCCGTTCCAGCTCGCCGCGTCGAAGATCGGCGTCCCGCTCGGCACCCGCACCTCGGTGCCGTCCGGGAGGAAGCGCAGGAGCACGCGCTCGGCGCCGTCGGCCTGGGCGAGCGGCTCGTCCGGCGGGGGCTCGGGCACCGCGCTCACGACGCGGCGGCCTCCCGCGCCCGATGTTCGGCGATCCAGCGCGTGCCCCACTCATCGTGGCCGAGCAGCAGATCGGCGGCTCGCACCGCGGAGATGACCTCGTCGGCGCAGCTCATGATCGCGCTCGTCAGCCCGGCGGCCATCGCCATCGGCAGGAACGCCGCGTTCAGCACCGTGCGGCGCGGCAGCCCGAACGACACGTTCGACGCGCCCAGGCACATGTTCACGCCGAGCTCGTCGCGGATGAGGCTGATCGTCTCGAGCGTGACGGTCACGGCGTCGGTCGCCGCGCCGACGGTCATGGCCAGCGGGTCGATGACGACGTCCTCGGGCGGGACACCGTGATCGCCCGCCGCCGAGACGATCTTGCGCGCGATCTCCAGGCGCTGTTGCGGCGTCTCGGGGATGCCGGTCTCGTCGTTGGCCAAGCCGATCACCGCGGCGCCGTGGCGCGCGACGAGCGGGAGGATCTCCTCGAGCCGGTCGTCCTCGCCGGTCACCGAGTTGACGAGCGCCTTGCCCTCGTAGACCGACAGCCCGGCCTCGAGCGCCTCGATCACGGACGAGTCGATGCAGATCGGGACGTCCACGTGCGACGCGACCGCGCCGAGCATGTCCTTCAGCAGCTCGGACTCGTCGACGAGCGGGATCCCGGCGTTGACGTCGAGCATGTCCGCGCCCGCGTTCACCTGCGCGAGCGCGTCGGCGCCGACCGTCGAGAGGTCGCCGCCGCGCAACTCCTCGGCGAAGCGCTTGCGCCCCGTCGGGTTGATGCGCTCGCCGATGACGCAGAACGGCCGGTCGTGCCCGATGACGACGGCGCTCGTGCGTGACCGCAGCTCCGTGTACATGGCCCGCTACGCGGCGACGCCGGCGCGCCGCAGCTCGATGAGCTCCTTGGCCTTCTTGACCGCGGAGGAGGCGTCGGCGGAGTAGCCGTCGGCGCCGACCGCGTCGGCGTACTCCTGGGTCACCGGCGCGCCGCCGACCATGACGATCACCCGGTCGCGCATCCCGGCCTTCTCGAGCGCGTTGATGTTCGCCTTGAACATCGGCATCGTCGTGGTGAGGAAGGCGGAGAAGCCGACGATGTCGGGCTCGACGCGCTCGACCTCCTCGACGAACTTCTCGGGCGCGACGTTCACGCCGAGGTCGACCACGGTGAAGCCGGCGCCCTCGAGCATGATGTTGCAGAGGTTCTTGCCGATGTCGTGGACGTCGCCCTTGACCGTGCCCATGAGGAACGTGCCGACCTGGTTGGCGTCGGTCTCGGCCAGCAGCGGGCGCAGGATGTCGAGCGCGCCCTGCATCGCCCGGGCGGCGATGAGCATCTCGGGCACGAAGTAGTCGCCGCGCTCGAAGCGCGCGCCGACCTCCTCCAGCGACGGGATCAGCGCGTCGAACAGCATGCGCTCGGGCTCGAGGCCGTCCTCGAGGCCCTGCTCCACGGCCTCGCGCACCTCCGGCGCCTTGCCGACGAGCGTGTCGTCGTAGAGCTGCTGCAGGATCTCCTCGTGCGTCATGCGGCTCGCTTCCCGTTGGTGGTCTGCAGGCGCTCGGACAGCGCCCGCGCTTCGTCGCACAGCGCCGGCGCGAGCTCGGCCACCCGCTCGCGCGTGAGGCGCAGCGTGGGGCCGGAGATGCTCAGCGCGGCGATCACGTTGTCCGCCGGTCCGTGGACCGGCGCGGCCATCGCGCTCAGGCCGTCCTCGAGCTCGTCGATGGCGGTCGCATAGCCGTCGCGCCGCACGCCTTCGAGCTCCCGTTCCAGCGCGGGCCGCCCCGGTGGGGGGTCGGCCGCGCCGAAGGCCAAGAAGACCTTGCCGTTGGCGGTGCGGTCGTAGTCGACGCGACGCCCGACCCACTGGCCCGCACCGAGGAAGTGGATGCCGTCGACCTGGGCGAGGTGGTCGACGCCGGTGGGGGCCGGCACCGCGAGGTTGATGGTCTCGCCGCTGGCCCGCGAGAGGGCCTCGAGCGATTGCTCGGCAAGCTCGACGAGGTGGCGCTCGACGCCGCCGCGGTGGGCGAAGCGCAGGATCGC